>JAFDKF010000156.1 GCA_019307135.1 Deltaproteobacteria bacterium
CGAAAACACGAAAGGACGAAAACACGAAATAAAACCTGAGTTATTCTCGTTCCCATGCTCTGCGTGGGAACGCATACCGACAGGCGCTCTGCGCTCCCTAAGTAGCTATACGTATTGGACGCAGAGCGTCCAGCGGTAGGGTTACAACGCAGAGCATTGTAACCAGTATATCGTCGTGCTGTCCGAAGGTATGACCTGGGCAAACTATCCAACCGCACAGGTCGAACTTTTTCCTCAAACTCAGCGTCTGGATTGGCCGAAGTCTTTCCGCCTGTGCTCTTAGTGCATTCATGATCGTGGCAATCCGGCGGAGTCGGACTTCGCTTTGCTCGCAATGACGAAAACCCAACACACACAAGCCTTCACAAAAAAGGGGTCATGGCCGCTGCCATAACCCCTTGATTTTCTTGGTAGGCGGTCGCGGATTTGAACCGCGGACTTCCACCGTGTGAGGATGGCACTCTCACCGCTGAGTTAACCGCCCGTATAACATTTTGGATTGCGGATTTTGGATTGCGGATTCAACTAATAGATATTCGATAAAGTGTACGAGGGGGAAAGTCAAGGATTTTTTGTGTATATGATCATACGATCAAGAACCTCTCGCCCGCTCCCTTTGGTCGCTTGAGCCCACAGAGGTCTCAGAGATGAATGATTTGTCTGCTCAAAAGCTCAGTGCGCTCTGCGGGCTCTGCGAGAGACAAAAGGAGCCCCTCACGGAGCTTAAGCAACATATTTCCGAAGTTTTTCCATTTCAGCGGGTGTCAGATCACGGTAGGTTCCGGGTTTCAGATCGCCTAGACGTATGGGGCCGTAACGTGTGCGCTTCAATTTCAGGACCGGATGGCCCACTGCCCAACACATCCGCCGAACCTGCCGGTTTCTGCCTTCTTTTATGGTAATCTCAAGCCAGGTGTTCTTGCCGGTTGTGCCTATCTTTTTTACCTGGGCCGGTGCAGTTCGTTTGCTATCCAACATGACGCCGGATCTTAAACTTTGCAAGACCTCTGCGGCGGGCATACCCTTGACCTTGGCCCGATAGGTCTTGGGGATGCCATAGCGGGGATGCTGAAGGTGCTGGGCCAGTTCCCCGTCATTCGTCAGGATCAGGAGCCCTTCGGTGTGATAATCGAGGCGTCCCACGGGAAAGATATGCGCCTTAATTTTCCTGACAAGTTCGGCTGTGGTTGGACGGCCCCTGGGATCATGCGAAGTGCTTAGCACCCGTTTTGGCTTGTTCAGGACGACGGTAACCTTGGGCTCTAATCGGCAGATGAGACGGTTGTCTACACGTATGGCGTCTTGTCCCCAGACGACATGAGTGCCTAGCTTGCGGACCACCTGACCATTTACCGTAACACGGCCCTCGCGAATCAATCTTTCTGCCTGATGCCGAGAGGCGACTCCGGCCCGTGCCAGGACTACCTGGAGTCGTTCGGCCATGTTTCTCCCAGATCCTTCAGATCTTTGAGAGCAGGGAGCTCATTTAGGTCCTTGAGATCAAAGAGCTCTAAGAACTGTTTGGTGGTGCCGTATATCATGGGACGGCCCGGCAGATCCTTCCGGCCCATCACGCGGATCAGCCTTCGTTCAAAGAGAGTCCGGAGTGTCCCCCCGCTGTCTACCCCCCTCAGGTATTCTACATCGCTGCGAAGCACAGGTTGCTTGTAAGCAATGATCGCAAGGGTCTCCAAAGCTGCCCGGCTCAAACGAGCCGGTCTGGTCTCTTTCAGTCGCCTGATCCACTGGCGGTACTCAGGACGGGTTCGGACTTGGAATCCGCCTGCAACCTCGGCCAAGAAAAAGCCGCGCTTGCCGGATTCATACTCTTCGGCCAGGTTGGTGAGGGCCTCGCGGACGGTCTTGCGGTCTGCGGTTTCCAGAACGGACTTGATCTTATCGATTGTAAGGGGTGTGTCTGAAGCAAAGAGCAAGCTTTCGATAATGGCCTCTAAATTATCCATTGAAAATCCTGATAATTCCTGACTCAAGATGCTGCATAATCCGTATCAGTTGGAATTTGGCCATCTCAAGAATAGCCAGAAAGGTTACAATGATATCTCCTCTGGTGGCCTGTGCTTCAAAAAGTTCTTGAAAGGTCATGGAGCCCCGTTCTTCTAAGATGTCTGCAATCTGAGAAATCCTGCTCTTCACAGAGATGGTATCCGGTGTAAGATCCCAGAGGTATGCCGGAGATACCCGCTTGATAATCTCCTGAAATGCATCAATGAGTTCAAACAGGCCAACCTGTATCAGGCCCCCTGGCTCTCCCTCTGACGATGCCTCAGTGCCATCAAAGTCCCTCCTTGCAAAGACATCCCAGTCGAGTCGATCTCGCTCCATTAGATCATCGGCAGCATACTTTAGCTGCAAATATTCGGCCAATGGCCTTACAATTTCCATGCGAGGGTCCTCGTCGTCGACTCCTTCTTCCTGGGTGGGCAGCAGCACGCGGGACTTGATGTGGGCCAGAGTGGCAGCCATGACCAGGAAGTCACCGGCTACATCGATATTCAGGGATTTCATCCATTCCAGGTATTCTACGTACTGCTGGGTGATCAAGGCGATGGGGATGTCATAGATATCCACCTCGTTTTTCTTGACAAGATGCACCAGAAGATCCATGGGACCATCAAAGAGATCTCCCAGATGCACTTTATAAGGTGTCTGATCTTGTGTTTGTTCCATATTGAGTGTCTAAAGTGAACTAAAGTGCCTAAAGTGAGCTAAAGTTGAAGACTCAAAAAAACCGCATGGTTCACGAGACTGTGATTCTGATGGAGTTGTTTGAACGTTTTCCGAAGCAATAATATCAAATAATCCGGTGAAAACCACGGCTTATG
The DNA here is from genome assembly GCA_019307135.1 of Deltaproteobacteria bacterium. Lineage (GTDB taxonomy): Bacteria > Desulfobacterota > Desulfobacteria > Desulfobacterales. The sequence goes on from JAFDKF010000156.1 coordinate 2,844, forward strand.
AACCATCCCAAAAAGATTATTGCAAAGATTGGTTTTGTTCCTTCAACTTTAGGCACTTTAGCTCACTTTAGGCACTTTAGGCACTTTCAAATCCTTATAGCTGCTCTTACCTCATCCATGGTTTCACGTGCGACGACTCGCGCCCTCTGATCACCGTCTTCAATAATCGCCCTGAGCGTATCGGGGTGGGCCTCATAGTAGGCCCGTTGTTCATGTACAGGCCCCAGGGTCGTGATCAGGTTTTCGGCCATCATCTGCTTGCACTCCACACACCCGATTCGGGCCTTTGGGCATTCCCGATCAACACGCTGTATGGTCTGCTCGTCCGAGTACAGCCGATGAAAGCTGAAGACATTGCAAACATCGGGGTTCCCCGGGTCGGTGCGTCGTGCCCGTTGTGGATCGGTGATCATCTGGCCGACCTTGTTCCGAACCTCCTCAGGAGTGTCTGAAAGGAAGATCGCATTGTTGTAACTCTTGCTCATCTTGCGGCGATCAATGCCGAGTATCTTGGGGGTTTCGGTGAGAATCGTGTCGGGGATCGGGAAAATATCCCCATAAAAATGGTTGAAACGCCGGGCGATTTCCCGCGTGAGCTCCACGTGGGGGGCCTGATCTATCCCCACAGGGACCCCATTGGCCTTGTACATGATAATATCGGCTGCTTGAAGTACAGGATAACCCAGGAAGCCAAAAGTGGAAAGGTCCTTGTTCTTCAACTGAGCGATCTGTTCCTTATACGTGGGATTTCGTTCCAGCCAGGGCAATGGCGTGATCATGGAAAGGAGCAGAGAGAGTTCGGCATGTTCCTTAATGTGCGACTGAACAAAGAGGGTGCATTTGTCCGGTGAAAGTCCCACGCTTAACCAGTCTATGAAGATATCCATGGCGTAACCCTGAATGGGACCTGTCATATCGTAATCACTGGTCAGGGCGTGCCAGTCGGCTATGAAGAAGAAACAATCATAGTCGTCCTGCATGTTTTTCCAGTTTGCCAGTGCCCCATGCAGGTTACCCAGATGGAGTGGACCGGTGGGGCGCATGCCGCTTAGGATACGTTTCCTAGCCATCTTGCAATCTCCAGTTGTAACCGTTCACAGGGTGACTTCTCACTAACTTGGGGCTTGCCCCCTCACCCCAATGCTGTTGACTTAAGGGTTGGGTGAAAAAATCCCCCTAAATCCCCCTTCCCGCCTGCCAACGCCACGTAGGGCATGCAGCTTACATGCTAGCGTACCTGGCAATGGCGGGCAGGTACGAAAGGGGGACTTTCAAAGGCTCCCCCCCCTTTGTTAAAGGGGGGCTGGGGGATTTCATAAGGCACGACAATCATGAATTGATCCTTAATTCAACAGCATTGCCCTCCAGGGGAGAGGGATTTCCTGGATCGCTGCGCGATTTTATTATATTATTAAACATTCTATGCCAAGAAGAAAAATAGCAAAGTGCACACGTATCCGCCCAACTGCCTGAGAGTGAGCTGACATCGCTTGTCTCTGATTCTATACTCCGCCACCCAGAAAAATCCTGAGAAACAGCTTCAAGATAGGGACCAAGATCCAGTCCAGTGAATGGGAGAGGAGGAGGAAGAGGACGATAATAATTCCGAAGCGTTCCACCCGTGCCAGTTGAGCGGCTTGAGCTGGTGGCAGGAGGCCTGCCAGGACCCGACCCCCGTCAAGGGGTGGGATCGGGATCATGTTGAATATGGCAAGAATGACATTGATGATCACACCGTATTCGAGCATTGCTGCCAGATCCATTAAAACGCCTGAAAAGATCGATTTGCCCCACCACGGGCTAATAGCAATTAGTTGCTTGAATAACAGGCCGCTCAGGAAGGCACATAACATGTTGGTTGCGGGGCCGGCTGCGGCCACCAGGATCATATCACGCCGTCGGTTAGCCAGATTGTTGAAATTGACCGGAACCGGCTTTGCATACCCGAAAATAATGGGTGATCTGAAAAAGAAGAGCATCAGGGGGAGAACAAAGGAGCCCATAGGGTCAAGATGCTTGAGGGGATTTAGAGTCAGCCTTCCAGCCCATTTGGCTGTGGGGTCTCCCAGCCGATAGGCTACCCAGCCGTGGGCCACCTCGTGAAACGTGACCGCGAAGAGCAGCGGCACGATCATGACGACCAATTTGTTGAGATCAAAACCTTCAAACATACTCGCTGTCCAATTAACCGGATCTCTCGCCCGCTCCCTTCGGTCGCTTGAGTCCACAGAGTCCTCAGAGAGACAATCTTTTCTTGGCCTGATTTTTTGACCCCGGTTAAATAGGCTCCGCATTTAACGGGGCAGGGAGGAAAAATCAGGCCAACCGCTCAGTCCGCCATTGGCGGACATTTGCAACAAGGTGCATGGCAACTGTGCCTATCAGCATAAATACTTGGATCAGTCAACATGTCCCGCGATAGCAGCCATTTGAGTAGATTTTCCCCATCAGAAAATCTACTCAAAAACTCTGTGCCTCTGCGGGCTCTGTGAGAGATAAGAACAAGAGATTGATTTTACACCTTCCAGTTTTTCCGCACAAATTCTACCTCATCAAGCAGCGTCTTGACCTCGCCGTTTAAGCGTGCATCAAGAAGGCTATCCAGGATCTCCCGGTAGATGGGGCCGGGTTTAAAGCCTATTTCCTTGAGATACTTGCCGGTTAGCAATGTTTCTGTTGATCTTAACCGGGTAATGTAATCGGAAATGGCTCGCTTGATCGAATTGCGAGTGGTACATGCCATTATATAGAGCAGGGACTCAATGTGGAACGGGTGAAGCTTTCTGTAAAGGTCGCTGTTTTTGAGTATTTGTAAAGATACCATCCATTTCAGGCACGCCTCTGCCTTTGTCTTTTCATCGATCAAGACTTTCCGATGCCGCGGGGTAAGCTGGAGGCGGTCACACAAGGCCCCTGCGTCGCCTTGATCAAAGGACCTTATAAGGGCCAGAAGGTAGACGATCCACTCTCGACATGGTTCTTCTAAAAAAAGCAGGTGGTGCCATGTAAGGACCTTTTCAACTGAATGGAGGAGTGCTTCCAGGGCCGAGTCATAAACGATTTCCGGATGTATCACTTTCAGGAGGTTGTATTCGTTGAGGCGCCGCAGGGCCATGGCAGGCTTCTCTTCCCCTAAGATCTGGCGAAGTTCGGAAAATAGCCGTCGTCCGCTCAGCTCCCTGAAGAAGTCCATTCTAACAGCATTTTCGATCAGTGCTGACGTCAGTTTTTCTATCCTGAAACCGAACCTCTGCTCAAACCGAACGGCCCTGAAAACCCGTGTGGGATCTTCCACAAAGCTAAGATTGTGCAAGACGCGGATCACTTTTCGCTTCAGATCTTTCTGTGCTCCGAAGAAATCGATCAGGGTGCCGAATCTGCCGGGATTGAGTCCTATGGCCAGAGTATTGATCGTAAAATCTCTTCGATACAGGTCGAGCTTTATGGAGCCCGTTTCTACCGTAGGAAGCGCCCCGGGTGACTCGTAATATTCAAGCCGTGCCGTGGCTACATCGATCTTTCGACCGTTCGAAAGGATCACCACAGCGGTTCCGAACTTCTCGTGAGCGCGGACCCGACCACCAAGGGAGGCAGTTAGGGCCCTGGCAAACTCGATCCCGTCACCTTCAATGACCACGTCCGTGTCAAGGTTCTCCTGGTACAGAAAGATGTCTCTGACAAAACCGCCCACGGCGTACGCATTGTACCCGAGGGAGTCGGCAACTCTTCCAACGGCCATCAGGAGCTCTATGATTTCTTCGGGAAGGCGCTCTCTGAGGAATTTGGCCACTCTCCTTTCGCGCACATTGGCGCGCCATTCCTTACTGTCCACTGTAAGTTCAGGAATGCGCGCGGGTTCGCTTACAAGGATATTGAGCAGGTCGGTTCTTGTAATAACGCCTATCACCCGGCCATTTTCCACCACAGGAAGTAAACGCTGTTTATTGCCTATGATCTTTTCCTGGATTTCCGAAAGCGTTGCATCAGGACTTACGGTGTCGATATTGATTGTCATGTATTCGCGCACGGGCACGTCTTCGAGTTTATGATGGATGGCTTTTTCTATAACCTGACGGGAGATAGTGCCGAGAAGGTTATCCGATTCCAGTACAACAAGGACATTCACGTTGTAGCGGGTAAGGAGGTCGTGGGCTTCCTTCAAAGTCACAGCCGGTTCCACGTGTATGGCAGGGGCGGACACCAGGTCTCTCGCTGACCGCTCAGGATTGATGAATTGGTTCAAGATGCCAAAGAGCTTCTCTTCAACCTGGATCAGGGTCTGTCCTCTAATGGTAGCTGAGGCCGCTGAGGGATGGCCACCGCCGC
>JAFDKF010000296.1 GCA_019307135.1 Deltaproteobacteria bacterium
AGAAGGCTTCCACCGACAGTGTATATCAATGTAGTCTTAAGGACCGGCACAAAGTCCTGGTCGCAGAAAACCTTCCTGAAATTCTCCAGGGTCAGGTTGAACTCGAAAAGGGAGGGTCCTCCAAGATCTTCCAAGAAGACCGGTTTAAGGCTGAGCCACACGTTCCAGATCACCGGGAAAATCACGAAGACAAGGACGACAGTGAATACAGGAACTAACATCCAGAAGGCAAGTCTGGCCTCTTTATTAAAATAGGTGGGCTCTTGTGGTTTCATGATATACAGGTTGCGTATACCAGCTTACGCGTTCCGAGTCATAATGACCGACGGGGTAACTGTCAGGCATCAAGCTCAAGGCCCAAGGTTCAGGGTTCAGGGTCGCGCCCTTTGCTGCAGCGCCTTGACCCTCTCGTCCATAATTCGGGCGGCCTGCTTCGGGCTCAGTTCGCCGCCAAGGAAACGTTTGAGAATCTCAGGAATAATCTTTGTCCCATAAATCTTCGAGATAAGGGCTCCCTTCCCTTCGGCGAATCCCCAGCGATCAAAACCATCCAAACCGGATATAATGGTTTTCACCACATCCATCCCGTAAAAACGGGAGATCCTGGCCCGGGTCGTTACTCCGAACTCAAGCTTCATCCATCCGTCAAGGAAGCGATTGGGCGCCTCCAGGGTTCCCTTTCGCACGGGCAATTTGCCCTCTGCTGCCATGGCCAGCCACCTCAGGTAACCGCCCGTTAGCAGGAATTTTACCCACAGTTTGGCTTCGGCCTTGTCCGCACCCGTGGTGACACCTAAGTAGTTTACCTGGCCGTACTGAGCAGCGCCGCCGGGCCCGTGAATGACCGTTACGAAGCCCGTATTCCTGGCCAGAAAACCGGGTTCCCCTCTGGCTATATCAGGAACCACAGGCTGATCTCGACGAAGCCCCGATAATTCATCTAAGATAAAAGGCGACCAGATAATCATGGCTGCTCGTCCGGAGAGATAGTCCATGCGGGTGTGTAGCCAGTTAACGTTTCCGGGCGGGGTAAACCTGGCAAGAGCCCTGTAAAATATTAGGGTCTGGACCATATTGGGCGTGTCCAGGTTAATACTCCCGGACGACGCTGTTAGTTTGACGCCATTTGACAGGTATAGGTCTCACCCGGGTCTGTGGCGGCCTCGAAGCCCCAGATCAGGGGCGGATTGTGCAGGGCTTCGGCTGCTTTTAGGATGCGATCCCAGGTGTCCGGCATCGGGAGTCCCTTTTCTCTGAAAAGGTCTTTGCGGTAAAGGAGGAGCTGTCCCCATCCATCGATCGGTACTGCCGCGTAGCCGCCGGAAACGCGGACGAAATTCAGGGGGCCGGCGCTAAAGGTCTCTTTGCCCAGGTCATTTATAACATCGGTTGCGGATCGGTTATCCAGAATTCCCGCCTTCATCCATCCCATCGGTTGCGGATCGGTTATCCAGAATTCCCGCCTTCATCCATCCCATTGTAAAGTCTACAGGATGAAAGAGAACATCCGGGAGAGCTCTCGCAGCATACGCGGCAGTTACCCTTGCCGCTAAGAGATTTTCCTCCACAGGGACCACGCTGACACGAATTCCCGTTTTCCGCGCAAATGTACGAGCGATTTGTCGCTGGATCTCCAGGCGATCCTTCTCCACCTCCGTGGTCCAGAAGGTTATCTTTTTCTGGGCACCCGCCACAGGGAGGCTCATTGCCGTGAACCAGATAATGATTAAAATGCATAAAACAATTGACCTCATAAAAATCCTTACCTCGCCATGAAGACCTTTTACTTCTTATATTTCATTAATCTTTCAAGGATCCATAAGATTATGCCTTGGTAACCGGATGGAGTTTGACAGCTATTTGATAATATGGTTGAATTTATTAGTTTTTGATCTATTTAACAATTAAAATAATACATTGTATTTTTTTCCTGGACGCTTAATTTGCAAAAAGGAGGGTTCGAGCCTTGCTACATACAGCGACTTCTGAACAAATCAGAAAAGGCCTTGTAACAGATATCTATTTCGAAAGGACTGAAAAAATCCTCAAAGCAAAGGGAATCGATAGAGAAGTGCGGGCAGAAATTATGGCCAAGGGGCTCCCTGCGAGCTGGTCATGGGCGGTACTTGCCGGAGTGGAAGAATGTGTGTCCCTCTTAAAGGACCTGCCGGTGGATCTGAGGATTATGAAGGAAGGCACTGTTTTTTCATCTTACCAGCCTGTGCTGGAAATTCATGGAAAATACCTTGATTTCGGGCGATATGAAACCACTTTGCTGGGCTTTATATGCCAGGCCTCCGGCATAGCCACCATGGCGGCCAGGTGTCGGAAGGCAGCCGGAAGGCGCCAGGTGATCAGCTTCGGTGCCCGCCGTATGCACCCCGCCATTGCGCCTTTAGTGGAAAGGAATGCTTACATCGGTGGTTGTGATGGAGTAGCCGTAGGTCTGGGAGCCAATCTTGTTAAAATAGAACCGACCGGCACTATGCCCCATGCACTCATACTCATCATGGGTGATACGGTTGAGGCCTCAAAGGCCTTCCACGAAATCATAGAACCGCATGTAAAGCGGGTATGCCTCATTGACACCTTTAATGATGAAAAGATAGAAACCCTGAACGTTGCAAAGGCCTTAGGCCAGGATCTTTTTGCGGTTCGCCTGGACACACCCGATTCACGGAGAGGTGATTTTAACAGGATCATGGAGGAGGTGCGCTGGGAACTGGATCTCAGGGGCTACAATAACGTAAGGCTCTTTTTAAGCGGCGGACTGGACGAATATCAAATCCTGAACTACAACAAGTTCGCCGATGCCTATGGTGTGGGCACGGCCATCAGCAATGCCCCTGTTATCGACTTCTCGATGGACATTATCGAGATAGATGGAAAACCGATCGCAAAAAGGGGAAAAAGATCGGGGTCCAAGAGTGTGTTCTGCTGCAAGGGCTGTTTTGATACAAGGGTCATGCCCGCCGGTCAGAAGCCGGAACCCTGCCAGTGCGGGGACGATTTTAAAGAGCTACTCATTCCCATATTGTCTAAAGATCAGACGGAAGCATCATTACCAGAACCGAAAGACATCCGTGATTTTGTGATACAGCAACTGGAAAGTGTAGAGTTGTAGGCATTTATACATAGCGTCATGAATTGTTACGCATCATGAATGATTCCAGAAAACCTGGAATATAGGGGCGGGCTTTACGCCCGCCCGCATCGGCTATCAAATTGTGTTTTTCGGGCGGGGATAAACCCCGCCCCTACGAAAGCAACGAGCAGTGCCTTATTCAATCCAGAAATATTGAGGAAGCTCCAACTTGGTCAGACGCCATCATCAGTTCAAGGTAGATGATCTGAGCCGGTTCTTGGTCTATATACTTGGCCACAGGCCGGATGAATTCGGGCTCGCTCCGGATACTGACGGTTACGTGACTTACAACGCTCCGGATACTGACGGTTACGTGACTTACAAAGAACTTCTCCAGGCTATTCATGAAGAAGCGGGCTGGCATTATGTTCGAAAGTCCCATATTAATGAAGTACTCCTGGGCAAGGACAGGGGCCTGTTCCAGGCCGATGATAAACGGATCAGGGTGTTTGACATACGATGGCAGATGAATCTTGAGGATGCTCCACAACCCGTGCCCAAGACCCTTTTTGCGCCTATAAGAAGAAAAGCCCATCCAGTTGTGATGGAAAAAGGATTGAAATCAAGCGAGGGAAGGTATCAAGTCCTGTGCGCGGATAAAGATATGGCCCTGAGGATCGGAAAAAGGCGCGATCAAAAGCCTGTGTTGTTAGAGATACTGGCCTCCGAAGCAGAAAGCAAGGG
>JAFDKF010000026.1 GCA_019307135.1 Deltaproteobacteria bacterium
ATGGTAAAAGCGTTCCAAATCAGGAGCCCATTTGCGGGGACATTTCTTAATTGGCGATGTGCTGACATTGATAATCTGATTGTTTTCTACCTCGAGCTCTAGACGACATCGAGGTTTACACCGAAAACAGATAGAATGCTTGATTTCGCTAGCCATTTTTTTCACCTCCTGTGAAGTCCAACTTTCATTTGATCACCATTAGATGTACACAACCGCTTCGCGGCCGCTTTCCCGTCCGTACCAATTAGCCCAAAACCTAACATTTTCTTAGAGACCCAAGTATGCTTGTTTTATCAGTTCGTTTTCTGAAAGCCCTCTGCTTTCTCCCTCCAAGACAATCCGCCCGTTTTCCAGCACGTATGCCCGATCAGCTATCTCTAGGGCATGTCTAACATTTTGTTCGACCAATAAAATGGCAATGTCCTGCTCCCGCAGTGTCTTTACAATCTTGAAAACTTCTTTTGCTAATATAGGTGCCAGGCCGTATGACAGCTCATCAAACATGCACAGTCTTGGTCTTGACATTAAACCTCGACCCATAGCTAACATTTGCTGTTCACCACCACTCAATGTTCTCGCCAATTGCCTTGATCTTACTTTTAGTATAGGGAAAATTTGATGAACCCTCTCCAGCGTTTCTTCCTTTTTGTTCCAAGCTTTGTGAGTATATGCACCCATATCCAAGTTTTCACGTACTGTCATATCTTGGAAAAGCCTTCTTCCTTCAGATACATGAGAAACACCCAGCTCAACAATGGAGTGCGCCGGCATTTGGTCTATTCTCATGTCAAGGAACTGTACACTACCTGAAGCCGGATGCAGGAGACCGGATATTGTTTTCAGTAGCGTAGTTTTACCGGCCCCGTTGGCACCTATTAAAGCGACTAATTCTTTCTCATCGATTCTTAAAGAGACACCCCATAAGGCCTGAATTTTTCTATAGAAGCTATTTATATTACTAACTTGAAGCACAAAACTACTCCCCCAGGTAGACTTCCACAACTTTCCTGTTTTTCGCTATCGCCTCAGGTGTTCCTTCAGCAAGCTTCTCGCCGTGATGGAGCACAATAACTCGGTCAGCCATGCCCATAACTGCCTTCATCACATGTTCGATCATAAAAACTGAAATCCCTTTGTTCCATATCTGCTTAATCAGTTCTATGGCTTGGGTTACCTCGGTAGGATTTAATCCTGCCATCACTTCATCAAGCAGTATCACCTGTGGCTTTGTGGCCAACGCCCGAGCTATTTCAAGACGTTTTTGAGCAGCGATTCCTAAATCTTTGGCCGGAAGCTCTTCCTTTTCGGATAAACCTACAAACGCTAACGCTTCCCTTGCTTCCATCTCGGCATCGGCAACAGGCGTTCTGGCCGACTTCCCGAAAAGTGACCATACCAATACGTTATTAATAACCGTCATATCAGCGAAGAGTTTCGCTGACTGAAAAGTCCTTGCCACGCCTCTCTTACAGATTTGGTAAGGCTTTAAGCCTGTAATGCTTTCTCCATTAAACCTTATTTGACCTGATGAGGGATTAAGAGCGCCGGAAATCAAGTTGAAGATGGTTGTTTTACCGGCGCCATTTGGACCAATCAGCCCAACAATTTCCCCTTGGTTTATGCAGAAGTCAACGCCGGCTACCGCGGCTAGGCCCCCGAAGTTTTTCCTCACTCCTTCTCCATCAAGTATTCGCATGTTTGCCCGCCAAACCCCCTTTCCACCATTTCTCCATCAATCCCACCAACCCATGGGGTAAGAATAAGATAACGGCAAGGAGTATAAGACCGAAGAGGAGCATGTAGTAATAGGGGAACTCGGTCAATAAGACTTCTGCCAGAATGGTCAGAACACCGGCACCTAAGATATGACCATAAAGCTGCCCAATGCCGCCAAAGATAGCCATCAATACCGGCATAAAAGAAATGAGTGGGCTGAAAGCAATCGATGGGTCAATATATGACCACCGTGTTGCCATGATTGCCCCGGCCGCACCCATGAAGAAAGCACTGATGGCAAAGGTCATGATTTTCATTGCGGTTACATTTATGCCTGCATGAGCGGCGGCTTCCTCGAACTGTCCAATGCTTTGCAAAGCTAGCCCAAATCTGGAGCGCCTAATGGCATAGGCGGTAATCAGAGTCAAAAAAGCAAGGATGAGCATAGCGTAATAAATAATCGTATGATCTACCCCAACAACCCACCTGCCTTCCGTGCCCGATATATTAATCTCCCACCATTGGGAAGAGTGCCTAACGAACTCACTGAACCCGAAGGTGAATATTATAAAATACAAACCCCTTAGCCGTAGGGTTAAAAGGCCGGTGAGGAGGGCAAGCAAGGAACTCACCAGACCACCAATGCCGACAACGATAGGCAAGGGTAGAGCACTCCCCAGTATAGCCCAGACGTATATTCCGGTGCCAAAAAATGAGGCAGAGGCAAGCGAGATATACCGGGTAGGAGCGGAAAAAATAGCCCAGCTTACTGTAAGGACGATGTACATGAAGATGCTGGTTAGGGAAATGATAATATACGGTTGGATATAGAGGGGCATCGTTGCAGCGAAAATCAGAATGACTATAAGTAACGCTAGGAAGAGAGCCTTTTTATTAGAGGTAACTCGGAAACTATGCATTTTTCTATTTCCCTAAAATACCTGTTGGCTTTACCAAGAGTAAGAGGATGAAGATCATGTAATAAGCAACCAATGATAACCCTGGATCTATATAGGTCACTATGCTGCCAATAAGCCCCAGGATCAAACCCCCGATGAAACTGCCGGGGATACTGCCCAATCCCCCTAAAACCACCACAATAAGGGCAATTACAGTATAGGGGAGACCCATATGTGGTGTGATTTCGAACATCATGCTGATAAGTGAGCCGGCTAAACCCCCGATGAATGTTTATTCCCATGAGTTGAGCTGTCTCCGGATCCTGAGCGGCTGCCCTTATGGCCTTTCCTAGGCGCGTACGCACCAGAAAGAGATAGAAGGCTAAACCTATGGCTACAGCAAACAAAAGGGCGACCAACCGGTTTGCCGCAAATATTGTTCCAAGTATATTGACGGGTTCAGCTAAGTAAGTGTAGCCCTTTATCTCAGGACCCCACGATAATAGAGCTACATTTTGGATGATAAATAGGAGACCAAAGGAGGCTAAGAGGGAACGACCTTCGAATGCCCCCATTGATTCTGATGAGCTCCTAAGGTATTGAAACAAAGTGTTGTGAATCAGAAAACCCATTATGAACACAATAGGGCCCCCAATGGCGAGAGAAACCAGAGGATTAATTCCAAAGAGCGTATACAGTGAATACGTGGCGAAGGCCCCGAGCATAATAAATTCACCATGAGCTATGTTCAGTACCCGGGCAACACCATACTGAAGGTTAAGCCCCACAGCTGTCAGAGCATAGATTCCTCCCGTTAGCAAACCGCCAATTGTTATATCAAGGAGTGTCACAATCATAGTGATATCTTATTGTTCTTAGCTATTTACACATTGCAGGCTGCCTAAAAAAAGCCCAATTTAGCTTTGGGAGAAGAATAACCACCCTCAAAAAACAGCTATTTTACACTTTTCAAGACAGCCTGCTCGAGAATATTACCGTACACTCTTCAAGTGGCGGCTTTTCATTGCGGCACCACGCTGTTAAGCCTAAAAAAGGTGGATTACGGCCACGGGGGCTTTGGAACTATTGGTTTTGCGGTGCGCTTCTCTTTTGCCGCTACCACTTCAAACTCCCCATTTTGCCACTGGCCCACCTCACCGGGCGACTGTACATTAAACATGCCATCAAATTTCACCGGACCTACCACCGTAGGAAACGTCCCGGTAGCTAATACGTCCCTTATTTTCTCCCGGTCAAGGGTGCCAGCTGTCTCGATAGCTTGCTCCAGAGTTTGAAGCCCGGCATAGGCAAATGCGCTTGCCCAGCGATCCGGCTCTTTTTTCCAACGTTTGACGTGCCTAGCAAAGTATTCTCTGGCTCCAGGATGGGGAACGTTAGGGTTCCAGACGCCGGGACCCATAACCCCCTCCACCATAGCCGCCCCAAACTTGCCTTTGTACGATGGGAAAGCTACACCAACACTGAGGTAAAAGACCTTTGGGTTTAAGCCAACAATCTTCGCCTGTTGCGTAATAAGAAAGGTATCCGGCGGATAAGTAAATCCAAGCAAAGCATCCACCCTGGCAGCTTTAATTTTTTTCAGTAACGGGGTCAAGTCCGGAGTACCGATTGGAAAGCTCTTAAGTATATCAACATTAATTCCGGCTACCCCCAGTGCCGGTTTTATCACATTGGTATGCTCTATGCCATACGCGGCGGCGGTGTGTATTAGGGCCACTCGCTTAATCCCGAGTTCCTTAAAAAGCTCAACAATGGCGGCCCCCTGCGCACGAGGCATCTGCAACATTATAAAGAGGTAAGGAAAGGCATGAGCTTTTTCCCTGAGCTTTTCTGAGGTAACCGTGGGCCCAATTAGCGGATACTTGTACTTGTTAAATATGGGGGCAACGGCAAGGCACGTTCCAGTACCCCAGGGGGGTAGCAGAAAGTCAACTTTGTCCTCCAGAATCAATTTTTGCACCAGTTTCACTGCAGTGCCGATATCACTTTTCGTGTCATATTTAATATACTCTATGGGTAGGCGTTTGCCATATTCCTTCACCTTTATTCCGCCTCTGGCATTGACTTCTTCAACCCACATGTCAAAGTTCGGAACCTGTGTCATTCCGGCACCACCAGAAAACGGGCCGGAGAGAGCGATCGCGGTACCGATAAGTATTTTATCTTTAGAATGTGCATTACAAGGAAAAGCTATAAACAAGGCGAATAACATTATGCAAACTGCTAATTTAGAATATTTTGCTATATCGTTCATTTTTTTTCTCCTTATACTGGTTTGTTGCCTATTGAACTAACCATCTCCTCCTCTGAGTCCTCCCACCAGTGATAGTCAGTTTCCCTCAGAGTGTACCTAAAAAAAGAGATACTAATGAAGAGAGGACTTCGCATGAAACATATGGACATCACCCCCTTTCTTGTCTCAAACACCCCTCCTCAGCAAGAAAGATCCGCCTGTGAAAATGAATTGGATAATTTGTTAGGGAAAATGCCTTTTCCCTTGCTGTATAGTCACCCACCTGAGTTCGCTTATTTCTTCCATGGAATGCCGTCCGATCTCACGGCCAAGGCCGGTTTCTTCACATCCTCTTTCCTCAATTAGAATAACCATCCTGGTGCCGAGGAAATACTGTGATATTCCAGAAACTCAAGTACACCCTCGAATCCCAAAGCTCTCCCAATGCCGCTTTCTTTAAAGCCGCCAAACGGGGCCCGGCTGTCCTGGGCCATGGGGCCATGCGCGTTAAGGTAGGTGTAACCTGCCTCCAGCTGGCGTGCGATCTGCAGAGCCCTCTCTTTATCGGTCGTCCATACGGAGGAACAGAGCCCGTACTCGGTATCATTGGCCATGCGGATGGCATCCTCTATCCGCTCGAAGGGTATGATTGGAACCACTGGGCCGAACTGTTCCTTTTTGACTACCTCCGTCTCAGGGTCCACATCGGTAATAATGGTGGGACGATGAAAGTAACCCCGCTTGAATAATTCCTTGTCCTCGATTTGTCCCACCTCATTGACGGTTGCACCTTTCTGGCGGGCATCTGCCACAAGTCCCTGCACAAAGCGAAGCTGATCCTCATTGTTTAATGGCCCCATGGTAACATCCGGATTCAGACCATTTCCGACCAGGTGTTTGGATACGATACCGGTGAAACCCTCAACCAGTTCCTTATTACGGGATGTATGCACGTAAATACGCTTGAGGGCCATGCAGACCTGGCCGGCGGTCAGGAATGTCCCCATAGCCATACGTTGCAGCGATTCCTGGGAAAGATCGGCATCTTCCAGGATGATGGCGGGGTCATTGCCCCCCAATTCAAGCGTGACCGGTTTAAGGGTTTTGGCGGCCATGGCCATAATATGGCGACCTGATTCGATGCCGCCCGTGAAATTTATCTTTCGGGCCAGGGGGTGTGTGAGCAGAGCATCGCCTATTTCAGAGGAAGGCCCTGTCACCAAGTTTATCACACCCGGCGGCAGCACCTCAACCATTTTCTTGATGGTAAGCGCGGGGGCTAAGGGTGACTCGTAGGCCGTCTTAATAACCACCGTATTGCCTGTGATTAGCGCCTGGGGCAGCTTCGCCCCCAGAATGGATAACGGCCAATTCCAAGGCACTATTAACAAGGCAACGCCACGCGCTTGTCTAGTGATAATCGTATCAAATGGAGGCCCCTGGAGCTCTTCATCTTGCGATAACCTCTCTGCGTAACCTGCACAGAGAAGGAACCGGTCTCCCAGGCGGCTCATTTCCATCCCAGACTCCTTCAAGATTTTCCCGTGTTCCCGAGTGAAAAGACGAGTGCGAAATTGCAGATCCTCCTTATCCGCCACCAGCTCTTTGTCCACTCTCCTCAGGTATTCCGCGCGCTCGTGGTAAGAAAGGGAAGACCATTCAGGAAACGCCTTGTGCGCCGCCTCTACAGCGAGGTTAACGTCATCGGCATTGGCCCTGGCTGCAAAGCCGACGATCTCTTCAGGATTCGCCGGATTTCGTACCTCATACTTTTGCCCGCTTAGCGAGGGCCTCCACTCTCCATTAATGATAAGCTGTGTTTCTACTAGCTTTTCTAAATTGTCTGCCATTGAATGTCCCTCCTATTAATATTTCATGAGTCCTCTGTCCACAGGACATATCCTTCCCTCCACCGCATCGGCGGCCCATGAGCATGCCAAATGCAGCGCCGTCCCAACCACAGCCTGGGTCTGTACGGGTTTATGAATTGCTTGAGTACTTCGATTCGCAAATACGGTGACGTATTTTGACGAATTGTTTCAGAAATGCTGCTCACTCAGCACTAAGTCCTGAGTAAATAAGTTCGACATCGAACTTATTAATCGTAGGACTTGAGCCTGCGCGGTTATTTCCAGATATGTATAGTACAGATCGCTCAGTCTAAGTGGTCAAAGGAATGGCTAGGCCCAGTTCTTTAAATCATAATAACCTCTTATTACGCGATAGCGACAGATCTGCTGCCCGCCAAGCCAGAGTTGGGTTATCTTGGCATCCCTCAGGCACTTCTCAAATGGAAAGTCCTCTGAGATCGCCATTGAGCCAAGCAGCTCGGCGCCTTTATTCACAATTTCCACTGCCTTGTCTCCGGCAAAGGTCCTGGTGGCCGCTGCCTTGGATATGAACTGCGGCGACCACGGCGGACCATATATATCTAGATGGTCAAGCATGTAACTCAGGTTGTAGACGCTGGCCCTCATCATATCTAGGGCAATAGCCATATCGGCAAGTATCCCGGCCACCATGCTGTGCTGCCGTACCGGCTTGAATCCGCCCATACGGGTCCCCGTGTAATCCAGCACTATCTCAAAGGCACGCTCGGCAATTCCCAGGGCAATCGCTGATGAATGCCACCCGGTTCCCCCTTCAAAGAAATGGTAAATATTGGCATCCATGCCGGGTCCGGCAACCCGAAATTCCTTGGGCACCCGCACATTATCATAATACACCGCACCATTTATCGATGTCTTACATAACATCTTCTTTTCCGGCTCGCCAAAGGTGAGCCCCGGTGTATCCTTGGGAACATAAATTAGGGCAACGCCTTCATCTCCCGCATTAGGATCAGTGGTGCACACGGTCAGATAGCATTCCGCAATCCCGGCGTGAGTCGGCCATGCCTTGCTCCCGTTTATGACATATTCATCGCCTTCGAGCGTTGCGGTGGCCGTAATCCCGGAACCCGCAAGGCAGGGATTCTCGGAATCCGCACCGCCAGCTTCATCGGTCATAGAAATGCAGGCATAGGTTAACTTGCCACTGCAGAAGGCCGGAATGAATTTATCCATGACCGCCTTGTTTTTGACCAGCATTGCCGGCTTAAGAATAATGCCCATATTGATCCCTACGGTTAAGGCTATCCCAGCATCGCCTTTGGCTAACTCTTCAGCGATAATGGCGAAGGCCGTATTGGAGCCATCTCCCCCGCCATACTCACTAGGATACCCATCGGATTGAACCTTCATGTCAACAAGCTTTTGATGAACTTCCTCGACAAGACCGTAGTCTGCTTCCAATTCCTTAGTCCTGGGTATAATCTCTTTTTTGGTGAATTCCCTTATTGAATCCCGAATTTGAATCTCTTCTTTGCTTAATAGATGCTCTAAATTCATAGTTGCCTCCTCCCCATTCTTTTATCAAATTTGTGGATAAGCACTTTCTTGAGTTCGCTTGTATAAAAGGTGTTTAGTCGCTTTCCTTGTCGTAAAACTCGTCTGCTTGGAGGATCAGAAAATCTTTTACCCAGCTGGCAAATTGTGGCATAAACTCCTCTTTATAAGGCTGGGTCTCCGTGTCTTTTGCATAATCTTCCAGGCTGGTTAATTCAACAACTGCAACCAGTTTATACGGGGATTCCACAGGTCCGGGAGGCCCCCCTTTTGCCTGCACAGCCCTCTTAACCGTTGTAAGGGTATAACGCTTGACTGCAGACAATCCGGTTACAAATGGGCCCTTGAACTCATTGAGCCATTTTACAAAGTCCTCCTCTTTTTTATCATCTTTCAGGTTATAAAGAACGAATTGTTTTGCCATGATAAGACCTCCTTTCTTGGTTTTATGTTAGAATGGATAATGTCGTGGGGTGAACTGCATGCTGATCCAGCGCAGTTCAGTGAATTCCTCCAACCCGGCGCGGCCGCCGAACCGACCCCAACCACTATCCTTCACGCCGCCAAAGGGCACCTGTGGCTCATCAGAAACAGTCTGATCATTTATGTGAACCATCCCAGATTCAATACGCTCGGCAAGGGCGAGACCCTTGGCGAAATCGCCGGTAACCACAGCCGCCGAAAGCCCGTAGTTCGTATCGTTTGCTATGGCCACGGCCTCGTCTTCGTCTTTCACCTCAATCACCGAGACCACCGGGCCGAAGGTCTCCTCACACGAAAACGGGGTTCCGGACTTCACGTTGGTCAGCACCGTGGGGTAGTAGCAGAGCCCCTCGGATGTACCGCCGCACAGGATCTTGGCGCCATCGCGGACCGCGTCATCCACGCTTTCCTTGACCTGGTTGAATTGCTGCGTGTTGATGAGGGGGCCGATGATCGTGTCCGGTTCCTTGGGACTGCCGACCTTGAATGTTGAAACCTTGCTGACAAATTTTTCGGTAAATTCCTTAGCGATGGGCTTTTCCACGATGAGCCGGCGGGTGGACATACAGATTTGCCCCTGATGGAGAAATGAGCCGAATGCTGCGGCGTTCACGGCGTTATCAATGTCTGCATCGCGGAGGATGATCATGGGATTCTGCCCGCCCAGTTCCAGGGCCACCCGCTTCAGGTACCGGCCTGCCTTTTCCGCCAACTGACGGCCCACTGCGGCCGAACCGGTCAAGTTAATACGGCGCACCTTCGGGTTTTCGATGAATTCGTCTCCAATCTCACCGCTTCCTCCCGGTCCGTTGGTGACGAGATTCAACACACCTTTGGGAAAACCGGCTTCGTGAAAGACCTCCGCAAGCACCACACCGCCTGCTGCGGCCGATTCGGTGGAGGGCTTGAGAATCGCCGTATTTCCATAAGCAATTGGCATGCAGATCGAGCGTAGCGAGAGGATCAGTGGTGCATTCCACGGTGCGATACCGGCCACAACCCCGACGGGCTGTCGTATCGCCATATAGAATGCGCCCGGCAGATCGGCGGGGATGATTTCACCAGTAGCTTGGTGTGCCTGTGCTGCAGCTTCGCGCAGCAGACCAGGGGTGAAGTGGGTCTGGAACATGGCAAAGCCAAAGGTACAGCCAGTTTCCTCGGCAAGGATCGGCACAATCTCCTTCTGTTTTTTTGCGAGTATGTCGGCAGCCTTTAAGAACAAGGCCTGGCGCTCGGCCGGGAGCGTATGTGACCACCCGGGAAGCGCAGCTGCTGCCGCTTCAACAGCACGCTTGGCATCGGCCCGTTTTCCCGCAGGAGCTCGTGCAAAAACCTCACCTGTGTAAGGGTTGAGATCGTCGTAGGCTTCGCCGTCGAGTGCGTTAACCCACTCACCGTTAATGTACATCTTGTATTCTCTTGGCATTGTAGTTCCTCCTTTCTGAGTATTTCTCAAACTAGATAATGGCTGATTTTTGATTTGCCTCTATTCACCTCCTTTCTAATATGTGCCGTTGAAGGGAAACACCCCCGGACTCGCTTCATCATAAGCCAGTTGAGTGTGATCACCGGTATTTCCAACGAGATAGTCAAGATAACTGTATTGCCTACCGCTGCTATGTAGACGGCCTTTCTTAATTGTGAGCTATTAAGAGGAGTTACAGAATGAGATAGCCGCAAGCGTTCCCAGAGTCTAAAAGGCCGATTTAGCAAACAAATAGACCAGAGAAATAAAAAACCCCCTTTCCCCATCTTCAGGGAAAGGAGGCTTCATTACCTCCTGCAGAATTTAATACTCCTCTTTACCTATTTCTTGAGTGATGTCAAGCAAAAAATTGTGTATTCAAAAACCGTATCTGGATCGCTCCTTGAAATTATCCAAGCATTAGAATTATCGCCTCGGCGACCTCTTTCATGGATTTATTTTTGTCCATGCTGATCTTCTGTAAATGACGGTAGGCCTGGGCCTCATTAAACCCTTCCTTGCTCATGAGCAACCCCTTGGCCTGATCAATAACTTTCCGAGCCTCCAATTGTTCCTTTAGCCGTGTGACATGGTCTGTGAGTGCAGAGGTTCTGAGGAAATGGTTCACCGCCAGTTCGATGGCAGGTGAAAGGTCGCCCTCGCGAAAGGGTTTTGAAAGATAAGCCATCACCCCGGCATCCCGAGCCTTTTCAATCAGATGACGCTCCGTATAGGCGGTAAGGATAATCACCGGGAATTGTTCCGATATTTTTCTGGCAACTCTAATGCCATCCATTTTCGGCATCTTGATATCCAGTATAACCAGGTCAGGATTGACCTGATCTACCAGGTTGAGGGCCTCATGACCATCTCCGGCCTCTGCGACCACCTCATAGGCCAGTTCTTCAAGCAATTCTCTCAGGTCAACCCGTATCAGGGGTTCATCATCGGCAATAAGAATCCTGAAACTCATAGCATACCCTTCACTCTATCTGGTAATAGCCCTGTGGATAAGGAAATGTTAACGTTGCATGAGTGCCTTTCGAACTGTCAATTTCAAATTGACCTTTGAGTTCATCCTTCACAAGGGTACGAACGATGGTCAGCCCCAGATTGCCGCCCCTCTCCGGAGTAAAGTCCTTCGGCAAACCCGGCCCGTCATCCTGAATAATGACTGATACCTTGCCATCCATTTTCTTAATCTTGATTGATATTTTTCCCTTTCCCTTTTCTCTAAAGCCGTGCTGAACAGCGTTCTGTACGAGTTCATTGATCACCATTGCGAGCGAGGTCGCCTCCCTGGAAGGGATGAAAACGAGAGATCCGGAGACATCGAGAGTGATCACTGGTCTTTCAAGAGAATCCGATTCAGGGAGTTTGCTGATGCTCCCAACCAATCGCCCAAGATCCACCATTCCTATTTCACCTTGCGACAGGGTTTCATGGACAAGGGCGATACTCATGATACGGGAGATACTGTCGCTTAGTGCCTGCTCTGCCGACACGCGATCCAGTCGGCGCAGCTGCATACGGAGGAGGCTTGCAATATTTTGAAGGTTATTTTTCACACGATGGTGCATTTCTCTGTAAAAGATGGCATGCTTGTGAAGTGATCGGTTCTCGAGGAAAACGGCGATTTGGTTCGACAAGCTTTGCAGGAATTCCATGTTCTCAAAAACAGGATCATGCTGTACGGACCATCTGTAGTGTTGAGTGGAATATAGATTGAGGATTCCCTGCATCTGACCCTTGGACATCACGGGGAGGGAAACAAAACTGAAATGAAAGGGGGGAACCAAATTGGTCGGCCATTGATCCTTTGTTGCTTTCGTGAAAAAAAACGGTTGTTGATGCTCAATTTGCCACCTTGCTATTCTCTCATCGTTTTCTTTTTCAACCTTGCCGATTTCGATGCGAGGATCCTCGTCCATTGTCTCCTTGACCAGGAGGTGACTGGTTCGGTCAACGAGCCAGAGGCTCGCGAATGAAAGCTTCAGAATCCGCCTCATGTGTCTCACAATACCCTGCGATTGTGAACTTGTACTTATGGCCTTTGATAATTCAGTTCCAATTTGATTCAGGATCTCGAGCTGCTGTAACTTCACATCCAACCTGCCATCCAGTTCTATTCTGTAAAGACCGCTCGCGGTGAGCTTTCCGATGGTCTCGGCCAAAACCACATCTTCTTCTTCCGGAGCAGATGTGCCATCCTTCCCTCTGAGGACCAGCAGCCCAAAGCGCTTTCCGTGACTATCCAACCTGATCAACATATAACCGGATCTCTCCTCGTTAACCTTGATCCGCTCGGGAAATTGCTCGAAATCCGAAGCACTTGCCAAAGTTAAAGTTTGTGACGTATCGGTTGGCAGGTAAAATGCGCCATGGGCCCAGGGAAAAAGAGCGGAAAGTTCATTTGTTAGAGCGGTGAGTAGCCGACTCACATCGGTACCATCCTGAATAATTTGATTGATCCTGCTTATGGACTTGATCTGAGATACTTTTTGGTTCAATCGAGAACTAAATTCTTGATAAATACTCTTGCTCTTATGAATGAGTGAAGCAATCGGATTGAGTTCATCCGAGAAGACCAGCACGGAAACCGACTGGTTGGCATACACAGGAAGACCGTCGTCTGAGAGGCCCTTTTCCCCAAATGTGTAAAATCCACAAATCGGAATACCAGCTTTATCTTGAATGAGTTTTATTCCCTTGTGTTCCTTTTCACCCCTGAGTCGGAGTGCGCAGCAAAACATAAGGGCCAGAGAAGGTTTATTTAAGCCACCTTGTCGGACAGCCTTCTCATAAGCGGCTAAACCTGCCCTTTCAATTTCCTCTTTGGCCCCCTGCATCAAGGTGATCACCTGATTATTCTTCATGATGGGCCCGAATTGAATTGATCCGTCTTCCAACACCTGCTCCGGAACATGCAAAAGAGAATTTCCATATACATCGGTGGCACCAAAAGGAAATCGATTGAGTGGAACGGCTCCAGTAGTAATTTTTTCAAATGGGACATCTAAAATCTCAGCGCACACCTCAGCGGCGGGACGCCCGTCAAGTTCTTGGACAATATGTCCTGAGGCCTTTGTGACTAACGCCCGTTTTGTGGTGGGAGAAAAACCGTGCGCCATGCCCAGGCCGAAGAGAATCTCCGACTCTAAAAAAGCCATGGCAATGGAATCTTCAGAGACCGTGTTGTTAACAATTTGATAGTTTATGGCGTACTGAAAGTAGTCTCCTGAGCTTCCGCCGAAAATGGGAATTCTATTTGCTGATGAGGTTCGTAGCAGCGTATGAATATCATGGCTTAAGGTGGGAGATGTCTTGCTTTTTCCCGGTGAGAAAACAATCAAAAGGACCGGGGAGACGCCGGGTGATCCTGCTGCGGACATATGTAGGGTCTGGTGTAGTGCATGCTCTGAATTGAAATATTCTGATATTCCTGCCCCGCTCAGGGCTTGGTGGACGGCTTTCCCGAAATCCTTGCTGACCTTCCTGCCCATCCCTACGCGCACCCTAAGGTGAGGGGAGGCGATAACGTTCACTACGACTCCGCGCTTAACAAGCCCGTTGGCAATTTCTCCAGCCGTGCTTGTACCAATAACCGGGCAGTCTCCGATGATTTGCACCACACCCTGATTGACGGCACCTATATCCAGCTCAGAGCAAACAAATACAAGGGCCAAGACCGGCTTGAATTTTTTAAGCTGTGAAAGGGCTTCTCTTGCTGCAGAGCGACCCATCTCAATACTGCTTCCAGTAGTCGCCTTTCCTATGCCTGATTCAAGATACGCAGCCATGTCACCGCCCTACAAATGTTTTTGAGCTCCTTGATTTATATATCACCATACTCACTAAGTCTCGTCAATGTTATTTTTTACAGTGGCTTTCACACAGGCTTTCTAAAACCGATGACCCCGGTTTGGGATCTATAAGTTAACGGAATAAAGGAAAGCGGTTCCTGTCAGACTTTTTCCCGATTTGTGGAAAATCGGCATGTACCTACACTTCAGGGGATGGTTTTTGAAGTTTTTGAAGCCCGATGACAAGTTTAGGAGTTGAGATATCGAGAGCTTTCAATATAAATCAATTCTGCTCTTGGCTCTTATGAATTTCCGTTGCCATTTTTCTAACATTTTTTCTTATTTTTCGGCTACTCACTATTTCAATTTCATCCTTCCCATTACACTGCTAACAGAGATATACTTCTTCACTTCGAATTCCTAATATGGATGGGCAGGCCGAGGAGCGAGCTAAGAACTTCGATGAAGTCCAGCAGTGGTTTACGGAAGAAATGGCTGTTCAAGAGGCACAGAGGTGTCTCAGTTGCGGTTGCACATGTATTTAGACCGGTTCAACACAGTTTATCGCCTGTGGTGATATTAAGAAGCTCTCCGAGGAGGTTGAAATGATTCAAATATAGAGCGCCATACCTAATGAAGCTTGAGAAAGACTGAGATGATCTTTTTGATATAAAGATAGGGTCTTTCGGAATGTGTGCATATTTTGGTCCCCGGCCTTTCAAGGGCAGGTATTCCACCACCTTTTTGTTATAATTTAAACTTTCCTTTAAAGTACGTATCCTTAACAGCTTTTGCCTTTTCTTTAGCCCATGCCTCTAATCCCATTTTCTTAATCAAGCATAAATTAAAAATCTTCGTGTTGTGTGGGAATTGGGACACCTTGTCCTACTGGTCGTCAACAACCTTTGCTGAACATACAAAAAACGCCTGGATTGTAATGTTCGACGGCGCCTACGTACTTAGTTATTATAAGACTAACCACTACCATGTCCGTTGTGTTAGAGGATAGGAGGCGGCATGTCCTGCATTGCCAGCCCACCAAGTGTAGGATATTTGGAAATTCCTATTTAGAGATCCTTACACCCACACCGTGCCCAGGCTCACGCTCTTGTCTACCCCCACCTCAAGGGTCTTCATCGTTCGGTCCTCATAAGTAATCTCCACACGATACGTGCCGCTGTTTTCTGGAAGACCATCGAATTTAAAATCCCCAAAGGTATCGGTTATGGCCTGTCTTTTCTCCGAGTCCTTGATCAGGGTCACGACCGCACCCTGGGCACAGTCGCTGATGCCATCTTTTTCAACCGCAACGCTGCCGGCGATGAAGTAGTGGGTATAGCGATAGAGGTTCTTGTAGAAGACCCGGGGCTTGGTGTGGTATTCTGGATGCAGGATTTCAAGGGTTTCGGATTTAACTATTTCCTGCATCTCCCCATCCTCGGCCCTGACGATGTGCAGCGCCCCGGTGGGGCAGGCCTGTACACACCGTGGCTCCTTCCAGCCCTGATCCAACAGGTGGGCACAGAGGGTGCATTTCTGGGGGAGGCTGTGCTCTTCATTCCACCAGATGGCACCATAGGGGCAGGCATCCACCAGGTGCTTTTGGCCCTGTGCTTTGACCGGGTCGATGATCACGATCCCGTCATCTCGCTTGTACACGGCGCCATCCTTTGCTGCCTTGATACACGGGGCGTTATCGCAGTGCATGCAGAAGACGGGCATATAGGCCACATCGATCTGGGGGAACTGGCCCCGCTCCTTGCGCATGATATTCACCCACCGGTGGCCGTGTTTCACCTGGGGGGCCGAGTAGCCTTGAAACGCATTGTCCACGTGTTCGTCCTTGCAGGACAGAAAGCAGTTGTTGCAGTCCTCGCATTTCTCGATATCGATGATGAGGTTCCACTTTTTCATGCAATGCCTTCCTCTCCTTCCCACGTTCTGATCTCCACAAGGCAGGAGTTGGCTGCCATGCTGTGGGATTGTTTAATCATCATCCTGCTCGGGGTCAACTGGTTGATGCATCCGCCACGGTCGGCGGAATGACCGGGTTCTCCGATTGGATCGTAGTGTGCGGAAGACTCATACGAGTGCACCGTTCCCGGGGGGACCCGTTCGGTGACCTGGGCAGCGCAGATAACCGCCCCCCGGTCGTTGAAGACCTTGACCAGGTCGTTCTCCCTGATGGCCCGCGCTTGGGCGTCTTTGGAGTTGATCCGCACGATCCAGTAGTAGTACCCGTCGATCAAGATGCGGTGGTCTTTAACATCGTTAATAACACTGTCTTTGGCATCGCTCATAGTGTGAAAACTGTACCGGGGGTGGGGAGATATCAACTGGAGCGGATACTTCTCATAGAGCTCGGTAGTATGGTGACCCTCCCACGAGGGGATATACTTGGTCATGGTGGGTCGTTCCGGATCATTCGGATCAAACCGCTTCAGGCTGGAGCAGACGAACTCCAGCTTCCCGGATTGGGTCTGGAGCCCCTTACCGTATTGTTCGGTGTAATCAGCCGGTAACGGTGCCAGCTCGGGAGTGTCCTTGGACCGGTTCTCTGCGTACCATCGAAAGGATACGGGATCCCTGAGTTCTTCCTTGGGAGGGGGAACGACGTAGTAGCCCTTCTTAAGGAAAGCCTTCCAGGAAATAACTTTGGGAAGATCGGTGGCGTCGAACAGCCGCTTACACCAGTCTAATTCGGTCACCCCTTCGGAAAAGGGAGCACCGAGCCCTAGCTTTTTGGCAACCTCCAGGAAGATCTGGAAGTCTGATTTGGACTCCCCCAAGGGCTCGATACATTTGTGCTGCATAACCATGACCCGATGATTACATTGGTTGAAGCTGTGCTGTATATAGCCGCCGCAGTTGGCGAATTCGCTGATATCCCAACGCTCGAAGCTGGTACAGGCCGGCAAAAGGATATCGGCAAACCTGGCCTCGCCTTCAAACCAGATAGACTGATTCACTACGAACTCCAGGTTGTCGGAGCGGTAGGCCTTAACGTAACGGTTTGTCTCGCTCATGGTGCCGAAATGAGACCCCCCGTATTTATAGTACATCTTGATTGGCGCATTTCCGGGGGCAGGATAATCAAACTTCAAGAACTGGCCTTCAATGGTCTTGGAGTCGGTGGGATAGCCACAGGTACTACCGTCCAGGATCGCTTCTGGAATACGCAGCCGTGGGACCCGCTGGTAAACGGTGTTCACTGTAGCGAGTTGAGGCATCCGCTGGTACATATTGACGGCCATCGCCGTACCCTCTATGTCGCCGGATAGTCCCCCCTCCGCATAACCGGGAAAGAAGAAACTGGTGTCCACCGGGGTCCCCTGCTGCATGCCTCCCATATTGACGCCCGGTTTTCCCAGGCCCTGCATGGCCATTAGGCAGACCATTGACCGGGCCCACTCATTTCCGGTGGCACAGCGGCAGGCACTGCCAAAACCGGTTATCCCTCCGGCAGCCAAGTAGGTCCTTTTGGTTCCCCATTCTCTGGCCAAGGCCCGAACGTCTTTTGCGGGAATACCTGCCTCCTGTTCCTGCCACTCCGGTGTTTTCGGTATGCCGTCTTCCTTGCCCAGGATATAGTCTTGCCATTTGTCAAACCCGACGGTCCGCTGCGTCACATAGTCTTTGTCGTAGAGGTCTTCGGTGATCCAGACATATGCAATGGCAAGGGCAAGGGCATTTCCCGTTGCCGGCCTGGGGGGCAGCCACTTGCCGCCGAGCAGAGCGGCTGTGTGATTGTAGAATGGATCGATGTGCACCATTGTGATACCCAGCTTTTTCAGCCATTGACGGCGTACCGTTCCCTCAAATGCACCGTATACCCCGCTTGTTGCCTCCGGATCGCTGGACCAGAATACCACCATTTCGCAATGCTTCAGACAATCCTCGACAGTGCCGTAGGACTCTGGAGCACCGAGACGCATGCTGTGTCCCCAGTGATGCATGGCCCCCCAGAACCACCCCTCCCAGCTGTCCGGGTTATGAACAACGGGCGTATACCCGATCGAGTTAAAAAACCTGGGCCTACAGCTCAGCCAGTACCCGAGGACCCCCCAGGTATGGTGAGAACCGCTCCCATTCAAAATAGCACCTGGTCCATGATCCTTCTTAACCCGCTTGATCTCATTGGCGACGATATTCGTTGCCTCATCCCAGCTGATCCGTTCATATCCAGATATCCCCCTGTTCTGGCAATTTCGCTCCCCGTTAGGGTCAAAATCGATCCGTTTCATGGGATAGAGTAGGCGGTCCGGTGAATAAACCATGGATTTCCAGGCCACAGTATGGGGGGAGACCGTGGTTCTCCGGGGAGGGGTAAACTTTATTCCCCTGGCCTCAATGGTCCAGGGCTGCGCGTCGCTCTCATCGAATTCAATGGGGGTGATGCGTATAATCTTGCCGTCCTTCACATACACAAACACCGGCCCGCCGTTGGTGTTGCTCGTATACCTTTTAACTCCTTTCCCAGCGGCCGTTCCATATTCTAGGCCCGCCGACAACATAAGGCTCAGAGTTTCCATGAACCACATGGTTAACTCATCAGGACCTTCCAGGCCAAGTTGAAAATTTTTCATGGCATTGATCTGTTCCAGTTGATCCCTCCAAGGGACGGCCAACTTGACGACCAAATCGGAACTCCGGTAGGTAATGGTCACATCCGGTTTGGGGTGGATGCCTGGACGAGAAATGACCCTTCCGTCTTCAAAGGTGTAGGTCCTCGACAAGGCACGGTCACTGGTTTTGATCTGAGCGGTAAAGTTTTTATCTTTGAGACGTTCCTTAAAAGCGGGATGTAGCATTGCTGAAACCCTGATCAGAAGGCCCATGCCCCACAAGATTAGTGAACCTAAGTACCTGGAGAGGGTTCGCGATCTACACAAAAACGTCAGAACTTGATCGGCCATGACTGTCACGAAAGAAGACAGACGAGAGGTCTTGGAAAAAAGGAATAAAACGTTATGAAGGAGACGGCCTAAAGCGTATTTCATCTTCACCTCCAACCATTTTTCTTAGGTCTCATAGAGACGGTCTTCCTAATCCTCTTGGAGCTCTTTGAGGTCAGCATAAAAGTCGAACGATTCCGGATTTATTAATGCATCCCTGTTCAGGACCGCCTGTCCATGGATTATCTTCTTAACAGCCAGTTCCACTTCTTTCATATTGAGTGTATAAGGGATGTCCGGGACATCCCTTGATGAAACTTCTTCCCGAAGGATTCGCTTTATCCTGTTCCTTAGCATGCTTTCCAAGGGACCTTGCTCACGATGCCCTTCCCTTGGTCCATTCCAGAAGATACTCGACAAGATTGTGCCGAACCCGCTCAGCTGCCTCGGGTGACCATTCTTGAAACCCACGGCCAGTCTTAAAACCGAGCTCTCTCCCCGCAACCTTCTCCTTAAGGAGCGGTGAAGGTTGCGGGGAGCTCTCGAGATGTTTCAATATATAGTCATGAATTGCCAGCGTTAGATCGGTCCCCACCATATCCGCATTTTCCATTGGACCCAACACAGGCAACCTCAGACCGAAACCATATTTGATGCATTCGTCCACGGTTGACGCATCCGCTATCCCTTGTTCAACAATAGAGATGGCCTCCCGCCAGAGTGCATGTTGAAGCCTGTTGCCCACAAAACCGGGCACATCCTTATTTACTCGAACCGGATGCTTTCCCACGGCCTTGAGCAGATCATAGGTTTTATCCATGGCCCAATCCGCCGTTTCCTCTCCTCTGATCACTTCCACAAGAGGGATGAGGTAGGGAGGATTCCAGAAGTGGGTCCCCAGAATGCGGTCCCTGTTCCGGGTCTTATGTGCGATTTCCGTGATGCTGATCACCGACGTGTTTGTGGCAAGAATAGTATCCTGGGGGCACGATGCATCGAGTTCTTTAAGAATCTTCTGCTTCAAATCCAGGCTCTCAAAGACGGCCTCGACCACAAATTGAACTGCATTGGTCGCCTCCGACATGTCTATGGTAGTTTTGATCCGTGAAATGGCGGGATCAATATCCTCCTGCCGCCCTATACCTTTTTCAGCCATCAGGGTCAGGTTGGAACGAACACCCTCAAGGGCTTTGGACAGCAGCTCTTCTTTTACATCCATCAAAACCACCGAATATCCCTGTAGAGCGAAGATCTGTGCGATTCCATGTCCCATCATCCCAGCACCAATGACTGCAATATTTTCTATTTTAGACATGTGTCCCCCCTACCCTGCGGTGTAACCGCCATCTGCGCAAATAATGGCCCCAGTCAAAAAGTCGGAGGCCTTTGAAGACAGATAGATAACTGTCCCAAGGAAATCTTCAGGCTCTCCCAATCGGCCGATGGGTATTCTTCTGAGGAAATTCTTGTAGAATGCCTGGTCATCAAACATCCATTGTGTTAAAGCCGTCCGAAATACAGTGGGCGCGATAGCGTTGACATTAATACCATACTGACCCCATTCGCATCCCAGTGATTTCGCTAAAAGATGGACCGCACCTTTGGACGGGCTGTATCCGGTATAGTTTGCCATGCCCAGCTCGCCACGCGCCGATCCCAAAAGGATCACCTTACCGCCCCTTCCTTGCTCGATCATTACCTTCCCGACCTCTTTGCAGTACAGCCAGGTCCCTTTGACATTGGCGTCCATAATCATATCCCATTCTTCCAAGGGCTGTTCAACAATGGGATTAGGCTTGTTTACGCCGGCTGCGGTGATCAATATGTCTATCCCGCCGAATGTATCAACCGTATCTTTTACCACCCGCTTGACATCATCATGGTCAATAGGCGATCCTGCAGAGTAGCCCGCAACATCCCCCGCTTTTTCTATTTCTCCCACAAGGGTCGTAAGCTTTTCCTCGGTGCGGCCAGTAGCCATGACCTTTACACCGGCCATTGCCAGTGCCATGGCCGCGGCATGACCAAAACCACCACTGGCACCCGTGATGAGGGCTACCTTCCCTGAGACATCAAA
This sequence comes from Deltaproteobacteria bacterium, assembly GCA_019307135.1. GTDB lineage: Bacteria > Desulfobacterota > Desulfobacteria > Desulfobacterales. Next base: position 20,979 of record JAFDKF010000026.1, read on the forward strand.
TAAATCCTTGAGCAGGTCCATACCTTTTTTGATTGCCATTTTTCGCTCCTCCCTGTTTTAAAAAAAAGCTTTAACCAGTTACCTGCATAATCCAAAACCTCCACATATGAGGAATATGCAGTCGCAATATCTTGAATGACCAATTAAAAATTAACCTTGTCCGATCCTTTTAGGCCAAGTATTTCTCGGGCATCATCCGATGAAGCGACTTCCAGCCCAAGTTCGTGGGCAAAGAGAATCGCCTTTTCAACCTGTTCGTAGCTGCCTTTTGCCAGTTGGCCTTTGCTGATATAGAGGTTGTCCTCTAATCCGACTCTCATGTGTCCACCTTGAATCATATTGACCAACCCCATAGGGAATTGATGCCTGCCGGCAGCACAAACAGAGAGTTCAAATTCGCCGAGGACCTTTCGGGCGGTGTTGGTAAGAAACAAGAGGTTGTCCACGGTCGCAGGTATCCCCCCCAGGATTCCCAGCACAAACTGCAAATAGAGGGGCTTTTTTAAAAATCCTTCCGCGATGATCTGCGCGAGATTGGTGATTTGCCCCACGTCATAGACTTCGAGTTCCGGTTTTGTGTGAGTTTCTTCCATGGTCTGGCAAAAGACCTTGAGGGAAGTAAAGGTGTTCGGGAAGATGAAATTTTCAGTTGATTCCAGGAAATCCTTTTCCCAGGGATATTTGAACTCTTCAACCTTACTCACCACAGGATACAGGGCAAAATTGAGCGAGCCCGCATTGAAGGTAGCCATTTCAGGCTTCAGCTCCCTCACCACCCGAATCCTTTGCTCCGGTGTCATTGTTGCGGTGCCCCCGGTAGTCGGGCTTACCACCAGATTGGTTTTTGACTTGATACCGCTCAAGATCTCTCTATAGATTGTGACATCGGTAGTCGGTTTGCCATCTTCCGGATTCCTCGCGTGTACATGAACAACCGCAGCTCCTGCCCCCTCACACCGCACAGCCTCATCAATCAGTTGATCGGGGGTTAATGGTAGATAAGGGGACATGGAAGGAACATGGATATTACCTGTGAGGGCCGCTGTAATAATTACTTTTCCCATTGTTATTTATCCTTTCAATGAAATATTTCTGATGTTTCTATTCCCACTTCAAAGACACTCCCGGAACATATAGCTCTCCTTCGTTTATCTCCCAACTAAATGTAAGCCTAGGCGTAAACTTCCCCGGTAATCAGTGACCTGATCCGGAGGCCTTGAGATTTTGAAGCAAGAATTACGTTAACCAGGATAGTTGATAACAACCAACATACTTGCCGGCTTCTTTGTATTGTTTATTAACTCTCTGCCTTCATTGGGTCCCATAAAAAGTGAGTCCCACTTGCGAAGTACGTATTCTTCGGTCTTAGTTTTAACCGTTATTTCACCCTCTAAGACGAAATAAATTTTTTCCAATGGGTTATCCTCGTAAGCCCACTCTGCTCCACCACCAGGGAGAAAATGGGAAAGCCCCATCCAAAACTTTTGGGCTCCCGACTCATCTTTCCCGTGCAGCTTCATTGCAGTCATGCCAAAATGCCCTGGCGCCTCATAGGCTTTCACACCCTTTAATTCAATCTTTTTCATAATCTTTATCCTTCATTACAATTAAAAATTCAATTTATTGATCTCCCTCATCCACGATGGCTACAATTCTTACTATAGACCCATCGCCTTTCGTCCACCGAATTGGGAAGCCGGCAAAGGTACACCTCGTACCGGTTACCTTGTCCAAATCACCACCTACGTTTTCATAGCCCATGATATCGTTGCGCAGTATCAGATTGTGACAGGGCTCCCACTCCGGGAAGTCTTCCAGCACATCATGCCCTGTCTCTTTCTTGTATTCCTCACAGATATCTGGCCGTAACGGACCAGGCCCATGGGGACCGATGGCGGTAGCCATCGGGTGATCCAAAGCCTGCTGGTCGACACCAATACATTTCACGCCTTTCTCAACGAACCACTCACCAGCTTCTCTGTACAGTCCGGGCGAGTAGCAAAAGTACTCGACGCTGTCAGAGTATTTGTGGTGCCATCCGGTATTAATCATGACGATGTCACCCTTTTCAATCTTGGGGCGTGCATTCTCCAAATCCTCCGGCATAATCTTTTCCCACTTTCCCTTGGGAATAGATACTGCCACGCCAGTGCCATAGTACTTATCCAAGGGAATCTCATCTGTAAACATGCCACCCTCAAAGACATGGGCCGGTGAATCGGCGTGGGTAGTACAGTGCATGGTAGTCGTAATGACCTGGGAGAGCACACCGGACTTGGCGTGATAATGCATACGTTCAATTTTGACATCGGCAAAATAGGGCCATAAAGGACACTTGTCACCAAATGGATGACTTAAATCATATAGTTTTGTTTTCCCCATTTTATATTCCTCCTTATTTTGGTTTTGATTGTATTTAACCCAGATTATAGAGTAGACACCTACTGCATAATCTGGATCTAAAATTCTGCTACGCCCTCTCTTTGGGCAAAAGTCTTCACCTTTCCACCTCAGACCTTTCCTTTTTCAGCTTCTCCATGTGTACCTCGAAAAACAGTGCCTCCTGTGCCTTAGTTTCGGACCTATTTCCGTGTAATTCTACAGATGTACTATGGATACGATGGACCTTCCCATAAATATATCTCTCCTGATTATTTTCGTCCTCAGTTATGGTTTTTCGGGCCGAGGAGGTTTGTAATAAAGTTGTTTTGAAATTTTCAATGCAGTTTCCTTTAACCGAACGGCCATGTGGGAATCAATGTCCAACGTGATTCTTTGCGACGGACCGGCTACCACAAGGGCTGCCACGGGCTTTCCTGAGTTATTAAATATCGGTGTGCCCATGGCATTTGTCCCGATATCGTGCTCCTCCTTATCAAAGGAGATACCATGCCGGAGAATGTTTTGAAATTGCCTTTGAAGCATAGCGGGATCTGTGATGGTGTTCGGAGTCAGGCGGGGCAGCTTTTTATTTAAAATCCTATCTCTGACCCTTGGTGATGAAAAGGCCAGAATCGCTTTTGCCCCTGCCGCCGCATGAACCGTAAGAATATCACCGATGTTACCTGCAAGATTGATGCGGTGTGGCCCCTCTGCGAAGTAGGTCAACACTGTATGTGTGCCGGAAAAAACTTCCAGTGTGATCGTCTCTTGAAGCTCTTCCCGAAGGCTATCTATATAGGGTTTGGCGATATGAACCAGATTCGTTTCTAGGGACTTCTTTATCGCCACTCCAAGAGTCATGGCCGAAGGTCCTAATTGGAATTTTTTGGTTTCCTGATTCTGCTGGAGAAATCCTTTTCTGGACAGGACATGCAGGAGCCTGCTGACCGTGGATTTATTAAGGCCCATCTTTTCACTTAGCTCAACCGTTCCTATTTCCTGGTTATGCGGTGTAAAGACCATCAAAATATTCAGTGCCTTCTCAACCGCTTTGTGGGTGCTCATTACAGATTTCACGCCTCAAATGAGAGTTTCTTTTCATGCAACCTTATTGCGACATATGGAATTATCTATCTTTTAATAAATGAATTCCCTTTTGTCAATAAACATTTGCAATGTCCTATTTTTTTAATCTGAGAGTCAGAGGTTTTAAGGCGGTTCG
>JAFDKF010000157.1 GCA_019307135.1 Deltaproteobacteria bacterium
TTGATCGGCTGGTTCGGGCCTGTGTGACCACCCAAACCGTCACATACAACGAAATCATACGTCGACCCTCCGCCACCCGAATGAGTTTTGGCAGCTAAGTCAATAGGCATTTTCTTTAAAAATCGAAAAAAAAGCCAATACCGAACATTCAACGACTATTTCTGTTTCTTTTCTGCCCTTCGACTCCGCTCAGGGCCGTGAGCCTGTCGAACGGCCGTTTTGATACTCGTAAGAAAATCTTAATTAATTCTTCTGTTTCCTCTAAAAGTGATCGGTTCCAGGTTCAAGGTTCAAAGGTTATAGTCTACTTTAGAAGGGTTCAGGGTTGAGAACCTTTGAACCTATGAACTTTGAACGGTGAACTTTCTTTATTGACGCGTCACCAAAGATTTTCACCTGGAAAATTCATCTCCTCAATAAAATGATGTAAGAAATCAGGGTGACTCGAAAGTTCCACGTGTTCCACGAGATGAGTGATTTCAGCAGATTTCTCCCAACAACGCCTGGACAAAAGGACCATCTTGGCGCCGGTGGAAGCGGCATTTCCCAGAGGAGTGATCTTCTCCGGATCGAGGCGAGGAATCAAACCGATTTGCATGGCACTATAGGGATTGATGTAATTGCCCAGGGCTCCGGCCAGGTAGATCACATCGATGTCTCCGATATCCACCCCCATTGTCTTTATGAGGATTTTCACCCCGGCGGCGATGGCCCCTTTGGCAAGCTGCAATTCACGGACATCGTTCTGAGTCAAGTAGATTTCTCGGCCGTCAAAGCTTTCCCGGGAAGAAGCCACCAGAAAGTCGTGCACTTCGCTCCCTTTCCTTTTGATCACCCTCGATTGCATTGCATTCACTTGTCCCCCCTGCGATGGACGGAGCAGACCTTCCGGATCGACTAAGCCGTGGTGCAGCAGCAAAGCCACAAGGTCGACCAGACCGCTGCCGCAAAGCCCTTTGGGCTTGATATTGCCAATCACCTGGTAACGCAGGTCATTGTCCTCCAATCGAACACCTTCGATGGCACCCGCTTTGCCAATCATTCCATGTGTGATTCTCGCCCCTTCCAGTGCAGGACCTGCTGCTGCCGAACAGGTCAGCATTCTTCTCCTGTTGCCCAGGAATATCTCACCGTTGGTGCCAAAATCGAGGCCGAGAACCAGGCGATCTTCCCGGTCTGCGGCGCCCGATGCCAGCATAAACCCAATCAAGTCTCCACCAATGTATCCCGACTTGGAAGGCATGACATAAAGCATTGCATCCGGGTGCAAATGCAATCCCACGTCTTGAGCCCGAACAGTTACGCCCTCCGTTATGACGGGCGCAAAGGGGGCTTCAGCGATGCCCGTAGGATTCAAACCCAACAGCAAATGCTGCATGGTGGTGTTTCCGGCCGTGACGGCTACAAAAATCTCTTCGGCAACGAGTCGTCCTACTTCAAGTAGACGGTCGGTCAGGATATTGAGGTCTTCCACAAGGAGTCTTCGCATGTGTGACAGGCCGTGTTTGGGATGCTCTTTCACATATTGAATACGGCTGATGACGTTCGTGCCGTGTTTGCTTTGCGAATTGAGACGCGAGACGACTGCCACTTCCTGACCTTCCAACAGGCTCACCAGCTTACCAACCAGGGTGCTGGTTCCCAGGTCAAAGATCAGGCCGTATCTCCGAGCGGCCATTTTCGCGGGCTCCCAGGCCAGGAGGCATCCGTCATGAAGGACTGCCGTACCGTCGAAATTGGTTGCACGAAGATCGCCATAGAGGGAAGCAAGACAGTGATGAGAGACCTTTAAGTTCTGATATTCAGGTCCCAAAGCCTCTCTGATTCGATCCACGTCCGAAAGGGGGTTTTCCAGGCTCGGGGGTGCGATGGCCACCGAGCGTTTGTCCACGAGAGGATCAAGCTCTATAATGGGCATCTCCCCGTACTTGAGTATCTGGAAAAGCTCCACTTCATCATTCAGCACCTCGGTACGAATCACAAGATCCTTTTTGATCTTGGTGCGGCATGCCAACCGAATCCCTTTCTCCAGTTCTTCGGGAGTGAGAAGCTCCGCGGTTTCCGCAGTGGGCGGCCCTATAGCAGTGATCACCCTGATTTTGCACTTACCGCATTTGCCAAGCCCACCGCACTCTCCTTCCAATTCCACATCCGTCTTTTGAAGGGCTTCCCACAACGTGATACCGCGCTTGACTTTAAGCCATATGTCCGCGGGCAACACATTCAACCAGACGAATTTTTTCTTTCTTCCCTTCACCGAGGGGGGATTCTGATAGCGCCGCTTTCTTTTCCCCTTTCTGGGTTTTTTCTGCTTTTTCATTATTCAGGGATGAAAAAGTGCCTAAAGTGAACTAAAGGTATCTTCTCAATAACTTCGGGTAATACACCTGGATTCCCGCCTTCGCGGGAATGACGAATGTAATAAATCCCCCGTCATGCCCGCGAAAGCGGGCATCCAGCAAATTGGCTCATAATAAACATACCCGAACTTTTTGAGAAGTTACAACTAAAGTGTCTAAAGTTAAGGATGATATCCATATCTATATTCAAAGGGGCCTTGGAACGGTCTTTAACCCAAGCAAACGCTTTCGCAAAGCAATATCAGATGATGATCACGATGGGTTGGGAAAAATGATGTTTCTTGAAATGAAAATGGCAACATTCCATAACCTTAGCTCACTTTAGGCACTTCGAACTTTAGCTCACTTGTATCAGGGTGCCTTCCAGGACCAACAGGACAAGCCACCGCCTCTGACCGTGGCAATTTGAATGGTATTATCAATACCTTGTCTCAATTTGACCATTTGACGATTCACGAATTGACGGCCTGTGAAGCATGAATCAGCTTCAAGAGATTAGCTTTTAATTCGGAGTAATCGGCATCCATCATCATGAAACGTAGCTGCAAGAAGTGTGCGAGATCTCGTGCCCTGGGCACAAGGTTGGGGTCAAGTGGCTGCCGGATGTAGACGAGCCTCCGGTAATGTTGAAAACACCACTGTCGCATCTGAGGGTCGTGGAGTTCAAGCGGTTGAAGACAGTACTCAGAAAAGTGGAGAATGAGTTCCTTTTCGAGAAAATAAGTTCCCGCATCTTCTTCCATGACCCGTCTAAAGGGCTTACTGCCGAGTAGCATCTCGTAACAGTGAGCCCCGGCCAGCCTCGGGATACGCTGCTGTTGCAAAAAATCATCCATTTCCGGAAAACACTGTCCGTACATGCAAAGGATGCTCTCTCCCTCTTTTCGTGCGAGATGGATCTGGCGTGAGAGCTCTTTCTTGAGTTCACGGGGCTGATTGTGGAGACAGGGGGGGAGATACGTTACGTGCAAGCCCGGATGATGGCCTGGGAGCCGAAGATGTCTCAGTGCATCTCGAAAAACCCCACAAGCAAGGATTCGAAGTGACATGTCTCTTTTTGTAACCGTTCGGGCGTTCAGAGGTTCAGAGGTTCAAGGTTACGTTCTTGTTCCCGGACTCCATTTTGAAGGCGTATTTATGTGAGAAGCGCCCGGCTTCGTCATTGCCAATCTGAAAGTTGGCGGCGCATTGGCAATTATGTGGCAAAACCAGCATTGTTTACGAGGACTTCTGGTCTTCAATTTTGTCCTTGTCCTTGTCCCTAACCCTGAACGTTGAACCCTGAACCTGTGAACGGTTACCTCTTTTTTAGCCAGGGCAAGAAAAGGGCGGTTAACTCAAGGGCTTACGATTCCAGGAAACCTATTCTTGATTTCTATCACCTGTTCAGGGTCCAGGACAGCTTGGTGATCTTCTCTGCATTTCTGAAAAAGCTCATTGGCGCTGGTCAAAGGTGTAGGTTTCCCCCGGTCTTCCCATAGGTCAAAATTCATGCGAACCGTAAGGGTTGGATAAAAGAACTCGTGAAACATTTGCTGAACCGTATGGTCTTCCATTACGTAGTTGCCCCCGGGTCCCACCTTTTTCATGCATTCAACAGCAAGGGTATCCTCATCCACGTTAATACCGTCCAAAACCCTGTGCACCATACCCAGGATCTCATTATCGATGATGAACTGTTCATAGGAAATGGAGTTCCCGGAGTCCAATATCCCGGCAGCCAGGTGAACGTAATCCGCTCCAGCCATTCCTACCAGCAGGGAGGATACACCTTTTTCAAACCCGGATTGAATGTCGGGAATCTTGGCGTCGGTCACGCCGGCTGATGCATAAATCGGCAGACCATAGACCTTGGCCAATTGTACGGCGCAGGTATTCATCATGGCTGTTTCCACAGAACCCATGGTCAGATCCATGGTGCGTAGATCCATGGCCGTGGGTACCGCACCGTACATGACGCGGGCGCCAGGACAGAATACCTGGGAAATGGCCACCCCTGCCAGTGATTCAGCATGCATTTGGGCAAGGGTACCTGCCAGGGTAGCTGGCGCGGTAGCGCCTGCAATGGGGGCTGGTGCGCAGGTCACCGGAATCCCTTGGGCAACGCAAAACTCAAGAATCTCCAGGGTCGTGGAGTCCAGGGTGAGGGGACTGATGGGATTGGTAATAACGGACACAAAAGGACGTGTTCTGAGTTGATCTTCTCCACCAGCGATGAAGGATGCCAGGTGCCACATCTGCCTGACACCTTCCACGGTATCACATCCTCCCATGACATGCTTGCTGGTATTGTTAAAGGCGTGGAAAAAATCGTTCAAGTGGTAGGATGGAGGGGGCACGTCATGTGCCTGGCAGGCAATGATGTAAAAGCGTATGTTTTCCAGGGCATTGACCAGGCAAGCCGTATGGACCACATCTCTCAAAAGGGTGGCGCGGTATCCGCCCGTTCCCATATCCAGGACACGGAAAACCCGCCCACCATTGCCAAAGTAGACATGGCCCGCTCCAAGATTCAAATCGTTGCTGCCATCACGTGAATACAGGACGAACCGGGAAGGGGCTTTTCCAAGGATCTCGTCCAGCCATTCGCCGTCGAAACGCACCCGCTGGTCCGCCAAGTCCACATTGGCTCCGGCAGCCTTTAGCCTGGTTAGCGCGGTCTGATTGCGGATCCTGAGTCCCACCCGTTCCAGGATGTGACGTCCAGCCGAATCAATTTTTTCAATCTTTTCACTTGAGAGTAATGCCACGGAATGGACACCCCTTCCAAACTCCTCCAGAGAGTTCCAGCAATTCTAATTTTGGAATTTCTTCAGTTTTGAATTCAAAAAACCCGAAATTCGAATATCGAAATTCGAAACAATGACCAAATTCACGAAACTCAAATGACCGAAACCCAAAACCCCGTATCTTAGGGAAAGGATTATGCTTTTGAACATTTGAGCATTCGGATTTTGAATTTGTTTCGGATTTCGGATTTCGTGCTTCGGATTTCCAGTTCCCTGTATTCTACGGACCTTATGGTCAAAATTAGAATTGCTGAGAGAGTTCCTATAGACTTGCCACCAAGGCATCGATTTCCTTCAGCACCTTGTCGTCGGTCTTGGGAGCCACCTGGTGTTCGTCAAGGATTCTCCTTGCTTCCGCATTGCTGCGCTTGTAAAGATCATGGGACCCACCAGCCTCCCATGAGTCATAGCGGGAGCGATCCAGAAGCCTGGGCAGGAAAAGGGCTCGTTCGAAATGATCGAAAGTGTGGTCGTCACTGAGGAACATGCCCTTGGGGCCTGCGTTTTTCACTCTCTCAAGGGCATTCAGAGCCAGGCTTTCTTCGTTTACGGGAATGCCGCCCGTGAAATGGCGGGCCATGGCGACCATTTCATTGGCCATGGTAACCATCTCCAGGGAGGAAGTGCTGCCATATTCCAGATATCCCACATCATGCACCAGATTACAGCGGGAAAGCATGGCCGTGACTATGGAAAACATGGCCTCTGCCCCGGCCTGGGCATCCACCACCTTGGAGTCCGAGGCACCTGCAAAAGCCCAAATGGGAAGACCGTAGATCTCGTCTCGCATGTCCGCAAGAGCTGCTTGTGTGAGGCTCCATTCAGGGCAGCCGTATGAAACCACAGCGGATTTCATGTCAAGCGTGCTCACGTTTGGTCCAAAGAGAAAAGGGGCTCCCCTGGCTGCCAATTGATGTACAATGAGTCCTACCAGGTTTTCGGCAATCCCCATGGCCATAGCCCCGGCCAGTGTGACCGGCGCTCCACCCCCGGCGTTAGAACCGGAGGGAAGGCATATGGGTATCCCTTTTCGGGCACAAAAAAGGAGCTTATCCATGACGTTTTCGGGAAAACGCAACGGACTGATGGCTTCCGAGTAGTTGAGCAAAAAGGGCTTCTGCCGGAGCGCTTCTTCGCCTCCCGTCACCAGGCAGGCCATCTCATGAATTTTCGCGATGTCCTCACCCCGATCGGCAATAAACACGATTGGCTTGTTGGTATTCTTGACCATCTCGGCAAAATCATACACATAGATGTTTTCCACCTTCGGAACATCCTCGGGGTTTCCCATGGACATAGCAAAGGCAAGGTTTTCCAAGGCATCCACCAACCTGGCAAATTGCGCAACATCTTTCAGGACACATCGGCGGCGTAACCCCGTTTCCAAATCCAGCGTGAAGGTGGTATCCGAACCAGTACCGTAAAAAACGTTCTGATCCACCAGGGGCATGGCCTTGTTACCGTTCTGATCATAGAGGACAATCTGGCGTGGTGCACTCCGAAGGGCCTGTTCGGCCAAATAGGCTGGCAATTTGATCCAATCTCCGTCAAAAACTCGGCCTCCTGCGTCAGCAAGCATTTCAAGGACACGGGGGTGTTCCATCTTGACACCGATCTTCTCCAGAATCTCCAGGGCCGCCGTGTGAATAGCAAGGGCTTGTTCTCGATTGAGGACCCTGAGCCGCGGTTGAAAGGTGGGAATTTCCAGGGGCTGCATGGCATACTCCTTTAAACCTAAAGTGATCGGTTCCAGGTTCAGGGTTCAGGGTTCAGGATTCAAAGGTTATAGTCTACTTTACAAGGGTTCACGGTTCACGGTTCAGGGTTGACAACCCCTGGCCCAGACCTGGTTGGTGAGCGTGATAGTCCCTCACGAGCGTGTCGCGCTAGGGCGGGCTTTGAACCTATGAACTTTGAACGGTGAACTTTCTTACAAGGGTTCACGGTTCCAGGTTCACGGTTCCAGGTTCACGGTTCACGGTTTTAACCCCTGGCCCAGACCTGGTTG
>JAFDKF010000158.1 GCA_019307135.1 Deltaproteobacteria bacterium
CTCGCAAACGCAGTCATCTGAAAGCCATCAAATAAGGATAATTTCTTAAATGGATCCGGATACCATATGCCAAAAATTGCTTCTCAAGGTCGTCCTAAAAGAGCCGCACCCAATCTAAAATTGATCCAAGCAGGACTATAAGATCAGATTGTTCAGGGAAGCTAAAGGAGTAGAAAAAAATGGAACATACCGCAAAGATTATGATAGATGGAAAAACCTTTGAACTACCCATTATCACAGGTTCTGAGGGGGAAAGAGCCATTGATATTTCCAGGTTGCGGCAGGAGACTGGCCTCGTCACGTATGATCCCGGCTTTGCTAGTACAGCCAACTGTCAGAGCAGCATCACTTTTTTGGACGGAGAAAGAGGAATCCTCCGTTACCGGGGCATTCCGGTTAAGCAACTTGCGGAGCATTCCAGGTTTGTGGAAACGGCCTACCTGTTGATAAACGGCGAGTTGCCCACCCAAAAAGAGCTAACCCGCTTTTCGGTGCTGCTAAACGACCATTCCCTGGTCCATGAAGATATGCGGGCCTTTTTTGAGCACTTTCCCCGATCGGCCCATCCCATGGGCATTCTTTCCTCCATGGTCAACGCACTGCGAGCCTTCTATCCTGAAATCCCTGAGAGAACAGAAGAAGAGGAGATCAATATCACTGTCACCAGGCTTCTGTCCAAAGTGAGGACTATGGCGGCCATCTCTTATAAGATCTTCAGGGGCCACAAGGTCATTTACCCGAGGGAAGACCTCCCTTACGCAGCGAATTTTTTGAACATGATGTTTGACTCCCCCGTCCGGCGTTATGTCATCGACAAGGATCTCGTCAAGGCCCTGAACGTCTTCTGGATACTCCATGCCGACCATGAACAGAATTGTTCTACGGCTGCCGTCCGATTGGTGGGAAGCGCAAAGGTCAATCTATACGCGGCCATTTCGGCCGGCATATGCGCCCTGTGGGGCCCTTTGCACGGCGGCGCCAATCAGGCCGTTGTGGAAATGCTCGGCCAGATACATGAAAATGGCGGTGATTGGGCTCCTTTCATAGCTCGAGCCAAGGACAAGAATGATCCTTTTCGGCTCATGGGTTTCGGTCATCGGGTCTACAAAACGTATGATCCAAGGGCCCGTATCATGAAGAAGGCGTGCGACAAGGTCTTGGGCAAATTGACACGACATGATCCCATGTTGGATATTGCCCGGAGGTTGGAAGAGGTGGCCTTAAAGGATCCGTACTTTATCGACCATCACCTCTATCCGAACATAGATTTTTACAGCGGTGTTCTGCTGCGGGCTATTGGTATCCCTCTTAATATGTTCACGGTCATGTTTGCCATCGGACGTTTACCCGGATGGATCAGCCAGTGGAAGGAGAGTATTGAGGATCCCAACTGGAAAATCCAGCGCCCCCGCCAGATATATATTGGGCCAAATGAGAGAGATTATGTGCCCATAGAAGAGCGGGGCTAGTTTCCGTCCGGAAATACGCCAAACTCCTTATGTATTCTTTCCTTACTCAAACAGCCCGTGCCAGGGTCAGGACATCCACAAATTCTGCGCCGGCCTTCATCAGGACCCGAGCACACTCATTCACAGTGGCGCCAGTTGTGTAGACATCGTCCACCAGGAGGACCTTCCGACCCTTTATTCTCTCCGGATGGCGCACGGAAAAGGCCCCTTTGATGTTTTTCCGACGTTCTGCACGGCTGAGGCTGGTCTGAGGTTCTGTCCAGCGGCTGCGGGATAATGTGAGGCCGTCCAGGGAGATTCCTTCCTGTTTTGCCCATCTCCTGATCAAAAGGTGCGCTTGGTTGAATCCCCGTTCTCGGAGGCGCTTCACGTGCAGCGGCACCGAAACAAGGAGATCTATGGTATTGATATCCCAGAATCGAAAAAATGTCTCCCTGGCAAGGGCGCTCAATGGCCGGGAAATGGACGTCTTCTTTCGGTATTTAAGCAGATGAATGGCCTCCATAAGGCTCCCGTCATATATTCCAAAGGCCCTTGCCTTTCTATAATATTTCTTTCCAAGGAGGCACTCAGAACAGGTGTGGTTGTCTCCTTCCCGAGAAATAAAGGGTAGACCGCACCTTGAGCAAAAAGGGGAAGCAATTGGTAGAAGGCCTTCCCGGCACGACTCACAGAAGTACGGGACGGTAAGATCAGAGACCGGATCGGAGGCATCCGTGCCAATAGAAGCCTCTCGGGAATCATAATAGGTACTGCATATGAAACACATGGGTGGGAAAATAGCGTACACAAAGGGCTGTGATAGTCTTTGTAGGATATGGATCATGTCTATCTCTCTCACAGAGTCCGCAGAGGCTCAGAGTTTGTTAAGCTGAACTGCTGAGGGGGCAATTCAGCTTAAATCCCGCCATGGCGGGACTGACGCAGGAATTTCTGCCAGAACATAAATGCCCCAACAGGGGCTGATGGTTTGGCCTGATTTTTCCTCCCTGCCCTGTTAAATGCGTAGCCTATTTAATCGGGGTCAAAAAATCAGACAAAGTCTTTCATCTCTGAGGACTCTGTGATCTCGAGCGACTGAAAGAAGCGTGCGAGAGATTAGGTCCCAGCATGTCCAGGCCAAGTTAACCGCTCTATGACAGCCTCTGCAAATTCAGAGCATCTCACTTCCTGGCTGCCCGGCATCTGGCGGGCCAGATCGTACGTTACCAAGGCGTCGGAAATGCTTTTCTGTATGGCATGCTCAATAGCCGAAGCTGCCTCCATCCATCCCAAATACTCGAGCATCATAACCCCGGACAAGATCAATGATATGGGATTTGCCTTGTCCTGGCCGGCATACCTCGGAGCCGTGCCATGGGTCGCCTCGAAAAGCGCACAATTGTCTGCAAAATTGGCCCCGGGGGCCATCCCGAGGCCCCCTACCTGGGCGGCGAGGGCATCAGAGAGATAGTCCCCGTTCAGGTTAGGGGTAGCAATAACATGGTATGCCTCCGGCCTTAGCAGCACTTGCTGAAACATCATGTCAGCGATCCTGTCTTTGATCACCACCTTACCCGGTGGCGCTTTTCCGTCGGGCTCTAACCCGCCATCTGACTCAACCACGATATGGTCCCCGAACATCTCACGTGCTAACTCATAGCCCCATTTCATGAAGGCCCCTTCAGTATACTTCATGATATTTCCCTTGTGTACCAAGGTCACACTGGGAAGGTCGTGGTCCAGGGCATATTGGATCGCCCTTGCCACCAGGCGCCTTGAAGCCCTTCGACTCATCGGCTTCACACCAATAGCCGAATCATTGGCCACGCGAACCCCCATTTGATCCTTCAGAAAGGCAATGACCGCCTCGGCTTCACTGCTTTGAGCTTCCCATTCAATCCCGGCATACACGTCTTCTGTATTTTCCCGAAATACTACCATGTTAACCCTTTCAGGGTGCCTCACCGGGCTAGGAACACCTCTGATGTATCGAATGGGCCTAACACAGGCATACAGGTCGAGTCTTTGTCGCAACGCGACATTGACACTGCGAATCCCCTCCCCCACCGGCGTGGTCAATGGCCCCTTGATGGCGACCACGTGATTCTTTATCGCCTGAAGCGTCCTCTCGGGAAGCCACTCACCTGCTTCTCGATATGCCTTCTCCCCTGCCAATACCTCCAGCCACGTGATCCTGCGACGGTCTCCGTAGGCAAAACTGATGGCAGCATCCAGGACACCCTTAGCAGCAGCCCAGATGTCAGGGCCGATCCCGTCTCCTTCAATGAACGAAACAATGGGCTTGTCCGGAACCCGAAGTACGCCCTCTGGTGTCACGGCAATCCGGTCTGTTTCAGGCTGGCATTTTTCCTTGCTATCCATATGTTTTCCTCATGAACCGGTTTGGCCAGTTATGTCGGTTTTGTCGGTTTGGCCCGTTTAGCCGGTTTAGCCGGTAAAAGCGCTCAATGAAGCAAACGAACCCAACGGACTTAACGGGCTTAACCGGCCAAACGGGCTCAACCGGCTAACTTCTTGATATAGATTTGTATAATCGACACCGCTACTGGCGTGATGCCGGATATCCTGGAGGCCTGTCCCAAAGAAATTGGCCGAATCCTTGTAAGCTTCTCCTTGACTTCATTGGAAAGCCCGGGAACGGCCTGATAGTCAAAGCCCTCGGGGATCTTTGTCCCTTCCAGATGTTTGACACGTTCAACCTGCTGCATCTGGCGCCGTATATATCCATCGTATTTAACAAGCATGGCAGCCTGTTCCGTTACCTCGTTGTTAAAAAAAAGGACGCGGCTGTCAAGCTTTGCGATATCTTCAAGCTCGGCCCCAGGCCTTTTTAGCAGATCCTTCAAGGTGGCTGGTTGATTGATAGAGCCAAGCCCCAGACCTTCAAGGGTGCGGTTCACGTCTGGCCTTGGGTTTAGACGAACGCCCGAAAGGAGAGCTATAAGTCTCTCGAGAGTCTCACGTTTTTCTCTAAATTTGTCGTACAGTGCATCAGACACGAGACCAATCTGATGTCCAAGTTCACGGAGACGCAAGTCTGCATTGTCCTCCCGGAGGAGAAGACGATACTCGGCCCTTGACGTAAACATCCGATAGGGATCCTGGGTCCCTTTCGTCACCAGGTCATCGATCATAACACCGATATATGCCTGTGCCCGCCTGAGGATGATTGGGGGCTCTTCTCTTACGTGGCGCACTGCATTGATCCCGGCCATGATTCCCTGGCCCGCTGCCTCCTCATAACCGGAGGTGCCATTGATCTGGCCCGCAAAAAATAACCCTCGAATGGCCTTACATTCTAAGCTTGGTTTGAGCTGTATCGGATCTGCATAGTCATACTCGATGGCGTACCCCG
Organism: Deltaproteobacteria bacterium; assembly: GCA_019307135.1. GTDB lineage: Bacteria > Desulfobacterota > Desulfobacteria > Desulfobacterales. Next base: position 4,828 of record JAFDKF010000158.1, read on the forward strand.
GCCGCACAATCTCCACCTGTTCAAGTCCTTCAATAGATCGAAGCATCCTGATCTGCACATCCACCGGCAGGCTTGTTGGAACCCCATTTGGATAAATCTCCGTGGTTCCAAGCCCCATGGGCTCAAGAAAGATCTGGTGCCTGGGTTTATCCGGAAACCGAACGACTTTATCTTCAATCGATGGACAATAACGTGCCCCAACCCCTTGTATAACCCCGGTAAACAGGGGAGAACGATCCAGACCTGTCTTAATGATCTCATGGCTCTTTTTGTTCGTGTAGGTAATGTAACATGGGACCTGTTTGCGCGTGATTGCCTCTGTCTCAAAGGAAAAGGGAACCGGCGGTTCATCTCCATACTGCGGTGTGAGCCTGGAAAAATCGATCGTACGTCCGTCCAGCCGAGGGGTGGTCCCGGTCTTAAGGCGACCTATCCTTAAACCCAGGGCTCTCAGATGGTCTGAAAGCATGTTCGAGGGAGGATCTCCCATGCGCCCCGCGGGAAAATTCTTCAACCCTATGTGGATCAATCCTTTCAGGAAGGTGCCTGTGGTCAGAATCACTGCTTTTCCAAGAAAACTTTGCTGAATACTGGTTATGAGACCTCTAACCGTACCATTTTCCACAATCAGAGCATCCACCAATCCCTGTTTGATGTCGAGATTCTCTTGGCTTTCCAAGACCTGCTTCATCCGAAGGCGATATTGTTCCTTGTCGGCCTGGGCCCTGGATGATTGCACGGCAGGGCCCTTCTTCGTATTGAGGCGGCGGAACTGGATACCAGTGGCATCAATATTCTTGGCCATCTCTCCGCCCAGGGCGTCTATCTCACGCACAAGATGGCCCTTGGCCAAACCCCCTATGGCCGGATTGCATGACATCTCTCCAATATGGTCCACATTAACAGTAACTACCAGAGTAAGATGTCCCAAGCGGGCTGCTGCCAGGGCAGCCTCACATCCGGCATGGCCAGCCCCAACCACGATGACGTCGTATGTCTTGGAATATGTATCCATATCAAAAAGTTGAAGAGTGCCTAAAGTGAACTAAAGTGAACTAAAGTGCCTAAAGTTCAAAGAATAAAAACCATTCTTACTGAACATTGGGTCACCCCGTATGCCGGTTGACCCCTTTGCCGCTTTTTGTAGCCGACTTTCTTAGGAATGTCTAAGGTGCCTAGAGTTAAAGGAACAAAACTCATTCTCACGAGAAGTCCTTTCAATTCCTTAACTTTAGACACTTTAGGCACTTTAGCTCACTTTAGCTCACTTGCTTTTTCACTTTAGCTCACTTTCTTCTCCTCTGCCTCACGACCTCATACATAACCATGGCCCCAGCCACCGCGGCATTGAGTGAGTCAACCACCTTCTTCTGGGGAACGGATACGAGATAGTCACAAGTCTTTCGAACCAAAGGGCGTATCCCCTTGCCCTCACCCCCGATGACAAGGACCAAACCAACATTGAAATCAGCCTCATCCACCCTTTGCTCTGAACCGGCATGGGCTCCCACCACCCAAAGTTCCGCTTTCTTGAGTCGTTTCAACGTCGTCACAAGGTTGGGAACCCGTGCTATCAACGTATGTTCCATGGCGCCTGCAGAAGCCTTTGAAACCGAGGGGGATAAAGGGGCAGAACGGTCTTTGGCAAGGATAATGCCATGGATGCCCATAGCGAGTGACGTCCTGATAAGCGACCCCAAGTTTTGTGGATCTACAATCCCGTCCAGGGCCAAAACTATCGGAAGCTCATCATCGGTTTCAGCCTTTCTGAGGATGTCGCCTATATCTACCAGCGGATAATCACTAACACGGGCTGCAACTCCCTGGTGTACCAACCCGCCAAGTAGGGATCTAAAATAGTCCGGCTCTCTGTATTGGACGGGAACTCCTTCGGCCCGAGCCCGTTCCAAAAGGCCCTGAACACCTTTAGTCTGCCGCCTCTTTGACACGAACAGCTTTTTGAACGCTCGTCGTCCTGCAATCAATGCCTCATAAACCGGATGGATCCCATAGAGAAGATCTGTCACACTTAACCACGCGGGTCAGCCTCTCACGCGCTCCTTTCAGTCGCTCGAGATCACAGAGTCCTCAGAGATGAAAGACTTTGTCTGATTTTTTGAGGGGAAAAATCAGACAAAATGCTCAGCCACTGGCGTGGGATTTCCGTTAGAATTCGAACCAGCTAACTCATAGACTCTTCCCGCCCAAGCGGGATGGCAGGTTGAGGTGAATTGCCCTCTCAGCAATTCACCTCAAAAACTCAGTGACTCTGTGTACTCAGTGGGAGATAAAAATACTCCCGTAATTAGACACGAT
>JAFDKF010000297.1 GCA_019307135.1 Deltaproteobacteria bacterium
TTAAACAATTCCCTGAGCTTTGCAGCCGCGTCCTTCTTGGCATGTTCGGACTGGAAAAGATACACGGTGGCCGTCTGGAGCAGTTTGCCCTGGCGATCCAAAGACGCCACCTTACACCCTGTCCGAATACCTGGGTCAATGGCCATGACATTCTTTTGGCCAAGCGGCGGCGCGAGGAGAAGTTCCCGAAGATTATCAGCAAATATCTTTATCGCTTCCGAATCAGCGCGCTGTTTCGTTTCGACCCGAATCTCTGTTTCCATGGAACGAGAAAGCAGCCTCTTGTAGCAGTCATGCACAGCCGCCTTAACTTCTTGTGAGGCAGGCCCCGTGCCCTTAACGAACATGGACTCCAAAAGAGCCAATGCTTCCTCCCCTGGGGGCTCCGCCCGCAAAGTCAGAAACCCTTCCTTCTCTCCCCGCCGCATAGCCAGTATTCTGTGAGATGGTGCCTTAGTTACGGATTCTTCCCAATCGAAGTAGTCCCTGAATTTGGCGCCCTCTGTCTCCTTGCCTGCGGTGACCTTCGAGCGGAAAGAACCCTTCTTCATAAACAGAGCTCTCATCTTTTCGCGGGCTTCCTGGTTTTCGTTCACCCACTCCGCAATGATATCCCGGCTGCCGGCCAGGGCATCGTCTAGTGTCTCAATTCCCTTTTCCGGGTCAATATAGGCACCTGCCTCGGCAACAGGGTCAGTGTCCTCTTTTTGTTCGAAAATGAGTTTTGCGAGAGGTTCCAGTCCCTTTTCCTTGGCGATGGTTGCGCGTGTGCGCCGTTTTGGCCTATAGGGCAGGTAGATATCCTCCAAAGTGCTTAAGGTATCCGCAGCCAGAATCTTTTCTTTCAATTCGTCTGTGAGCAACTCCCTTTCTTGGAGCGATTTCAGGATGCTCTCTCGCCGTCTGTCCAATTCCTCTAATTGAGCTGTTCTGTCACGGATTGCGGTTATAGCCACCTCGTCTAAGGATCCGGTGGCCTCTTTTCTATATCGAGCAATAAAGGGCACCGTGGCGCCGTCTTCGAGCAGGCTTGCTGTTGCCATGATCTGTTTGGGGCTGAGGTTCAGTTCGTCAGCGATCTTTACAGCATGTTTTTCGTTCATCGTCCCTCCAATTTCCATTCGTGTTCCTTCCGTATCATGACTCTCCGATAATTACACCCCATAATAAACCCTATCCTTAAACTCCTGCCTCTTCCCATCATTCCACTGCTGTACAGGTCTGAAATACCCCACAATCCTTGAATAGACCTCACAAGCTTTTTCCACACGTGGGACAGGTTTCATGCTTGCCAGAAACGTATCCATGCGTTGAACAGACGCTGAACGTCGGAGTAATCGTGATATAGGGTAGGGCAGTTTATGGTTCTCCATGATTCTTCTGACCAGTGTCTTGACAGACCCCTTGTCGGGCATCCTCTCGCCTAAATAGACGTGGAAGACTGTGCCACCGGTATATTTACACTGAAGAGGATCCTGATGTTCCAGAGCCGCAAACAGATTGTTAGTATGGTTGGCAGGCAGGTACAGAAAAAAAACGGGGTCAAACCTACACATTTGACAAAACTGGCGTGAGATGAAAAACTAGCTCGACAGGTCAAGCTGTATTTATGCCACCGCTATAGCGGCAAGAAATTAATGGAAATCGGAAAACGGTTTGGTGTGAGCGAATCGGGGGTAACTCAGGCGAGTCGAAGAATCCAGTTAAAGCAAAAGAACGATAAGAAGTTTGGAAAGCTTATTACGAACACATTGAAAACACTCGTTTTGTCAAATGTGTAGGTTTGACCCCCATGTTCTTGCCCATGTTCTTGCCCATGTTCTTCGTTCGGCGTCTATCCAATGACTAAAGCCACATGGTTGGCCACGCGGCCTTTACCTCTCTTGTATGGACAGGGGAAACGACCACCAGATCGCAGCATAAACGCAAGTTGAAAAAGAATATTAGAGGGCTAATGTACAATGAATAAAGAACGGTTGTTTGAATATGTTAAAACACAAAACCAATCGAAACTGTTGGAACTATTGAGTTTAGCCTTTGACACAATGGATACAAACCAAAGACA
>JAFDKF010000298.1 GCA_019307135.1 Deltaproteobacteria bacterium
GTAATACGTTAACTGCCCAAGTAAGTTGTTGATGTTAAATGGTTTACGGGAAATTACCAACGCCTTGATTCATTAAGTAGTAAACTCAGGCTAGTAGTAAGGTAGAATGGGCATTTATCGCACTTTTGGATTTTTATGTTACCATGCCTGTAGGAGATCTTTATTTTTTTACTTCCACAATTTAGGCATTCACTCCCATATTCGAAAGTTGGGTTTTCATAGTCTTTAACAAAACGAGCCAGGGACTTCCTAAATGGGGATTTAGCTGTTGTATAGGCCAAGAACGAAAGAGTCGAGAGTATGCAACTATTAACATTATTATCAGGATAATCAAGAAAAGCCCATTGAAGACAATAAGATCATATAGTCCATGCAATGCTGCAGCATATAAAAATGAAAAAATCAGCAAGGATGGGCTCGCTTTCATTTTTATAACTGCATAGAAAGCAAGACCCATCAAAGCACTAAACAAAATATGGGCGGGGGTGCATATAAACAGTCTCGAAAGAATAAGATGACCTGATTTAGCTGTCTCCGTGGCATAAAAGTAGTTTTCGATAAGAGAAAAACCCAACGCGACGCAACTCATATAGATCAAGCCGTCTGTCGGTTCATTCAAATCCTTACGGATGATGAAGTATGTCGAGAATAGCGCAGCCAGTTTCGCACCCTCCTCGACCGGGCCAATAACGAAAAGGGCACCAAAGCTTGTTTTCACTTCGTCAATCCCCGCTAAAAAAATGATCTCGTAGAGCAAGGTAGAGATTGCGATTGACCAGACTCCACCCCATAAAGTGGCGAATGCCATTTTGTGAAAAGGTTCTCTTTCATGAATATCGTATCTGCGCAAGAACAGGACAAAGGTAGCCCCGAACACAAACGAAAGGGTAATTAGAAGATTGTTCAGAGACATTTAGCTTCTTCTAAGGGGAGCAGTTCCAGATTATCGGCAGCCTAACCGACCAAGCTCACTTGACGCAATGAAGCGCAGCGGAATTGCGGTCAAGTGAAGCGCATTGTGTACGCCCACGAGTGCGGGATCCATGACCGGCATGTCGAAGATCCCGAGCATGTCAAAGCGTTGGAGATATAAAGATGGATGTTCCAAACAAGCACTTATTTAAAACTGTAAATATGAAGGGCGTCCCCCTTTTGAGTCTTAGCTGTCGGTTGAAAGAGCGATGTTAGCGTGGCACTATACTCGCGCTCTATGCAACCACTTAAAATTAGTCATTTGTGCGGTTATAATTCATCTTGTGAAGATAGTTTCTTCTCGAAAAAAGCGAGTGCGGCACTATCTAAAATTGATTTGCCTTCATCTACAAGCTTTGTATCGATGTATCGGGCTTTTTTATGTTGATAAAGAAAGAAATCAAATCGGCTGTCATTAAATTTGGCAACTTTTTCGTTCAAAAGCGTTTCGAAATCTAGCTTCCCCGCTTCTGACATAGCAGCTAAGGATTCCAAGTCGCCCACGTTAATCCACTGAGGAGGCCTCCAGAATTCTTCCTGGTATAGTGGCGCTACTTGCATAAGTGGATTAAGATATGCCTTTCTGACTACTGTGTCTACGACCAGAGAACAATACATTGTTAAAATTGGGAACAAGCGATCTGGCTTTTCCGCCAGATGATTCTGAGCGTAATCAACCAATTTCTGTCCAGCTTTCGATTGTTGCCACATGCCGCGGGTCATAAGCCCTTTGTCGTGAGCAGAGCCATTTTTTTGACTTACATGATTCCCACCATCAAGCTGACTAAGGAGTTCCGATGATGGTCCCACCACCCGATCACCTTCACCACCCCGAAGAAATTCTGTCCCTGGACGCTGGCCTTTATGCTCAAACATTATTCCCGTTCCGCCTCTTTGCAAATAGATGTCGGCAAGCTGTTCACCATTTTTCGTGGTAGGACCATTAATAATAGACCATTTACCAGCCTGATCATTTTTAGCTATTCTCTCGGTTAATCGATTTGCGTACTCCTCGTATGCCGCCCCGAGTGCAGTGTGAAACCTGGTCAATTCTGCACCTCCCAAGATCTTGGATAATATAAAGAAGGGTT
>JAFDKF010000159.1 GCA_019307135.1 Deltaproteobacteria bacterium
CAATAGTCAACAGCCCACGACAAATGTGACTACTAATGCCGTTAACCTTCAAACTCATCTTACGTATCATCCGTGCAAAGCTACAGCAATAGCCGTGCCGAACAGTATTGATTTATGCCCGTGTTTCGCGCTCCAGCCGCACCTTTATTTGCCTGCGTTATAACCCGAATCCCATTATGCCTGAGGCCAGCCAGAACCTCCAGAGTGAGTGAGTCATATGATCCGTCGTCAACTATGATGATTTCAACATCACGAATTGTGGATTTTTTTGCCGAGTCCACCGCTTCCTTAATGTACCGTCCATAATTATAGCAACTGATCACCACTGATATTTTAGCTTGAGTCACCATCAGGTATCTCTTTATACTTATATCTCCTCATGTCACTAACAAAGGTTTGTTGATGGTTTCACCTTGCAATCCATCAAGCCCACTCCAACGACAACGAGGCCAATATCTTCTCTATCTGCTCCACCCGGCGATCCCAGGAATTATGTCGGGCCACCTCGATACGCTGCCTTGCGAGGGCCTCGTCGTTTTCTCTCAAACACCCTTCAATGTGCGTCACGAATTCTTCAGGACTAGATGATAGACGCACCAGGTCACTCAGAAAAGGCGCAGGGGAGAAACCGGTAGCCACGATAGGTTTGCCAGCAGCCAGATATTCATAGATCTTGAGAGGAACACTAACATACCTAAGCTGTTCGTTATCCAGGTAGGGGGCAATACACACATCAAAAGCCCGCAGGTAAGTAGGCAATCCCCATGGTGGCTTTTGCCCCAGCATATACAGGTTCGCATATTTTGGCCAGCCAGCTATGACTCGCTGTAAATCGGGGAAGATAGGTCCTACCAATACCACGGACCACTCGGGCCGGCTCTCCACCAGATAACGAATCAGCCCAATATCAATTTTGTTGCCAGCGATCTTGCCGGTGAAGCCCACAATTGGATGGGGGATTAGGGCAACATCCTCCGGTATAGGCCCATCCCTTTCGTACAACTCAATATCCACCCCGTTGGATACCAGGAAAGTATTGGCATTAAGAGGACTCTTGTCAGCGTACAATTGTTCAGACACCACAAAGACCACATCGGCCATCTGCACCAATTCTCGCTCTTCGGCCAGGATGTGCGGCCTCTCTCGTGGACTCACATAAGCGTAGCCAGCATAATAGTCGTAGCAGTCGTAGCAGATAAGCCGGGGGCTAACGACCTGCCGAACGGCCTTGACGTTGACTGCCGTCTTGGCAGTATAGTACAGCCATAATATGGGCTGCTTCATCTCGAGACGGCGGACAACCCGCTGAATGGCAGCCGGGGTAAAAGCGTTGTTGATCCGGTCAAAGAGCGGTATATCGCTGAAGGGTAAGGGACTAAGGGGGCTGTAGACGTATAGATTATCACTCTCCTGACGCAAGCCAAATCGAAAATCCAGGTCCCAACCACTGGTGTGCCGATACAAAAAGGGGGTCAAGAGAGAGCGCTGTGGCTCAATATAGAGGACCCGTCCGTTACGGGCGAATCTTGACATGAGTTGCTGTCGCCGACGCCAGAGATCGGTCCAGGGATTGGGAGCGATGCAGATGATGTTCTGGTTCTCCAGCACTTCCATTCAGTCCTGTTCCAGCACCCTCTCGTATTGCTTGTAGATTTGTAGAGCGATATCCTTCCAACTGTACCCTTGAGCGTGAGCGGATAGCGTGTCCGTATTCCAGTTCCTTTGTAGGGCCTCATGAAGGGCAGATGCCAGCGCCTGAGGGTTTCCGGCTTCAACAAGAATACCACACTCTGGATCATCAATAATCTCCGGTATGGCTCCTACCTTTGAAGCTACCACCGGCCGCCCACAAGCCAGAGCCTCAAGACATACGATACCGAAGCCCTCATTCAAACTGGGCAGGACCAGGGCATCACAAGCGCCCATAAACTGGGACACCTGTTCATTCGGCATACGGCCAGCCCAGAAGATGGTACCATCCAATCCCAATTGTATCGCTCTATCTTTCAATTCACGCTCTAAAGGTCCGTCACCAACGAAAATCAACTGTATATCTTTCAATTCGTTTCGAAGTCTCGCTGTCGCCTCCAAAAGAACATTCAAGCCCTTAATTTCAACCAAGTTTCCCACGAACAGAATAACTCGTCCGTGATCCCAGAAGCCGAGCTTCTGTCGGGCTGCCTTTCGGTCCAACACCTCGAAACGCTCTTTCACAAAACCGCTTGAAATCACAATCACTTTGTCCGGCAGAAACCCCAATTCGACTATACGAGCCTTGAGTGCATTGCTTACAGCAATGATGGTGCTTACTTCCGCTAAGGCGATGAGCGTCCTTTTCCGCATCATGGGGTAAGGATAGTCAGCACGCGTTCTCTGGTGAATATCGGAGCCATGAACGGTCAACAACACCGGCTTTCGCAGCAATTGCCCCAGCTTTCCCCCCACGTATCCCGAAGGATAGGCAAAATGGCTGTGAATAAGATCTACTTTGATATGATGCTTCCAAATGCAGACTATCGTCGCCAACAACATCAGGTGATCATTCAAATAGTTCAAGAATCGGGGGGCGTCCAGAAAACGGGGCCGATACACCATTGCTTGTCCCAAGGCGCTCTGAACGGGAATCTGAGCTACTAATTCGCGCTGCTCCTGGAACCTTTTCACGGGCAAGGGAAGATGAACTGGCGCGATGACCGTGACACTACATAACTTTGATAACTCCCGAATCTGTTCGACGACAAAGTTGCCTCTCTGATAACGAACCGAGTCCGGGAACATCTCGGACAGAACCAATACGTTCATTGGGAGCGCATTCCTCATAACGGATCGCCATCAATTCGCGAACTGATCGCAGATAGAAAACGGCACTTCAACCAACCGAGCGGGTCAGGCAGGCTTTCCAGCTTGCGCTGGTGTTTTATATGGAATACGCAGAGACTAAAAGCTACCCAATTCAACAAACTTTTGGGAACATTCTTGCGAAAGTGGTACTTGTGATTCCGTAGCTTCATTGACCGGTACACATCCGGGTGATGCTGCTTCAGTGGGGTCTTGTTGTTATGGAAGGAAGGGGCATAGGGTGTATAGTAGTTCTTGTATTTTCTTGACACCCGATAGGAAAACTCGACATCTTCGAGATAGGAATATCCTTCAAAGAACAATTCTTCAAACCAGAACTCCTCGCAGACTTCACGTCGGTATGCCGTTTGTCCGCCGCACAAGAACTCCACTTCTTTCACTTCTGAGAGGCCATACGGATACGTTGCCGCCCCTGACCTTTTAAAGCTCCCGTCCCCAAAGCCATACGAAAAGAAGATACGTCTCAATAGGGCACAATAGCTTTTCTCATCACGATCGATATTTACGATGTTGCCCGTGACGCCTCCAATGGGGCCAGGGGCCTCATCAAAAACTCGCAGTATATTGTGCAGAAATTCCGGATAGAGCAAAATATCATCATCCAGGAATAGAATAATGCTGCTTGTACTGTTTCTGATCCCCAGGTTTTTTTGGTAGGTAAGGCCTGGTTTAGAACGTATATGGCGTATAACAGGAAAAGCGACATCAAATAATGTACCTGTGACCATGGCTTCAACAATGTTGTCTTTGCTGGCGTCAACAATGACAATTTCTCTGGGCATTACGTCCTGCTTGAGGACATGACAAATACAGCGGACAACATCACTATACCTATCCTTCGTACAAATAATCGCACTCGCATCCGCGAACTCTCTACCTTCTCCCGTTCCTTTCAACTCCTCCAAAATTTCTTTGATGGTATCCAGACAATTCCGCACCGAAATCCGGTCTGCTGTTTGGGCCTGTTCGTATCGACGGGAACTCGTTACATTTCCCTCTGCTTTCCTCCAGCAATACAGCGGTTCCGACAAATTGGCCAACCTGGTATGCCGGGACATCCGCCACCAAAGATCGTAATCCTGGGTGTACCCAAGGTTTTCATCATACCCACCAACTCGCTCAAAAATGATCCTAGAGAACATCACGGAACCGTGAGCGAACGAATTATTTCTGAGCAGCTTAAATCGAATATCGGTATCCTCAACTTCGTGCCGACCAATACTGGCAACTTCGCCTTCACTGTTAATAATTTTTACAGCCGTGCCCAGAACCCCCACCTCTGGATGATCAGCCAGGAAGTGCACTTGAGACGCGAGACGCTCCGGTAGTGAAACGTCGTCCGCATCCTGCCGGGCGACGTACTCCCCCCGCGCAAGCACCATCCCTTTGTTAAGCGACTTGGTTAAGCCGATGTTCTCCCCATTGTCTACCAGGCGGATGCGCGGGTCGTCGTAACTACTCAGGATTTCCCGGGTGCTACCCGTCGAGCCGTCATCAATGATGATGAACTCGAAGTCAGTGAAGGTTTGATTCAAGATGCTCTCCACCGCCTCGCGCAAATAGGGCTCCCCGTTGTAGACACTCATTATGACGCTGACTTTAGGTGAAGTCATTTCTTAGGCACCACCTCGGCCCAAATCTCCCCCCACCGGACTTCCTGATGGGTAATCTCCAACCCTGCGGTCGTTATCTCCTCGGCAAAGGACTCCAGGGTATACTCGGTTTCGTGAGTAGGGTCCAGCCGCCAGTGGACGCCCAGTTCTTTCTTGAGGGGGACCCGCCAGTCGCGCTCAAAGAGGGGAACGCGGATCAGGAACCGGGAGGGACGCGCAACCTCCTGCGCGCGAAGCAAAAAGGCCGGTCGCTCTGGCAGGTGCTCTAACACATTGGAGAGGATCACGACATCGAAGAACCCGTCTGGAAGCCCTTGCAGGGCGTCGCCAACGCGGTACTCAACCTGTGGGTGGGCGTAACGTTCGCGGGCCTGGGCAATGTTGTAGGCGTTCAGGTCTACCCCTACCACCTCGGCCCCTGCTTTTATGGCCACATCGTAAGCCAAGGCCCCAATCCCACAGCCGATGTCCAGCACGCGCTCTCCTGCATCAATCCTCCCCACGAAGAAGTTATGATACTGCATGTGGCGGTGTTTTGTGTGGATGCCACCATCGTATTCCACTGCTTTGGTCCCTTCCAAGGCATACAGTCGTCCATCCAGGCGGAAAAGAAAAGACAACGCCTCGTCCGAAGGCAAAACATTAGCCCGCCGGGCAACAGCTTCTTCAAGGAAGCCCTCCAATTGGGCGGTCGAAAGCCGATCCAAGGCGGTCAGCAGGAACCCTCGGACCTTACCTCGCAAAAGGGCAAGCATCCCTATGCCTTCCTCCCCTTCGTTAACTCCTGCAGCAAAGCCAGCTCCGTCTCAACCACCCGTTCCAGAGCGAAGTTTTCGACTACAAACTCCCGGGCGTTACGACCCATGCGAGCGCCCAGGTCGGCATCGGCCAGCACATCCTGAATCGCCAATCGAATTTCCTCGGGCGAGGTTCCACAAAGATAGCCGGTCTCACGATGGCGAATGATCTCCCGAATCCCTGGCACGTTGGTGCCGATAACCGGTCGGCCACAGGCCATCGCCTCCAAAAGGGTTTTGGGATGGCCTTCGTGCGGCGAAGGCAGAACGAAGATGTCCGCTTTGTTCAGATAGCGGGCCAGTTCGTGGTGGGGAAGATTGCCTATTAAACACAAATTCACGCCGCTATGTTTAGCTTTGGCCCTTAACTTCTCCCGCAAAGGTCCGTCACCGATCATCACCAGTTCCACATCTAGTCCATGGACCGCTTCCAGCAGCCCCATCGGATTTTTTTCTGGGCTGATCCGGCCGATGAAGCAGATACGGCGTCCATTGGGTGAAGGGTCAGATCTCGGTGTAAATATGTGGTTAAGTACATAGTTAGGAATAACATGGACCTTGTCTGCCGGTAAGGCATAAGTTTCTATCACATACTTTTTCATCGCCGCTGTAGTCACCACCACGCCGTCTGCTGCTGTGAACACCTTACGTTCAAGTGATGACGCCACCTCGACTTCGCCAAAATCGCCTCCCACGGCACGGCTACGGACCAAGGACGACCACATATACCCGCAGCGAGCAATCAAAGGCTTACGAAACAACCGCGCAGCCCGCAGCGCCATGTCCGCTCCGTTGGTCTGGTTGGTCTTGTAGATCCCAGCACGCCACAGGTGCCAGCCGTGCAAGAGCGGCAGCCAGCGCTCGTAACGCTTGGGAGACAGCCCCCAGCGATTACACAGTATGCAAATCCCGGGGAAGCGGTCAGCGTAGCGCAGGTCGCTAGCGTCGCCATAAGTGACGAACGATACCTGCACGCCGCATTCCTGCAAACGTCGGTAAATAGCCACCTCCCGCTCGAACATCCCTACCTCATCCCAGGTTTTAAGGGCAACGCCACGCGTGAAGAAGAGGACCAGTCGCAGATCAATCATGCCCTATTTTCTCCAACACTGCCCAAAGTGTACCAGCATACAGGTTCTTCGGATTCAGGTCTTTGCGGAAAAGCACCATCCGTGCCAGCCGCTTTAAACGGGTCGGCTCGCCGCCCATCCCTTCTGGCTCCATCTGCAAGACGCGCATCCCTTTCAATCCCCCCCGATAGAGAATGAATTTTTCCGCCTCCTCATACGAAAAAAACCACCTGTGGCGATCAGGGGGCGGCTCAAATGGCAGCCCATAGAACTTAGTGAACTGACCAGGCCGATAATCGCCAAAGCGAAGACGGCTATACAAAATGCCCAGAGGGTTAGGCAGCGAAATTATGACATGCTGATGCGTTACGCGGCAACACTCGTCAAAGATCTGGTGGATTTGCTCCAGGTGTTCCAGCACGTCCAGACAGAGTATGCAATCAAAGGAGTGTTCGGGGAATGGAATCTTGCCCTGTTCGAGGTTTACTTCTTGATCAGGACCCCCGCCGAAGCCGATACCCCAATAGGAGGCTTCCTCGTCCAGATGTTGCTTCAGGTAACATTTATCGGCACCTATATCCAGGATCCTTCGTCCTCGTAAGATGGAGTGATATTTGAGCCAAACGTATTTGGCCTTGGTTTGACGGTCGCGATACTTATTGTAAACACCGATATAATTCCGTACCAATTTCACTGGCCTGAATCCTTACCAAAACCACCGGTTACAATTTACCACTCTTGATTTATTTTATATTTTCTTCTCGAAAGATTCC
>JAFDKF010000299.1 GCA_019307135.1 Deltaproteobacteria bacterium
CAGGCCAAAGGAGGGCACAGGGCTCGGGCTCTATCTCTCGAAAAAGATAGCTGACCTCCTGGGCGGCAGGATATCGGTAGAGAGCGAGTTTGGCAAGGGGAGCGAGTTTACCTTAACCTTGCCCAGCACTTTCAAGGAATAGTTTATGGGATTTAAAAAGAAGATTGAAGGAACATAAAGACGGAAATACTCGAACTACAAAGAAATTTTCTTCAATTGATTTAGTATACTATGGAGCTTATAAATCGAAAGGAGAGTAAAATGGAAAAAAACACAAAAGCACCAGAAGCAAAAGTGGCTATCAGCCGAAAAAAGATCGGTGGAGAAGTTCCCATGGCTGTCAGTGAGATTACGGATAGATGCCTTTATTCCGGGTTATTCGGCACCTTGGATTCCGCCAGAATGAAAGTAATTACTGACAAAATATTGGATCTTCTGACTGCTACCGGCATTGAGATCATCATCATTAATCTCGCGAACGTTGATGTTATAGATTCTGCAGTAGCATCCCATCTTGTCAGGCTGGGGGATACACTCAAGCTTACTGGCGTAGAGGTCATGTTTTGTGGGATTATGCCACAAGTTGCGCAGATTATGATTACTGCCGGTATTGAAATGAAAGGATTCAGAATAACCAGAGACCTTAAATCGGCGCTTAAAGAAGTGTTCACCCTTCAGGGATTTAAGCTTGTTCGGGTAGGGCCTGAAGAATAGACGAAGGGCAAAATTGATGCCCATGTAAAAAGTCCTTTTTATATGGATTTAGGAATTTAGGGATTAGGGAATTGGGGAATTTAGGGATCGGGGATTCACAATGTATTGGTACAACCATGACCGTTTTGTGGGGCACTGAGGCCCCACGCTACTCGTGCAGGTAGCCTGGAGTAAGTGATGTTTTTAAAAAATATGGGGTTGGCTAAAATCTTATTACTCAACATATTACTTGTTGTGTTTGTCGTAATAATAATCTTAGGTACGCTTTGGATATATGATGAATACGCGACGTTTCATAAAGAAGCTGGGCGTATGAGATTAGAATATATTGAATCTCAAAAAACCATGATAAAAGAAGAGGTTAGTCAGATTGTTGATTACGTTGAATATATTAGGCCTCACCATAAAGATATCGAGAAGCAGATTCAAAGCGAGGTATTGGGGTGGATCAATGAATTTCGATATGGTGAGAATGGATATATATTTGTAAACACTTTTAAAGGCATAACGTTAGCTCACTACAAGAAGGAAAACATCGGAAAGAATAGGATAGATTTAACAGACTCGAACGGAGTTAGAATTAATGAAGAGTTGATTAACGTGAGTAAGAATCCAGACGGTGGATATGTGGATTATGTTGGAACAATAAAACCGGATACAAATGAACCTGCTTCTAAAATTGGATACGCACAGTCAATCGATGATTGGCAGTGGTCAATAGGTACAGGGGTTTACGTTGACGATATTGAAGTGATTATTGCCGAAAAACGAGCCATATTGCAGAAAGGGGTGAGAACCCAGGTTCTGCAGATTGCTGTAGTACTTAGTGCCATGATAGTCCTTGCGATTTTATTTGCTATCTTTTTTTCCAGAAAAGTCAAACGCGAATCAACTGTTTTTACATCTTTCTTTAAGGAGGCGGTAGCTGGTAATAAGCAAGTTGATACATCCGAACTGTCTATACAAGAATTTAAGATTATCGGAGATCATGCCAATTCTATGCTTCTTGCAAAAGATGAAGTGGAGAGAGCCCGCAGGCACGTGGAAGAAGAGTTAAGAGAATACCGTGAACATCTGGAGGAACTGATCAAAGAGCGGACAGGTGACCTGGAAGAAAAGGCCGTAGAACTTGAACAGGCAAACATCAGACTCCAGGAACTCGACAAACTGAAGAGCATGTTTATTGACAGCATGAGCCACGAGCTGAGGACGCCACTGAACTCTATAATCGGGTTCACGGGAATACTATTGATGGGCTTGACAGGGGAGCTTACAGAGGAGCAGAGGAAGCAGCTTACAATGGTGAAAACCAGCGCCAATCACCTCTTAGCC
>JAFDKF010000160.1 GCA_019307135.1 Deltaproteobacteria bacterium
AGGGGGTAATAAACCTCAGAGGGCAGGTGATTGCCGTTATTGATTTGGCCAAACAGTTTGATCTCTCTGAATCCGAGCGTGGCGAAGAGACTCGAATTGTAGTGGTTGATGTGGATGATAACATAGTGGGTATGATTGTTGGTTCTGTCCCCGAGGTTCTTAGAATCTCTGTGGAGAATATCGATCCTACCCCCACCTTAATAGAGAGCAGAATAGACACAAGATATATTGAAGGGATCGGGAAGCTTGAGGACCGTCTCTTTGTCCTGTTGAACCTCAGCAAGGTGCTTTCTCCCGAAGAGATGGAAGGTGTGGAGGAGGCGACAGGGGATTGATGATTGTTGATTGGGGATTACGGATTCGGGAATGCGGATTGCGGAGAATAAGAGAATCAATGTCAGTCTGGCTGAGGTGAAAACGGCCATGAAACCCCAAATGTTGGCCACACCTTCGGTCGGGTCCTGTGTGGTGATCACGCTCTACGATGAATTGATGGGGATAGGGAGCATGGCCCACATCATGCTGCCGGATATCAACTTAGCTAAGGCAAAGAAGAACAGGGCCAAGTTTGCCAATACAGCCGTGGAGATTATGCTGAAAGAGATGATTGACCTTGGTGCGGCTAAGAGGCGGATAAAGGCCAGGATCGTGGGAGGCGCAAATATGTTTCCAAGTGTAAATCGAAGCAACGCGATGCATATCGGGGCAAGAAACATTGCCGCTGTAAAGGATGAATTAAAAAAAAGAAAAATCAGGCTTGTGGCGGAGGATACAGAGGGAAGTTATGGTCGTTCTGTGGAATTTTTTATCGAAACAGGGGTAGTGAGGACAAAGAGCGCTTTACATGGCAACAAAGAAATTTGAGGAGGTAATCATGAGTGCAAAAATCTTGATCGTGGACGATGCAGCCTTTATGAGGATGATGTTGTCTGATATCCTTGTAGATAAAGGGCACAATGTTGTTGGAGAGGCCAAAGACGGCGAGGAGGCCCTTAGACTTTATAAGGAGATGAAGCCGAATATAGTAACCATGGACATTGTTATGCCCGGGGTTGGGGGTATCGAGTCAATAAGGGAAATCATGAAGATAGATCCCGAAGCAAAGATACTTGTAGTCAGTGCCATGGGCCAGGAGGCCCTGGTGAGGGAAGCCGTTGAAGCAGGGGCAAAGGGTTTTGTGGTTAAGCCCTTTAAGCCTGAAAAGGTTATCGAGGAAGTTGAGAATATCTTAGGCGGGTAGAGATACTGGATACTGGATACTGGATACTTGATACTTGATAGGAAAAGTGCCTAAAGTTTGAAGTGCCTAAAGTGAGCTAAAGTTGAGGAATGCGCTTTCAGCGCAGTCAATTTTAAGAGATGGACAATACAGAGCGAGAAGCAGGGCGGATTTTAATTCTATTGGAAAAAGCAAATAAAATCGACAGAAAATATCAACTTTAGTCACTTTAGATCACTATATTGCCCTAAGAGCTACTGGAAGTAGTGAAGGAAAAAGATGAATAATAAAATCCGTGTCCTGGTGGTGGATGATTCTGCCTTGATGAGGCTGATGATTTCAGACATACTTAATTCCGACAGGGGTATTGAGGTAGTGGCCACGGCAAAGGACGGTGAAGACGGGATCAGGAAAGTAACCGAGTTAAAGCCCGATGTGGTTACCCTGGATCTCGAAATGCCCCGTCTTGATGGCTTACATGCCCTGGGTTATATCATGAGCGAGATTCCTACCCCTGTGGTAATGGTCAGCGCCTATACTCAAAAGGATGCAGAAACCACCTTCCGTGCCATGGAATACGGGGCGGTCGATTTTGTTTCCAAACCTTCCGGATCTATATCAAGAGATATAAGAGCAGTAGGTGATGAATTGATAGCCATGATCAAGGTGGCTGTCAGAGTCGATCTTGATAGTCTCAAATTCATACGGCCGAAAAAAATCCCAAAAAAACATCTGAAGATCAAACTCAAAAAGGTCATTCCGGGAGTAAAAGTTGTCGCCATCGGAGCATCCACCGGCGGGCCCCGTGCCTTGGGGCAGATACTTCCCCAACTTGACCCTTATATTCCAGCGGGAATATTAATTGTCCAGCACATGCCCAAAGGGTTCACGAAAGCGTTTGCCGACAGGTTGGACAGGGAGTCTAAAATAGAGGTAAAAGAGGCAGAAGCGGGTGACAGAATAGAGCAGGGAAAGGCATTGATTGCACCTGGCGGTTATCACATGATTGTGAAAAGGGAGATATCCGGCAAGGAGACCTCAGGGATTATAGGTCTTAATCATAATCCCCCAGTCTATGGCCTGAGGCCCACGGTTGATTACATGATGCTTTCAGCAGCAGAGGTCTATAGTAACAGAACCGTCGGGGTTATTCTGACGGGTATGGGCAGCGACGGAGCGAAGGGAATAAAGTCCATACAGGAGAATAAGGGCAAGACAATTGCCCAGGATAGGGGTTCCTGCGTAGTGTATGGTATGCCCAAGGTGGCAGTGGAAAAAGGGGCTGTGGATAAGGTGGTTCCTTTAGATAAGATAGCTGAAGAGATCATGAAGATGGTTTGATGCTGGATGCTGGAAACTTGAAACTTGAAACTTGAAACTGGGAGGGATGTGATTGAAAGAAATTTACGAGTTGGATGTATACAGGTTGGCTGAAGAGCTTTCTGATTTGGTCTGGTACGGCTTTGATGGATGGGCCACTAAAGTTCAGAAGACCATTGGGTATCAGATTATCCGATCGTCCGATAGCATCGCTGCAAATCTTGCTGGCTCCGCCCCGTAGGGGGTAATGATGTTCGTGTACATAATAAGAAGCAAAGTGTCTGGTAGGATATATGTTGGACACACAAGGGATATTGACATGCGCTTGGATTATCACAACTCAGGTTATGTCAAGGCAACAAAATTCGACAGGCCATGGGATCTCATAGCCATTGAGGAATGTGAGGACAGAAAAGCAGCGAGATGGATAGAACACCAACTCAAGCAATCAAGGGGTAGAAGAGTCAAGTGGATAAAAAATAACAGCGTAGTTTGAGGGCTACGCCCCGGAGGGAGGGATATGGTCGCTATACTCCAGCAGACAGGAAGAAGTTTTACCTTTATTCAAGGGGATCATTCGAAGAAACCAAAGCCTGGCTTCGTAAACTTATTCGCCGCAAGGTTATTCAGGACGACGAAATCCAAAGATATACACAAATCATCGATGAACTTGGACCAAAACTCAATGCATTTATCAAAAGCACTAAATAAAATGCCTCCTGTATAGGTCTCTTTTCAAGTATCGAGTTTCAAGTTTCAACCCAGAACTTGGACCAAAATTAAACGCGTTTATCAGAAAGACCAGGTAATAATTTAATGGCTTCATCAAATTTCAAATTTCAAATTTCCAGTTTCAAAAATCAAGATGAGCAATGAATCGAAATACATAAAGGCCTTTCTTGCTGAGGCGGAAGAGAACCTTCAGGATATGAACAGGGCCCTTTTGGAGATGGAGAAGGATCCGGGCAGAAGGGAGCTCATAGATGAGATGTTTCGCCATGCCCATACAATAAAAGGGGGAGCGGCCTCAGTGGGCAATGAAGATATATCAAAGCTCGCCCACGAGATGGAAAACCTCATGGACAGGTTGAGGAGTCAAAATATAGAGCCCGATTCTTCTGTTACAGGCATACTGTTTGAAACCCTTGACCTCCTGGAGACACTTGTAGGTAATGCGGCAAAAAAGAAAAAAAAGAAGATAGAGATCATCCCGCTCATAGACAGACTCAAGGCGATATCTCTTGCAACGCCTCCCCTGAAGCCCGAAAAAAATACCCTGATAAAAAGGGAGTATAACATTCAAATTAAGGTTAGATTGAAAGATGACTGTGTCTTCAAATCGGTCAGGGCCGCTATGGTGATGAAAAATCTGGTCAAAATCGGCGAAATAGTCAACACGGCCCCCGAAGTCAGGGACATAGAAGACGAGAAGTTTGATCTATCGTTTACGGTCTTTTTTGCAACTGAAGAAAATGAGGAAAAGATCAGGAAGGCTGTCGGATCTGTCTCGGAAATAGACAGCGTGGAGGTCCTGACTCTCAGTCGGCCATCATTGAAGACTCCCACCTTGAGTAAGGCACAGACCGTCCGGGTAGATATAGGACGCCTTGATAAACTGATGAACCTGGTTGGTGAATTAGTCATTGATAAGATCAGATTGACCCGGATCGGCTCGATCCATGAGATACCCGAATTAACAGAAACCATTGTCCATCTGGACCGTTTGATCACGGATGTTCAGGATGAGGTGATGCAGGCGAGGCTCGTTCCCGTGGACCTGATCTTTAACAGGTTTCCCAGGATGGTGAGAGATCTGGCCAAGGCAGGGAATAAAAAG
Organism: Deltaproteobacteria bacterium; assembly: GCA_019307135.1. GTDB lineage: Bacteria > Desulfobacterota > Desulfobacteria > Desulfobacterales. The sequence goes on from JAFDKF010000160.1 coordinate 4,377, forward strand.
ATTGAATTAATAGTAGAAGGGACGGAGATTGAGGTAGACCGGACCATACTGGATAAGATCAGTGATCCCATGATCCATTTGCTTAGAAATGCTGTTGACCATGGAATCGAACCTGCTGCAGAAAGAAAAAAAGCCGGAAAACCTGAAACCGGGCGTATAAAACTGACTGCAAGCCGGGAAAAGGAGCATGTTGTCCTCGAGGTTTCGGATGACGGGAAGGGGATAGATTCGGACCGGGTTCTTGATATGGCCATAAAGGAAGGCATTGTAACCCCGGAGGAAGGTGTTAAGCTAAACGATAAAGAGAAACTGATGTTGATATATGCCCCTGGTCTCTCTACCTCTGAAGAGACAACGGACGTTTCCGGCAGGGGAGTGGGGATGGACGTGGTTAAGACAACCTTGGAATCTATCGGGGGAACGGTGGCCATCAACTCAGATAAGGACAGTGGGACTAAAGTCACCCTGAAATTACCCCTCAGCCTGGCAATAGCACGGGGGCTGCTGTTTATGGTGCGGGAGGAAACTTTTATTGTTCCCTTGGCCAACGTACAAGAGATAATCAGTATTAGGGCCGATGATATTAAGACAATCAAGGGGCAGGAGGCAATTTCTTTAAGAGGGGAGGTTGTTCCTCTTATTCGCCTGGCCAAGATCCTGGAGCTCAGTTCAAATGAAGATCCAAAATCGGAATTCGATGCCCTGGTAGTGGAAGTTGGTGGAAAACGGGCAGGACTGGTGGTTGATTGCCTGATAGGGCAGCAGGAAACTGTTATTAAGTCGTTGGACGGCTATCTGAAAGGAGTCAAGGGTTATGCAGGTGCTACTATCCTGGGAGATGGAAAGGTAGCCTTTATTTTAGACGTGCCGTCGCTTATATAAGGAAAAGAAACTTGAAACTTGGGCATGTATTGCGATTTCTATGTGTTATCCAGTTTCAAGTTTAGTGTAAACTGATAAATGAAGGATGCTATTTTGACTGTGAATTTTTGACCGAAGGAGAAGCTATTATGGATAATTTTGGCATATTGAACAAAGAACAGCTTGATGCCTTAAAAGAAGTGGGCACCATAGGGTCCGGCCATGCGGCCAATGCCCTTTCACAATTAGCCGGCAGAAAGATTATGATATCCGTACCGGAAGTGAAGGCAGTCCCCCTGAAGGAAGTAGTGGAACTGGTTGGGCCGCCTGAAAGTATTGTTGCTGTGGTATATATGAACCTTATGGGTGATGCCCAGGGAAGGTCCCTGCTTATATTTCCCAGGCAGAGCGCATTTAATCTGGTGGATATACTAATGAAGCGCTCTGCCGGGCAGACTAAGTTCTTGAAGGAAATCGATTCTTCAGCCATCAGAGAGGTAGGAAATATCCTGACCGGGGCCTTTTTGACCACGTTGGCCGATTTTTTGAATATAGCATTGATACCCTCTGTTCCTATGCTGGCCTATGATATGGTCGGGGCAATCCTGGAGGCCCTGGCTATCGAATTTGGTGAGGAGGCGGACCACATATTCTGTATCCAGACGGAATTTACAGACCCAGCACTCGATATAGGGGGGAACTTTATATTGGTCTTCGACCGTAAGTCCTTAGACATTATGATCGAGAAGATTGATATGAAGATCAAGGAGATGACAGCAAATAAGAACAGAACCTGAGTGAACTTAGGGGCTTCGCCCCAATTGAAGTATTGGAGCAATGGAGTATTGGAGTGATGGGTTTTGAGGAATAAAAGATGGTTTTTTCCGTTTCCACCAACCACTACTCCAGCACTCCATTACTCCATCATTCCATGCCCGCCCGCCTCGCCTGAGCGCTCGCGATGGCGGGCAGGTGGATGGCACAAACCAATGACACTAAAAATTATAATATCAATGAGTTGTAAAAATACGCGACGTTATATTTAAAGAGGTGCTTGCTATGAATGAAAGCCACCCGCCAATAGATGAGTTAGATGAGTTGAGTTTTCGATCTTATGCAATGTTTGTCCAGTCTAAATTAATGTCTTCAATTTTTGACTTAGACAAATTATTGGAGATATCAATTGATGCATTTGTTGAACTGACGCGGGTGGATGTGGGCTTTATAATGCTGTTTGATGAAAAATCGCAGCAATTGAGCGTTGAAGCGGTCAAGGGCCTGAAAAGGGACACCATAAAAAAAACCAGGATAGACGTAGATAAAGATATTATCCAGACGATAATCGAAAGAAAGGGAGCAATATTCCTTTCGGAACTCGAGGAAACATTGCCAATAAAAGTTTTATTCCAGGAGATGGTAGAAAAAGTGGGGGGTGATATTGTATTGTCGATTCCCCTGGTTACAAAGAAGAACCTTGTAGGATTAGTCAATCTTGGAAGAAGAGAATCTGAAGCACCCTTTAAGAAAACAGATTTACGGTTTCTGTATACACTGGCTGACCAGGTTGCCTTAGCCATAGAGAATGCCAACTTACACCAGAAAAAAATTGAAGTAGAAAAATTGAGATTCATCGAGCACAAGCGGGCGGAGGAGACGCTGCGGGAGAGCGAGGAAAAATACAGGCTCTTAGTGAACAATGCCACCGATGCTATCTTTGTCGCCCAGGATGAAGTGATAAAGTTCCCCAACCCCAGGACTGAGGAGTTGGTAGGCTATAGTGCCGAGGAGCTGGCCACAATTCGCTTCACTGACCTCATTCACCCT
>JAFDKF010000300.1 GCA_019307135.1 Deltaproteobacteria bacterium
TATAGAATATACCGCCATCGCCATCGAACCTGTCATCATATAAGGTATACCAACGGAATCAAGCCGCGATGCTATTAATTTCACAAATTCCAGTTGTTCATCCATTTTGTACCCGCTGAAGACCAGTGTTTATCCATGCCTTCTTTTTCTAAAAACCAAGTTCGATTTGGTCTTGTATCTATATCTGTATTCATATTATTTGAAGTCTAACGAGTCTGTAGAAAAAGTCCAATTGAAATTGGCCACCCATGTCCGGATGCTGTTAGTTGCCGGTTCGGACTATTTTCCTGGCTTCACATATTGTCGATAGTAGAAGTTAGGGGTTTGTGTGTATGGTTTTATGATCCCTTGGTCATCATCTTTGCAGCCCCATCCTTACTGTAGCACACCCTACCTATGCGAACCCGGGACCGTATCGATGGATCTTCAGGAGATTATGGACGATACAATAGAGCTTCCATTGAATGTCCACCTTTCGATTTCCTCGCAAGGTAAAACGATTCAGCCCCAGGGCATGTCGGATGTTGGCGAACACGGGCTCCGATATCCCGATCCTCTTGCTGTATATGAATCGCCCCAGCGTGGAGTCAATCTTATACTTCATCTTCTGAGTGTAGGTTTCCTGCCCCTTTTTCATCTTGCCCGTAAAGTAGTACACCTGCCTGGCTTCAGTTCGATCAGGGTGCCTTAGGCATCGAGGGCGAAGTTCGCACACCCGGCAGTCCGTTTTTCTGCCGCGAAACTTGACCGCGTGATAACCATTAACAAACACATTGCCGCCATTACGATACATGCGCTTGCCGGCTGGACATATACAAAAACGCATGTCTTCATCAAAGGTGAAATCCCTCACCGTTAACATATCCGGTGTTCTATTCAATTTCCTCCGTTCTTGTCTGTGTCGCTCCTTGTACCTATCTCGGTCTGCAAAACGAGGATCTCGCTTTCGAAACAAAATATCTGCTACATAACTGTCAATGCTTTCTTCGGCAAGCATCTTCATGTTCGCTTCAGTATGAAACCCGGCGTCGGCCAGCAGCTTCGTTTTATCAAACACGTCATCCTCAGCACCGATCGCCTGGAAATTCTCACGCGTTTCCTTCACCATCGGCTCCAACAAATCATGCTCTTGTGCCACTCCAAATGCCTCGGCATGAACTACCACCTGATGTTTACTATCCGCAGTCGCAACCCCATCATAGCCTTGAATCACACCCTGTGAGGTCTTCATCTTAGCACTGTCATTGTCTGTAATATTGCTCTTTATCGGACGACCACTTTTGCCGGGCTTATCGTCATTCGCGTCCAGCCACCGCTTGATCTTACGTATACGGCTGTGCAATGTGGCAATATATCGTTTGTCATTATCGATAACATCCTTATTGGCTGTCGTAAGATCCATTTCGCGGTGTTTTTTCAATATCCGGCGGATCGCCCTTTCCATCTTCTGCTTCTTCTTTTGAAAATCCGCCTTCGTGCCACTCCATTCCTTGGAAGCATTCGAAGGCAATTTGCATCCATCAATTGAAAACATATCCTTTCCAATCAGCTTCATCTCATCGCAGATCAATAATACATCTCGAAACAGCACGATAATCTCGTCACCAAGAGAAGAAATAAAATCGGCAATCGTCGTAAAATGAGGCCGTGTATCCGCCGATAATGCCATGAAAATGATATTCTCACAGCAGCACTGGGCAATCTTTCGGCTTGAAACAATACCACGCGAGTAGGCATATAAGATGATCTTCAGCAAAATCGCCGGATCATAAGCCGGAGCACCTGTTTCATCATTCTTATAACGCTGGTCAAATAAAGACAGGTCAATCTCGTCATCTATAACATAACTCAGTGTATACTCAAATGTGCCTGGAAGTATTTGCTTGTCGAAGTGTATCGGGATGAACTTGCCTTGTTCGTAAGAATACTCTTTGTATCTTGCCATCTGCTTCCCCTTACCTGTATAAGCGGTCTGTTTGTTTTAGGAAGCAATTATATCCCCTATTAATGGGCCTTTCAAGGCTTTTCCTACAGTCTCAACACAGTCTCAACTGAAAGCTCACTGGCCCTAAACGGCGTAGCCGTTTAGGGTCGAGTGAAGCGACTTGTGTACGCCCGGCATGGGCGTGAACTTATGGGGTGACCCGCCTTCGCTAAAGCTATGGCGAGGCAGGGAAGTCCCCTATACGTGAACCCTGTTAATGGGTTGATATGTTAG
>JAFDKF010000161.1 GCA_019307135.1 Deltaproteobacteria bacterium
TATGCAGTGCCAGGCGACCTGCCCGCCATTGCCGTGTATGCCGGCATTGTGGCTTCCCTGCGAGCGAGGCGTTGGCAGACGGGTGGCAGGCGGGCTTAGCCGAGGCGGACGGGCTGCTCAGGCGAGGCGGGCGGGGAAGAAAGGCAGAAATAACAAGATCCGTTAAATCCTGTCAATCCTGTCTAATGTCTCAAGCAAAATTCATTCCGTTCTTCATTGGAAAGAGAGGGGAAAGGACTGGCGGAAACGTCCTGTGTGGCTCGGGCGAAATACCTGCCACGGCAGCCGCGCCGTGGCAGGTGCAATCCATGTGCTATTCCAACCTTGCAACCTCATAACCCAAATTTAACTGCGGTTGTGGTCAGCTGGAATGTTTCGTCAGGCTGAGGAGATGATCAAAGGAGTTTGCGAAACTCTTCAATGGTAAGGCCAGCGTCATGCACGATACCACCCATTGTGAATGCGTTTACTGGGTTATTTCGCGGAATCGTGACGATTCGAACACCATCCGTCATGACGATGTGCTTGCCCTGCCGAGCAATTTCAAATCCGGCCTTTTCCAACGCTCGAACCGCATCAAGATGCTTAATGCCAGGAAGCTTTGGCATAATTATACAGCTACCTCAACTTCTCGGACTTCAGCATCTTGAAGTTGATCAGCTACGACTGCAAGGTATTCGCGTATGGCATCCCGGATATTCGCGAGCGCCTCTTCCTCGGTTGCACCTTGCGACCAACAACCTGGCAACCCAGGAACTGAAACGCTGAAACCTTCTTCGGACCGGCGAAGTGAAATTTTGTATTTCATGGGGATGTCCTTCATCCATTATAAGGCTTAAAAAACGGAAGCTCAAAATCTCAGGATTCATAAATGTTGTCATGATGATCGAAATCAAGTAATGTAACCACCTTTTCTTTTTCACTAACTGAGTATATTAGAACAAAAGATCCAGCAATATGAACCCTGCGTTTATTTTGCAACGGTTTTCTCAAAGGTTTGAATCTGTAAGGATCCGCAAGAATATCGTTTACTTTTCGCTCTATTATGCGAAGCATTTCTTTATCTTTTTTCGCCAACTTCTTGAACTTTTTGTCGAGACTTTCTTTGACAGCTAGTCTGTACATTACTTCAAGCCATACCTTTTCGAAAAATCAGACACCATGATGGAAGGTTCAAGATCGATATCCTTCATTCTCTCAATGAAATCGTCCCTGAGGGCCGGCTCTTCTAAAAGCCTTTTCTTAATTTGACTTACGTCTCGCTGTAATTGGGACACCTTTTTGTAAAGAGTTTCAAGAGTAACCTTTTCCATTCAAATCCTCCTTATTTAAGGTCTCTTTAGCGTCTCACTATACCGATCTTCCTTTATTTATGTCACGCCTTAATTGCATCGCAAAGCACTAATTTGTGGTTCTACCAAATTAGCCACAGCGTTCATTCCATACAAATATGATACCATAATCCACAACGAAAGAAAACTATGGGCGTAAAAGACATACTTTTTCTTCCAGTGGGCCAAATCCTGTCGTCAGGAAATCCCGGGGTCAAACCTTAAAATAGCAGTTAATAGGCTTGCGATATCTTTGTTATGATAGACTCAACCCTTTCTTTCGACTTTCGGGACGAGAGGGTGGGGGTGATGGAATGCAAAAAATTCGGGGATGTTCGGTTACGAGTGCAATGCTTAAACGAAAACGTTTGAGATCACGATTCATCTGTTCAATTCACCGCAGAGACGCCCCGGTGAAACAGGTAGTAGATTTCACCCCAGTACGATGGTTCCCACCTACCCCAGAGGAATATGCTCTGCATTCCACGGGGCAAGCGGGGCAGGCCCCAGTACGATCTAAAACTACGGAGCAGGCATTGATTCTCCCGGGGGGCCGTAAGTCAGATGAACTCATCGAGGCGATCTACGGGTGACCGGTAGCGTCGCTGAATCATTGCCGCCAACATGGCGTTTGCCTCTTTAAGAGAAAGAGCTTTATGGCGTACCAACGCGATCAAGATGCCGAGAGTGCCAGAAAGGGGTACTTCCCTCTTTTCAGCCAGTCGGCGGGCCGCTAGATCATCAGTAACAAAAATCATCCGTCGCGAGGTGGCCAATGCCAAGCAGGATGCTTCCCCGGGGTCAAGGAACTGATCAAATTGAGATCGCAGGCGGTGTTCAGCAGCTGAGTTCGGGACTAAGAGCCGAAGCCATCCCTTAGAGTTGACGGTTTCGATCTGTTGCAGAACAGATTCAAGATACGAGTAGCCAGCTTTGACCCCTCTCCGCAGTTCGTCAGCGACTTCCACGGTCGTAAAGGCGACTCCGCGATATCGCGTATCGAGCATGTCGAGCCGATCCGTAGCGGCAAAGTTGGACAGCACTGTGGTGTCAAAGATGTAATCAGGCATTGGCCGCATCCCTGAGTAACTCGTCAACCGTACGCGGCCCCATGTGAATCTCGGCTCCGCTCTCCTGGAGGATATCTTTCATTTCCTCGTGTGAGACGCCCATTATCTCTGCCGCCTTGCCCAAGCTGATCTCACCAGCGGTGTAAGCACGTGTAACCATCTGTCGCCTGATCTCCGGCCGAGATTGAAATAACGCGCGCAGAGCACTACGCAACACTGCCTGCTCATCAGGAAACAACTTGGCCTTAACTAGCTGGCTGATTTCCCAATGGATCGTATTGCTTTCGCTCATGTCTGGGTTCCTCCACATTGTTCCACTATTCTTCTATCTGTGAATAGCGGGTTCTTGTAAATTTCTAAGAAAGGAATTCTGATGATCTCGTAAAAAGTCCGCATTAGACGGCAAAGTAAAAAGCTCCAAATTCAAGGCGCACAGATCCTGAGGAATGCGGCGTACTTATGGTACGCCGCAGTGACGAAGGATGCAGCGCAACGCAGAAGTTGGACTTTTTACGAAGCCGTCAATTCTGAAACTCAAAATTATATACTACAAAAAAGCAAGCTTGATTGCAATATTATTGTGAGGAGGGACACGCACATCGATCAATACGAAATCCCGGGGTGAAATCCCGGGGTCAAACCTCAAAATGGCAGTTAGCAGTTAATGGGCTTGCGATATCTTTGTTATGATAGACACCCAACCCCTTTCTTTCGACTTTCGGGACGAGAGGGTGGGGGTGTGGGGCAAAGAACCACAGGCTCAGGTGGAGGAGTTTAGATCTCGTGAGTCAAGAAACCCTCCTTTCGAGCAGCCCGGTTCAGGTTGTGGTCGAAGCAAGAGAAAAAAATATCAATTGCCCCGCCTTGTTGTTTCAACAAAAGAGCTGAGGCCAAGTGGACAGCATCAAATCCCCTTAAACTGTGCCTAAAAATGAGTTCACCTGCTTGCTGCATAAGCTCTTCGTTTACTCTAAGCCATTGGAAATTAGGCCAAATCCGCAAGAATTCGGTTCGCACCAGTTCCATTTCGGATTTCAAGCAACGACCTTCTCTACAAGCGCAGTTGATAGCCGACAAGACTTCGGGGAAAGCAAGGAGAGACGTTACAACAATCTTTGCTTTGTTTTTGATATCTCTCGCCAATTCCGTGAGAGGTTCGTCAAAAAACCATTTCACAATGCTGCTGCTGTCGAAATAGGCAATCACCTTCGATCCCGTATCACTAAGTCAGAAACCGGCATTTCAGGCTTCAGATTCTTGATGGTCTTTACAGGCCCGATTTCCCCTGGTCCCCCTCCCAGCAGGTCTTTATCACGAAGCCGATTCAGCAATTTCTGTTCTGTGGTCCTGGTAATAGGCCGTAACTCCACAACGTCTTTACCGTGACGCAACACCTTCACCACTGCCCCTTTCTCGACTCTTTTGAGAATGCGGCTGAGATTATCTCTGAGTTGTTTAACTCCTATCGTTTCCATAAGCTCTCTCCCATTGTGTACTTAATTTCTTAAAAGTATAGCCACATTTTGAAATCCTGTCAACACAAAACGAGTGTATTAGGCGTTTGTTAACCCTTTCCAAGACGGAGGTTGTTTTTCCTAATCCATGAAGGGATTTCTCGCCCGCTCCCTTCAGTCGCTTGAGCTCTCAGAGATTGCAGAGACGATTTCCAGCCTTGGCCTACAATAGTACATTTTGAAATACCAACAGATGATCTTGAACGAGCAAAGAAGTTCTATGCTGGACTTTTTGGCTGGAGAATTGAGAAATATGCTGGACCAATGGAATACTGGATGATTACCACAACCGACGAAAAGGGTGAAAAGGCACTTGCAGGCGGAATGATGCAGAGGCAGCACCCACAGTAACCGATTACCAACTACATTGATGTGCCATCAATTGATGAATACACCGTCAAAGTTGAGAAAATTGGCGGTAAAGTGGTTGTTCCCAAGACTGCTGTACCGGGTATTGGTTATTTTGCAGTGTGTCTTGATACGGAAAACAATACCTTTGCACTACCCGAATTCCTTTCATTATTTTCCCCGTATTTTCGATAGGTTTCGTGCCCGATACGTAACGTCTCAATAAGTTCGGGTAAGACCATTTTTCGTAGGGGCGGGTTTATCCCGCCCGTAAAAGCTTTGCGCCGCAATGAACACAGGCGGGATAAACCCGCCCCTACGTTAAGAATATGCGGGTTTGGACACGGGCATCGCATTGAGATCCATAGCGCTTACATTGAAGCCGTCCCGAACTTATTGAGAAGTTACCCCGATACCCCCGGATCTTCTAAAAGAACTCATACATCTTCTCTAACTCAGATGCAATTTCAGGAAAACCTTCTTAAGACAATTGTTGCGTCCCGCCCCCCAAAACCAAATGAATTGGAAAGGGCTACCTGTATCTTGGCTTCCCTTGCCTGGTTTGGCACGTAATCAGCTATATCACATTCGGGATCAGGATACTTATAATTGATGGTAGGAGGGAGAAATTGATGATAAAGGGCAAGGGCACATACGGCTGCCTCAAGAGTGCCCGCTGCGCCCATCAAATGACCGGACAAGGATTTTGTCGAACTCACTGCAATACTGTTGATGAGGTCACTGCCAAAAGCCTTTTTGATGGCTTTGGTTTCAATTATATCATTGAGAAGCGTTGAAGTGCCATGAGCATTAATATAGTCCACGTCTGCCGGGTTCACACGTCCGTCCTTGAGGGCATATTCCATGGCAATGGCTGCATATTTTCCTTCTGGATTCGGCCGGGTAGGATGAAAGGCATCAGCAAAATTGCCAAAGCCAATTACCTCAGCATAAATGCGGGCACCCCGTTTTCGTGCTTTATCCAGGTTTTCCAGAAGTAAACAGGCACCCCCTTCCGCCATAACAAGACCGCTTCGTTCCTTATCAAAAGGCCGGGAAGCTTTGGTGGGATCACCATAATAACGAGTAGAGAGAGCCTTTGCCGCTTCAAAGCCGCCCAAACCCAAATGAGAAAGGCTGGCTTCGGAAGCAGTGGCAAAAGCCACATCCACAACGCCCTGCTTCACTATTTCAAAAACCCGACCCACAACCAAAGCGCCGGTGGCACAAGCCGCCGCAGGGCATTCGACGGGTCCGTTTGTCCCCTGATGCCTGGATATCTCGCCGGCTGCCATATCTACCGGCTGCTTGGTCATAAAAAAAGGGGTTACTCCTCCCGGGCCACGGCTCAAAAACTGAACATATGTATCTTCCCATGTGAGCATTCCTCCCATACTACTTCCAGCCACTACTGCGATTCTCTCAGACGGGTAATGCTCGTAAACCCATGGCTCTAAGCCGGCATCCCGTTTGGCCATTTCACTGGCAGCCAGCGCCAAATGTTGAAATCGATCCATCTTTTTCACCTCCTTGGGCGGCAAAAAATCCGATGGAGAAAAATTGTGGACCATTCCGACATAGCGGACATTGGACGGTCTGACAGTTCGAAAAAATCGCTCCCTCAAAAACCGGTGCAGGAATTCGAATAAATCCTGCTCAGAAGAACCTTGAAATTTTTGCTCCGATGATGCAGCCTCCCACGCTTTGTCCAGGAAGTCGCTTATCTTCGCAGTCAAGAACCCACAGGGCGGTTCCATCTGCAATTTTTCAATGGATACGATTCCGGACTTTCCCTGTTGTAGGGAAGCCAAAACCTGGGAAACATCATTGCCAATCGGGGAAAAAGCACCAATTCCGGTTATTGCCACCCTTTCTTGCATAGAACGCCTATTGACTTGATTGTATAGGAATTTCCTTTTTTCACCCCCTCCCAAACCCTCCCCCTTGAAGGGGGAGGGCAGGGTGGGGGTGGTAACTTGACTTCTAATAGGAATCGATAGCCTTACAGTGCCAGTGGTTGCGTTTCGCATTTGTAACTCACCGCGGCGCAGAGGACGCTGAGAATTTTTTCTTTTTCAATGCCGGGAGACCCCAGTGAATAGCAATCCCGAAGATTGACCCCAGAGGAATAGGCTCCGCATTCCGCAGGGCAGGCGCAGAGATTGCGGAAAAAGGCCATTTCTGGATGGAAACTAGTTAGTGTCCATCCACAAATGCCGATTTCCCAAAGTATCGTCCTTGGAAGAGCACTGCCCGGTGTTCATTCAGAAATGGTGGATTTTGGTCCGAGGCAAGGCCGCACAAGGGTTTTCGCCGCAGGCGTAGCAGCGCTACGTTGAGGACGGAAACCCGCGGAGAACGCCGCATCGGGCCAAAATATGCCATTTATGGATGGACACTAGTTAAGTTCCGGATAGATCGATGCAATGTAGTTCATTTGATCTGGTGTTGCCTTCTCCAGGACATTTGTCTTTTCGATAAAAAAATATCTTACGGTATCAACGTCCAGCATCCTGTTTCTCTCTACCAAAAAGTTTTTACCATGGGACATTGTCAACTGAGTGGTTGTCACCCTGTAAAAAAATGAATGTAGATTGCAATCAAAATCAAGGGCACTGTATGTTTTTTTCCATCTGCCCTCAACATCGTCTAAATTGAGTCTGAGAGCAACTGCCGGCGCACCTACTTTAGGATAATACTTTTCTGGTCCTAACTCCTCAAAAAGAAATATGGTCTTGTAAAACTCAACGTGCTTGGGGTTCACCGTGATGCAGAGATCATTCACATCCTTAAAGATTGCGTACCGAAAAGCAGCCCGCATTACATAAATAAAGAGGTTGCTCCAGCGAGCCTCGTTAGACGTTGCCAAAGCGGAGATCTCAGCAAGTTTTCGGTTGGCATCTCTAAGGGGCTCTAGTTCCCCATGGTAGAGAGTGTCCATCGGGAGACCAAAGGGCGTACTGTCGAAGATCTCGGTCACAGTGGAGAGCACTCTGAGGTAAGATTTGAAGATGAAAACTGCTGTTTCAGGTAAAATATGATGAATGCTAAGACATATTTCGGACGAATTGGGTTCCGTCACATAACCCAGCTTCTGGTACTCACGGTAAACCAGGGAAAATGCTTGTTCCAGTTCATCCCGTGTCTCGGCAATTTTTATAGCGGGCCGATCAATATCGTCAATATTGTCCCTCAATAATGCCGAACGTTTGATACGAATCGTGCGTCTTCTATCAGGCGTACGACCCGGTACATATGTTGTCATTTAGACCTCACGGTCATTTCCTGGGATATTGTCTGCTCATATTGCCGGCTTGACCTGGTGATCCAGTTATAAAATCGCTTCGCGATTTTATGTAACGCGGCGCCGACTTCGCCATAGTCGCCATAGCGGCTGTGGCGCGTCGGCGACTATGGCGAAGTCGGCGGCTACGACGGCTGAATTCGCCGCTCGAAAAAAAGAAATTCCTTTACAATCCAGTTATTTACCAGCGTAAGCACATCATCTTCGGTTAGATAAAGTTCATACAGCACGTTAGGGTCTATATGGGACACCTCGATTACCCCTGGTCCTTTGGCGTTAAGCTGATGAATTAGAGTGTTTGCCGCATGGACAATCAGAGTCAAAAGATACTGGCTTTGCATCGGCATGTGATGGTAGCGAATGACGTCTGCTATGACCTCTGGCACCTTCCAGCATTCAGCAAGACGGTACCCGACCTCCGGATGATCTGTTCCCAGCACGATCTGCTCCGCGTCAAGCAGAGATAGACCCTCTTCATCCATATGGTTTCTGACCTCTGTGGCAATCTCAGAAGGCATTCGCGATAGCACCAGTTTTCCGATGTCGTGCAGAAGGCCTCCGGTAAAAGCCGTTCCCGGAGATTCTTTGACCGGCATTTCCCTGACCAAGAACTCTGCAAGCTGGGCTGTCGCCAGGACGTGATCTTTTGTCCCCCGTAACCAGACGCTGCCGGAAACCCCCTTCGGCTCTAGCAACCCCTGGAAATAAGCAGCCATCGCAAGGCCTGCAACCGTCTTCATCCCTATAAGTGTGACAGCATGAGAAACCGAAGTCACCTCCACCGGAAATGAATAATATGCCGAATTGCACAAATGAAGCGTCTGCGTTGCCAACGTTGGATCTTGATTGACGATAGCTGACAAATCATCAAAGTTTGCCATGGGATCTTTGAGAACGCGAAAGAGACAATTCATGCTGTGGGGCAATACGGGGATACGTTCCATGGCGATTTCGATAATCCTGTGCATAGGAACCTCTGCATTCCCCAAGACCGTCTCCCCAAACCGACTATCCTTGCATTGGAAATACGAATTCGTATCAAGGATTCGTGTCAAGGACTTGCGCAACACAGGTCATTTCCCTTGAATTGTACGGCATTTTCTCGATCTCTTCTTCAAGCTGAGCAATGGCTCTGTCGAGTGCGTTTTTCTATGTTGTTGCATTTTTTATGCCAATAGATCTCTGAGCTTATCAACAAAGCTTCTTGTCGTAAGGGAGTGTAAACGTCTCGGTGGGTGTACCATGTGCAGAGTGTAATAAGATGCGTAACCGTTCACGGGTTCAGAGGTTCAGAGGTTGTAACGCTGAACTCTGAACCTGTGAACGCCTACGCCGCGTGAAAGGGAGCCTACAGGGCAAGCCCTCCCCATCAAGGGGGAGGGAGGTTGGTGCATTTTTGGATGGACACTAGTTAAGTCCCTGATAGATTGATCTGATGTAATTCATTTGGTGTGGCGTCGCATTCTCTAAGACATTTGTCTTTTCAATAAAGAAATATTTTACCGTATTGGCGTCCAGAATCCTTCTTTTCTCTAAATGGTGTTTGCCATTGCACTTTGCCATGGGGGTGTGGGTCTCCCTGAAAAAAAAAGAATACAAGTCACAGTCAAAATCAAAGGCATCGTACTCCCTTCTCAAGTTGCTCTCAAATTCGTCTAAATCGAGTCGAAGGGCAACAGCTGGGGCGCCCACCTTAGGATAATATTTTTCTGGGCCTAAATCCTCAAAGAGACATATCGTTTTATAAAACTCGACATGTTTGGGGTTCACCATAATGCACAAATCATTTACATTCCTAAATATCGCATACCAATACACGGCCCGAAACAGCTGCATAAAGACGTTTCGCCCTCGATTTTCCCGGGAGATTGCCAAGGAGGAGATCTCAACAAGTCTTCGGTTCGCATCTCTAAGGGCATTTAACTCCTTATGGTAGAGAGCGTCCATCGGAAGACCAAACAGTTTGCCGTCTAAGATGTAGGTGAACGTACCGACGACCGTGTGGAAAAATGTGCACGTGAAAACAGCCGTTTCAGGCAGGACATGATAAATTGTGGCACATATCCTGGACCCGTTGGGTTTTGTTATATAATCCGACCTCAGGTACTCGCGGTAAACCAGGGAAAATGCTTGCTCCAGTTCATCACGTGTCTCCGCAGTCTTTATAATAGGCCGATCGATAGTGTCAAGATTGTGATGCATTAGCGCGAAACGCCTGAAACGAGTCGTGCGCCTTCTATCAGTCGGGTGACCCGCTAGATATGCTGTCATTTAAACCTCCTGAGTCATTTTTCGGGATATGGTCTCGTTTGTCAGTACGGACCTTAGCAACAACAACTATATGTGGTATGATTGGTTTTATCGCGTCTCAATATCTTGATGTTTCTCGTATGTCAAGCAAATCATGTGCCATCCCCACGCCAAGATCTTTAATTCAGGGGCGAAGTTGAACATTCAATGTCAATTCAAGGAAATACATTCCCGTTTGTTTGAGGCATACACACATGGCAATTTTTGCATACGTCTGGGCAAATATGACCATGGATTTCCTATTGAGGCGGATGATGCGCAAGCCCTAAATCCGCAAAGCTGAAACGTAATAAACCTTAGCAAGGTATGTGCCAAATAGGATTGTTTACCTATTCCTTTGATTTTAAAGGCTTTTTTGTGTGGACTCTGATTTTTGGGGAAATTTTATGAAGGGAAATTCCTACAGGAAGGCCGGGGAAAATTTGGAAAGATGGGCGTAACTGCTTGTTGATTTTATGTTTCTATCTGGAGGATATTTCCTGCACCCTGTTAATTTCGAAATTTTGGGACCTGTGCGGTTACATTTACTGTGTTTTGTCAATGAGTTGATGGTTATGAAAGATCTGTCGTAGGGGCGGCTTTACGCCGCCCGCTAAATCGATTCGGGCGGGCTAAACCCGGATTCGGGCGGGCTAAACCCGCCCCTACAGGAACTGGTCGATGAAGATTAGGTCGTTCGGAAGGAGTCAGCAATGACCTAACCGCACAGGTCCAAATTTTGGGTGAAAGGACCAGTAAATTTGATCTTGTGTGAAGGAATTTTTGTACGGATGGCTGATACTATTGATCCAAAGGAGCACGATGAACGACAACTTGCTTTCAACTCTGATGCCGATCGTTGAATGTTCAAGCTGTTCAAGTCGTTCGATCATCTACAACCTCTGAACCTCTGAACCCGTGAACGGTTACGCCCTGCCTTTGCGACCTACAAGCTTTCAAGGTAGGCCAGATCCTTTGCCTGGGTATTTTTGGTGCCAATGGCAAGAATCTGCACTTTTTCGTCAGCGCCGCGCTTCCAGTAGATCCTTCCCCTATAGGCAAATTCGTATTCAAGGACAGGACGGGTCCCTTTTTTGGAGAACAACTTCCGCTTCACCGTTATGCGGCTGCTATCTTCATTCATGTTATGGATAAGCTCTTCGGCCCGGAGTTGCAGATCGCTTTGAAGACTCAGGAACCCTTCCGCAGCCCGGGGATGAAACTCAAGGTTCTTGTAGAGAGTTCTGAACCGCTTCATGGTGCTCTTGATCTGCTTGTCTTGCTTCCTGGAGGTCGCTTTTCGGGATGACTCCAGGCGCTTTAATTCCTGCCTGATGTGAGTGACCTCATTTTCCATTTTTTCCCGGAGGGCGACGTTTTCCTGCAACTTTTCCTCCAGGGCTTCCATTTCCTCCAGGGCCTCGTCCTCGGTGGCCCGCACCTTATCGCCGGCGATTGCAAGCTCGGCCCGAAGCGTATGTACTTCCTTTTTATATGCTTTTTCTTTGTCTGCAACTTGGTGCAACCGATCCTGAGCCGCTGTCAATTTGCCGTAGGCGGCTTCGAGGGCTTGCTGATTGCGAAGGCTCAAATGCTCAGCCTCACTGGCACTGGCCCGATAGGCGCGGTAGAGGAGAAGGCTAAACACAAAGATGTAAAAGACCAGAATGCTATTGGCGAGCAAGGTATTTCTCGGAATCTGGACGGTCACAGAAAGGGCCATTCCCTCTTCCATGATCTTTAAGTTCTCTTTAGCAACCCGAATGGCTTCCAGGGGGCCGGGGGTTTTCTCCTGCCCATGGGACGTGTCTAAATCGAAAGGATAAAGGGCCTCAGGGGTAATTTTCGGGTAGAGCCAGCGGCCGGTCTTTGTTTTGACTATAATGCGGGGAATGACGCCCAACTTCGTGGCGTGTCGTGTACCCAGGTAGAGATGAATGTTTCGTTCTACTTCGTCCTGGATATTGATGCGGCCTTCTAAAAGGGCACTTGGGTCGGATATGAGCCTCCTTTCCAGGGCCGCCGTCCACTTTTTCTGGATCAATGCTTCTATTGCCTGGATGGAGAAGATATAGAGCACCGGCGGCAAAAATATGCACAAAAAAAGAATGCGAAAAGAAAGGTGTTTCACTGCCCCTCTTCGGTTCCCAATCCTTCAAACTACCTGGCATAGTTAAGCTGTTCTTTTCGTAGACGTTCACAGGTTCAGAGTTCACCGTTACAACTCCTGAACCATTGAACCCGTGAACGGTTACTAAATACTGTACAAGGGGATGTCTGTCAACTTTCATAATGGAACTGCTGAGTAAATCATGTCTAAATTTTGACAGCATGGACAGGATGAGTCACAAAAAAGGCCGCATGTAATCTTATCTGCGGCCTCTTGACGATTTGTATGGAATGATTTGGGATCAGCGACGGATGGAATCTTCCGGAATGGGCGGACGGGATAGACCAAAAATTGATTTCCCTTCCTCAAGAAGCAAGACGCACATAGTCCACATATAAGACCGCTTTTCTTTTAGGGCGTACCATAAAGATCAAAACCCTGTGAATCTTACTGAGATCCAAGGCATGTTTCATTCTTCAGTTTACACTTTTTCAAAAACGAGAATAAAAGGTCGTAGTGGAGATTAGCCGTTTCCTTTTATTGAGGGCCAACCTTTAGTTCAGAATGCCCATCAATAGAAATATCAATACGTTATGCAAGAAAGAGCTTTTTCTCCCGAACC
>JAFDKF010000162.1 GCA_019307135.1 Deltaproteobacteria bacterium
ATATACGTAGGCGCACTGATGGCAAGAGCGAATCGACATTACATTCCGGGGCATATATGGCACATAACCCACCGCTGTCACAAGCGAGAGTTCTTGCTAAAGTTTGCAAAGGACAGGCAACGTTGGCTCCAGTGGCTTTTTGAGGCCAGAAGGCGCTACAGTTTAATGGTGTTAGACTACGTGGTTACCTCGAACCACATCCACCTGCTTGTTTTCGATCGGGGTGGTAGGCATGTGATACCCAAGTCAATCCAACTGGTCGCTGGTCGTACCGGTCAAGAATACAACGAAAGGAAGTGCAGGAAGGGCGCATTTTGGGAGGATCGGTACCATGCGACCGCCGTTGAGAACGGACGGCATTTGCGTCAGTGCCTCGTCTATATTGACCTCAACATGGTGCGTGCCGGTGTAGTCAGGCATCCATCGGAGTGGCATTTCAGTGGGTACAATGAAATCCAGGCGCCGCGTCGAAAGTGCAAACTGATTGTTTACGAAAAGCTACGGGATTTGCTTGGTTTTGAGACGTATGATCAGTTGAGAGCTGGACACAGGAGTTGGGTGGATGAAGCACTGAAGGATCGGGGCATCGTTCGAGAGGCCAAGTGGAGCGAGAGTATCGCTGTAGGGAGCGAAGAATTTGTCGACAGGACGAAAGACGACCTCGAGATACGAGCCAGGGGGCGAAAAGCAAGGGAGATAGAGGGGCAATTTGAACTTCGAGAGCCAGAGGCGACCTATCACGGCCATTTTGAAGCCAAAAAGGCCGATATAGGGCATGAAAACACGTACTTCTGGAACGATTATCCTGAGATATTAGAGACATAGCTTGGTCCGACCCCGAACTAACAGACCCGAACTAACATAGCACCCCGAACTAACATAGCTTGGTCCGACCCCGAACTACCGGCATTCGCCTTGAGAACATCACAGGCATGCTTCGAATTCATTTATCCGGGCGGATAAAGCCTGGATGGAACGTACTGAAAAATCTGCCAGTTGGCAATATTCCAAGAATTGGTTGATATATCGATGAAGCATGATGGCACCCCCTTGTTCCGCCATGGCTTTTCAGCGAAGGCGGGCTGCTGACCATTGGATCATGCTTCATCATTAAACGCCTATTAATACAATGCAAATTGCGCTAACTGCGGGGTTTGTTGGTTAGGCATCAATAGAAAACTAAGACCTTAAGAGGATTTCCTGTGCAGAATTTAATTGCTGAATTAACAAAACGGTTTGGGCTATGGGCAATATTGGCACTAATTCTGGCAGGAGCATTAGTTTGGGTTATCGCGCACTCACAGGCTAAACCTGGTGAAAAAGTTTCAATCCTTTGGGGAATGGTAGAATACACGAAAGGTAAATCGCAGCCAGGACTTGAGTCTACATATACGAAAAAACATCGACCTACTATCACGAGGCCGCCAACGACTACTTCCCGACCGGCATCAATTTCAATAGTTGAGACAAATGATATTACTTTTGATCTGCAAGAGTGTAGGATGTCAGGTAGGAACATAACCTGCTATCTTCTGATTACAAGCAAGATAGATGTTGCTTTCGGAGAGTTTATGATACATATCAAGGGAGATTTTGCTTCCAAAATAGTTGATTATTCCGGGAAGGAATACTTTGCAAGTCTGGTGAAACTTGGGAACAAAAGTCACAATCGGTCTGTAGAGGATGGGCTTTATAGTAATATAATCCCCCGGCCCAGACCCTGGCCCAGACCTGGATTTATCAGCTTGTAGCCTATGATAAGCAGGAGCGCCAGGGCGGGCCGGGATTACAGGTTTGGTAAGTTAAAGTAAGCCGAAGCACCAGGGCGGCCTCTTGATGCCATTTTTAATAAGAGGCGCACGTTGAAATTGATAAGGAAACCAAAAGGTTTAAAATTCACATAGAGAAAGATAGGAGGCCAAGTCTGGACGAATTATCATCAAGCTTCAATGTATTAAGAAAGAGGTTTCCAGATTATGAAGACCGCCCGGAGCAGCGGGAAATGGCAGGTGAGGTCTCACGCTGCCTCAAGGGTAAAAAGAATCTCCTCATAGAGGCAGGCACAGGGGTTGGTAAGTCATTTGCCTACCTCATACCGGCAATACTATCACATGAGAAGACCGTTGTATCCACTGCTTCTCTCGCACTTCAGGATCAACTTGTGAGCAAGGATCTTGTTTTTCTTCAAAAGGAACTACCTCAAAAATTTTCATTTGGTATCCTCAAAGGAAAGAACAACTATCTTTGCCTGAAAAGGGAAAGGGAATTTACAGAGATAAGTCAAACCTATATGAGATTTCGCAAATGGTTGGCGGAAACCAGGACAGGTGAAAAAGATGAACTTCCATTCATTCCTGAATTTTGGTCAAAAGTCTGTGGTGATTCGCAAGACTGTAATGGCAGAACGTGTCCCTTGTATAATGGCTGCTTTTATTACCGACATTATAGACATCTCTTTAAAAAGGATATCCTGGTAGTCAACCATCACCTCCTCATCTATGACCTCCTTTCAGATTTTAGCATCCTCCCCTTTCATGAACAATTAATCATTGATGAAGCTCCTGAGGTTGAAAATGTCATTTCACATGTTCTAGGTAGTACCTTGAGCTATTCAAGGGTGGCATGGCTCCTCTATAGATTGAAAGGCTTGAAAATAATCGTTGATCCACTTTTTGCTCAGGTAGAATCATTTTTTAAAGGAATGGATATGCCATCTCAGGCAGTTTTTCCAATCCCTGCTCCTATCACAGAAAAACTGAAGGATTTAAACAAGATACTTGCACTCAACAGGGTGGTTTCAACGCTGGAAAAGCACAAGAACTCGGTATCTGATGATGAGCTTAGGGACAGAATAGAAACTACCATAGGTTATGTAACGACACTTACAGCAGATATAGATGATTTTATAGAGCAAAATGATACGGACAGAGTTTACTATATGGCAGGAAACAACGGCGCGCTGGAGTTGAAAAGCGCTCTTGTAGAATCCCGGAACTCCTTTGAAGAGCTAATAAGCAACTATGACAGTGTGATCATGACATCAGCCACTTTGGCATCAGGAGGAAATTTTGTTTTTCTAAAAAAGAGGCTAGGCATTGAAGACTTTGAAGAAAGGGTGATTGGTTCGCCCTTTGATTACAGAAAACAGGCCCTCCTCCACATTGATAAAGACCTCCCGCTGCCAGAGAAAGGAAACAACGAGAGATTTCAGCAAGAAAGCCTTAAGGTGATGGAAGGACTTATCAATGCATCCCGTGGCAGGGCATTAGTGCTGTTTACCTCCTACAAACATCTCCATTTTGTGTCAAAGAATATCAAGATACACTACCCTTTCAAATCCCAGGGTGACATGCCCCCAGCAAGACTCATTGAGTGGTTTAAAGATACCTCTCATTCCGTGCTTCTGGCAACTGCTACCTTCTGGCAGGGAATTGACATAAAGGGGGAGAAGTTGAGCCTGGTGGTTATTGCAAAGCTCCCCTTTAGTTCACCGGGAGATCCGGTATACCAAGAAAGATGCAGAAGGCTGAAAGACAGGTGGTTTAATGACCTTGCCCTCCCATCCGCCATTTTGGTATTAAGGCAGGGGTTTGGACGGCTCATTAGAGGGCGAAACGAGTATGGTGTGGTTGCCATACTTGATAGACGACTTGTTACACGTTCATACGGCAAGACCATCGTTTCCTCACTGCCAGATATGAATATTGTGCATAGTGTTGAAGATGTGAAACGTTTCTTTGACTCCGTTCCAGCAACAGCACACAAGAAAAAGGCACAAACTGCTAAAGTACCTGTCGTGAAAGGAGTTGACTCTGGAGATCCCAAAGGCATTGATCTGGTGGTAGCCCTTGGTAAATCAAATAATCCGACCGTGATCTCTGAAATAATAAAGTTTACCAGGAGTTCAAATGGTAATGAACGTAGATTAGCAGCTTCTGCTTTAGGAAAACTTGCCAGGTTTAAACCCGAAATCTATGTAGCTGTGGAGGCATTGGAAGGGTTATTGGAGGATGAGAAACCTCAGGTTAGACAATACGCCTTAAAGGCCCTAGGCACAATAGGCATGATAGATAAAGAAATGCTGGAAACTATTATAAAGAACCCTTATGAGAAGGACTACAATGTTTCAATAGCAAAAAGGTTACTCAGAAAGGCAAAATAGAGAGACAGAGATAGGGCAAGAAACACAAGGGAATGCATTCCGTGGAAATACGGAAAGTTTGTATAAACCAAGACAATACACCGGTGATTGCCTGCCCCCACTGCGGCCCCACGAGAACTGTTCACGCCGCGAAATTTAAGGGCCGTAGAGATCCATTGAAGGTAAGGTGCACGTGTCGGTCGGTTTTCAGCGTTTTCTTTGGGGGAGTTTTGGGGAGATGACTAGTTTGAATAACGTTCCACTATTCACCGTGGGATAAAATATGACCGTATGACCGGTGGTAAACCCAAAGCATGGCCTAAGAAGGCAAATGCAGCCAGCCGCTTACAGCGGCGGCTGATTTGCCCGATAGATTGAGCAGCTATTCGGCGCTCCGCGCCGCCTATCTGAACGTTAAACTGGCGTGATATCAGTTGATGAATCTATTGAAATCAGTCAGGGTGTTCAAACGGCAATGCGAAAATGAAACCAAAACTGAGATCAGAACATCGTAGAACTCTGGAGGCCATTTTCGAGAAGCCCGTCCTTGCTAATATTGCTTGGGCGGATATTGAAAGTCTGCTGGTGGCCTGCGGAGCGCAGATTAGGGAAGGGCGAGGTTCTAGAGTACGCATTGCCCTCAGTGATGTACGGGCTGTATTCCATCGCCCACATCCGCGGAAAGAAACTAATAGAGGCGCAGTGGTTGCCATGCGCCGTTTTTTAACAGAAGCAGGAGTAGAACCATGATAGAGTACAAAGGCTATTTATCCCGTATTGAGTTTGATGATGAGGCCAACATTTTTCACGGAGAAGTAATCAACATCCGAGATGTGATTACCTTTCAGGGGAAATCGGTAGATGAACTACACAAAGCCTTTGAAGATTCTGTGGAAGATTATTTGGCTTTTTGTGCCGAGCGTGGGCAAGAACCAGACAAACCTTTTTCTGGTCGGTTAGCGGTACGCCTTTCGCCTGAGCAACACCGGAAAATAATCCTTGCTGCAGAGAAGGCTGGAAAAGACATAGATATGTGGGTAGCAGAGGTTCTTGCTCAGGCGGCATCAAGGGCCGCCTAACATCTATAAGGCCCGAACTTGTCAAGGGAAAACTTCTCCAGCGAGAAAAAATATGGTTTTTTTCTTCCGGTCCTCATAGCACCATATGCCCTAACAAGTTCCCGTCTTCCGGCTTCGTTTCTATTCTGGGCTGCAGAAATGTGTCTGCACCAAGTCGTTGCACTCGGACGGATAGGAGCTCCGGCGTCATAGAATCCTCGTAGCAAGACGAGGCGCCTTACCATTAAATTTTGGCGTCGGTGTTAACGCCGCCGGTGAACTCTTATGCGTTTCAAGGATTTAAAATGGACGATCAACCGGCTTGGATAGAAAGATGCATCATAAGAAATTTCAGTTCCGGCTGTCAGCAAATCATCAATTCGAGGCGAGAAGCCGGCAAAGGATAGAAAATATTCGCTGGTTGGGCAAAATTAAGTTAAAAAGTTAACTACGTCGGAGCAGCCGACAAGGCTGCAATCCAGCTGGTGAAAGTCCAGCGGTAGCGGCCGGCAAGGCCGCAGTCCAGTTGGTGGAAGTCCAACCGTGATAGTTGCTCGTGTCGATCACGTAGCGATACCACAGTTCGTGTAGGGTAACCACACGTCCATTGCGTGGTGTAAACGGCCCGGCTGCCTTGTAGGATTAGTCTTACAACGGTAGGTGCAACCTGGGGGTCTAGCAAGTATGGGAGCCTGAACATTACGAAATGTCTGCAGCCCCGAAATATCACCCGTTGTTGAAGTTGCATTGCGACGATAGTTTGGCGTGCCGAACTTCTGCTGGATAAGGTGAGGCCGTTGCCCTTTGGGAAGAAGCGAGCAAGTGCACCGGAGGGACGTCACGGGGTAGGGGACCAAGCACCTATACAAGGATTGCGGAGATAACGCCGGGAAGGGCCATCTCCCAGCAGGGACTGATGACAACCTGCGAAGACTCATTGAAATAGGGACAACCGAAGTCAATGAGAGGGTTTTGGTCTGGCCCATGAGCCAGTATGAGCTATGAAGGAGGGGTAATGCCTTCTGACGTGGTGCTTGTACGATCATGTGTAATTATGGTGGAATTGAGGCACCGGATATAAGCGAAAGCACCGGTAAACAGTTATATTAGCACCTAAAGTTACAGCATGTAGTGCGATAATCCGCTGAAAAGGAGAGGCAGTATCCAGCTTTTTGCGGGGCTTGCCGCGGCACTAAGCGTAGAGATGCTGAGCAACCAGGAAGTGGAGAAGACATCACGGCACAAGAGGTAACACCTTGAGTGCGCAAAGCGGCTCTCGGCCTTTGCGGGCACTAAAGCGGCACAGCCTGGGACTCCGTGCCCAACAAGCTGGTAACCGCCGTGATGTGTCGAGCCTTTGGGTAAACCGTTGTTGCAAGGGGTGTATGTGAATCAGCGCTTAAGCTTCGGGACAATGGGGGGACAATGGGGGACGTACATAAGATTATAAGTTTCTTTCGAAGAGTTTGTTGAACCAAGCATGTAACATAGATATTTTAACACCCTGCCCAATAAAGGACCGGAGCGGCCGGGAATAAGCAGTATCGCTTTTAGGAAACATTATGAGCTCGCCGCCCAGCGCCGCCGCATTAGATTCTGGAATAAAAAAGGGTATTGCTTCGAGGGATTGAAGGGAGGGGGTTGGGTGGAGGGGAAAGGAATTTGAGCGATTTCTAGCGTGAGTTTATTAAACATTTCAGATGCATGACCATATAGCTTTGAGATTTCCCTGTAAGAACAAGGGGTTATAAAAGATGTGTGGTACCAAAAAGTGTATACACTGATAT
>JAFDKF010000027.1 GCA_019307135.1 Deltaproteobacteria bacterium
CAATAGTCAACAGCCCACGACAAATGTGACTACTAATGCCGTTAACCTTCAAACTCATCTTACGTATCATCCGTGCAAAGCTACAGCAATAGCCGTGCCGAACAGTATTGGTTTCAAACGGGTTTTTCTCGGGCCTCATTCCTTTTAGCACATCACTTCCTTTTTTCATGCCGCAAGCTTCATGCACATAGCTTTTCGCAGCTTCTCTCTTGTACGTTACAGCCTGCAGCTTGATTTGACGATTGGCGTGACATACGTTCCTTTCCATCCCACAAGCTCTATGAGCCGGGAATAAGTGTCTTTTTGCTTCAGGACCCATGACATCTATAATTGAGTCTCATCTACAATAGAGCTTGGCAAATGTCAATCCCCTGAAATCTCCTGATCTTCGCCAATATTCACTCATTCGCAAAACAAATTTATAGGAGCTCGATAAATAAGAACGGGCAAGGGGTCTGCCCTTGACATTGGACATATTTCGGGAGACCTTCGCGCCCCGGAGGGATGAATCCGCCAAACTAACGGCGGACTTTGAGACCGAGAAAGCTCAACCGGCCTCCTGCGGAGGGGGCGTTGCATAATCATTCACTTGCGATTGGAAGGATTGGGTCTCAAGAAACATTGACAAAATAATCTTACTCAAAAAAGAGATTGCCGAATCAAAGGCCAGTACCATCCTCTGGGTAGCAGGTATGCTGGTTGCCCAACCGCCCATATAACTAGTCTGGTAAAATTACTTTGAATCACCATAAAATGTGTTTTCTCGGAAGAACTCTGAGAGGGAAAAGAGGGTCAGCTCTGAACAATTGACACGGCGTCGGGTTTATGATCCATGCAGGTTCTTAAAAGCTGTCATCTTGGCCTGAGTCTCCTCTGCCTGTTCTTCAAACGCTCATGCCTGACTTCTGTGTCGCTCTTCTTCGGAGGGGTATGAATCCGAAAAACTTTCTTCTCTGCCTCCTCTCTTTTTGGACGTGCCCGTATAATCTTTGGACGTGCCCGTATAATCTTTCTGGTATCACGCAAAGCGCCGCTGCTCACGTCCTCTGGGACAGAGGTAATATCAATCTTCTCTGCTTCTTCTTTCTGTCCATTATCATAGTACTCGAGCGGGAACCGTCCATCAAGCCGGTAAACCTTAGGCCGACTCTTCTCTGCCTCCTCTATTTTTCGGGTAGTTTTAAGTTCCTTAGCCCTTCTTTCTGCCTCCTCTATTTTTCGACGTAGCCGTACAATCCTTTTTTCAATCTCTTCGGCTTTCCGTTTGGCCTCAAGT
Organism: Deltaproteobacteria bacterium; assembly: GCA_019307135.1. GTDB lineage: Bacteria > Desulfobacterota > Desulfobacteria > Desulfobacterales. Next base: position 1,277 of record JAFDKF010000027.1, read on the forward strand.
TCTATGACCCGACTGTCGGCCTTTGCCGCCTCTGCCTCAATAAACTTGAGATCTTCTTCCAATGCCTTAGCTTTCTTGCGCCATGTATTGCCAATAGTCTTTTCGGATGTGGAAAGTGAACTCAGCACAAATACGAAATCACCCTTGTCCAACCTCGGATCTCTGATCTTTCCATATTGAGGATGTTGTGTTCCGTTGTACTCTGGAACTATAGTTTTGAGGTAAAGGCCCAGTTCCTCTCCTGTAATGTAACCGTCTGGAATAGGCTCTCGGTCACGGCCCTCTAAAAGATCTAAAAACGCTTGCTTGAACACGCTGTAATCAGGTACGGGTTCATTGGCCCGTCCGGCAGTAATAAACTGCCTAACCGGATATTTGACGTTATCGGAGATGTTCTGTGGAACAACTCTGTCTCTCATGTTGAGAATAGATCCTGAGAAGCAGCTGTCAAACATAAACAGCACGTGCCGCGATCTTATCTTTTTGGCATGAGTTACAAGAGTCTGCATATCAACACTCTTGAGATCGAACCCTACTGGATCTTTTTCAGCGATGGGGGCATCAATCATTACAAGGTATCCCAATTCTTCCCCGGTAGCCATTTTTTGAGTATACCCATGTCCTGCGTAATAAAAAAGAAGGCGATTATCCTCGTCTCTGCCATATTTGAGCGCAAACTGTGCAAGTACTCTGTCAAAAGCATCCTTGGTAAGATTAGTCTCAAGCAGCACTTTGAAGCCGTTTCTTTCGAGAGCCTCGGCTACTTCTTCAACATCTCGAATCGCACCCGGAAGGGAATCCCAACCTTTTTCATAACTCGCATTTCCGACGAGAAGCGCATAAGAGTCTCGATAGAGGCTAATAGTTTTTCCTTGAGGCGTTTTCACTTCAACCTTTATTCCGCGGGTAGCAGCAAACAGACACGGACAGATGAGCACAACAGCAAAAACGCACGACAAAACCACTAATTTCGCCACCGTTCTCATATGCTTGACGTCAAATCTCACCAGGAAACGGGGTGAGCCCTTGACACGGGACATTCTATCATTCACTTCTTTGTTTAGGTCGTTAAGAGAAAAGGGGCGAAGCGCTGACTCTCATCACCAGAGGGTGGTAATCGTTGTAAACGTAAAGAGCCATTTGGTCTATCTTCTTGTGGTCAATGTCCACGTTGCCTCATAAAATTCTGCTCCCGCATGAGATCCCGAATGAACAGGTACTATGTTGATTCCACGTGTCATGGTAGCCAATGATTCCCGGCTTCTCCTGTACCGGCTCAAGCCCTGACCAACAGGCTCCATGGTTACCTGGCCTAGCGGAACCTCACTGGCATAGACGACGATTTGGTCCTCGCCGTAAGGGGCTGTCACCTTCAGGTCAAAGCGATCCTTCTGGTCCGGGATCTTGTAGACTTTGCCGGCTTCAAAGAAGTTGATCCTACGATAATCGTTGGGCAAAAGCTGTATGATCTTCCCGCCTGAGGTGATGTCTACAATCCGGGCATAGAAATCGCGGTTTCCCTGGATATAGATCTCGATGCTCTCGCCATCCCTGTACTGTTTTTTTGACGTCCACACCTTTACTGTCAAGGGTGCATCTTTGTCCATGACGTAGCCTTGGCCGGCATGCTGTCCCTTTGGCTTAAATCCATATTCCACCTCAGCCTTGATCCAGACATGATAGCGAGTGTTGTCCTCCACTCCGTGGTCTTTCTGCTCCAGTATCGAGACAGCACCTTCGGAATCGGACCATATCAAGTCGTACTCCACCTCAAGATTTTTGACTTTGGTCTTGGATTGAATGTAGGTCCTGCCTGCCTCAAGGGCCTGTCTTTTGGCCATTGCAAAAGCAGCCGCCCTTGTTTGAGCCAAGGTCATATTCTCTGACAGGTAGACATAGCCGTCCACAACCTGTATGCAGGAGCGTTTTTCTCTGTCAGGCACTACATCGCGGGATGTTGGATTCTGGGCGCAGATCTCATGGGGCACAACCAGGGCGAGGAAGAATAATGAAAAAATTAACGCTTGACCGGCAAGAAACGTTGATATTTTATTATTCATTCATATCTCCTGGGCCAGCATGAGTTCTGGCTATGGATATCACAACAAGTCTCGAGCGAAGCGAGAAATCTTTGGTCTGTAACGCATTGAAAAAACAAGATTTCTCCCTGCGGTCGAAATGACATACTGGGCGGTCGAAATGACATACTGGGCGGTCGAAATGACATACTGGCTGAATTCGACTTTTTACGAGTTCATCAATTTTAGAGTTCAACCTTTTTTATTTTTTAAAATATTATAAGATTTCATAACCTTTCTAACATAGTTCTGTGTCTCTTTTATCGGGGGAATGCCGTTATAGCGGTCAACCACAGTCGGGCCGGCATTATATGCGGCAAGCGCCAGCGGCAGCTTCCCGTTATAGCGCTGTAAAAGTTCTTTTAAATAACGGGTACCTCCCATTATATTCTCCCATGGGTTAAATGGATCCCTTATACGAAGCTTCCTGATATTCTCCGGCATTATTTGCATAAGACCTAATGCGCCTGCCTTTTGGGCATACATTCTGAAGTTGTCTTTCACGTCAATGCCTCCTCCGTTCTTCCCTGTCACACGATATCAAAAAGCTCCTGGACAATCTGTCTTTCTGAGGTCAGCCTCTCGATTATGGTTGTCTTGCCTGTTTCGGCCTTTTCCCCAAGAAGGAGGAGTTTTAGTCCCAATGGCACGATTTCTTTATGGTAGCGAATCATTTCGGCTACGATAAATCCGAAATTCGTGGTAAGCTCCTCCATGAATTTGGTCATGTTAAAGCTATTTTCTCTTAGCTTTTTCAGTAGATAGGTAACGCATGAACTTAACAGGGCATAACATTGAACCTTAGATAAACTCTTGAACCGGATCGAGTTGTGCCCATTGAGGATTTCTGCTGCGTTCCATTTGGCATAGAGCTGATAGTATTCAATGAACCTGGTGGTGGCCTCTGTGCCGACGTGGCCTGTCAGAATGGTGAAGATTGCCTGATCGGCCGGCGAATCTCCAAAGGAATCGATGGTCACGGAGGCATAGTTCCACGACCTTGGAGATGGCCAGGCCCCCGATTCTACCGGTTTTCCTATGAGCAATTCCGGGTAGTTCTGCAGGAAGGTGATAATATCGGTCCGAATACCATTTTTAATTGCATAATCTTCCACCCACTGGTCAATGTCGGCACATAGCTCGATAAAAAATATCCTGTTGGCCACGGGTGCAAGAATCTCCTGAAAACCAGCCTTATCGTTACCCCTGTTGCCTGCCAGAATAATGGCAACATTTTCCGGCAGCCTATGGTCGTGGATAGATCTATAGGTCAGAAGCTGAAACATATAGGCCTGAATCTGGCGGTTACATAGATGGGCATCATCCAGGAACAAAATGATCGGATGTTGATCAGATTTTGGGACAACCTCTAAATGACTAAAGTTAAAGATTTCCGGCCGGGACCAAAGGATAAACTCAGTCTTTATATCTTCCTCTCTTCCAATTTTTGGTAGTCCGGTAATCTGTTCAAGCATTACGGTGGCCATATAAACCACCTTCAAACCCCAGCCCCTGTCTTTACAAATTTGACGAATTACCTCGGATTTGCCGATACCGGGAGAGCCTGACAGCCAGGGGATGGACGTCAAATGTCCGTTTCCATTTGCCTCAAGCTGAAGCATAACGCTTCGGTTTACAAAGCTGGTTATCTGATTCAAGTTCAGGTTCGTTTCCATGTAACCTCCTTGTTTGGTCATTGGTCATTGGTCAATCATCAATCGAAGTTAATCACCTTTCCGGTTATTCCCTTGGGCAAGGACCTATTATTTGTAATATATATCCTCGGTATAAAACCGGCGAGTAAATCCTGACATTCCGGTATATCAGACTCCATATCGGTAATACCTATGTAGGCTGAAACTAAGTCCCCTTCATGAGATCTGGCGTACCGCACGATTTCTTTGAAGACATTTTTGTGGGAGGTGCCTCCTGAGTGTCTTCTCTCGAACAATATCTTTTTTTCATAAGGTCCTATGTTCTCGTATTCTTTAACCCAGGTAACGTTCACATCATGTTTAATCACATATATTTTCTTGTATTTGTCTTTGGCCTGACATACAATCTCTATGGCCTTGGAGACTGCCCTGTCGGGCATGGATGCGGATTCATCAATACTTATAATAACTGTGCCCAGCCTGGGCTCTTCTGTGTAGTTGGGAAGATATGGAAGTTTGTCTGCGTTAACCAGCCAGGATAGCTTTGGCTTGCCCCATGTCAGTTCCGCAGACCTGTCTAGTGCCCTGTGCAGGGAGTCTCTCAAAATCCTTTTCCAGTCAACTCTTGCACCACACAGCAAATCTAAGAGCTTTCTTGATTCTGTTGAACTATGGCCACGAAGCACGTCTTCAAACATGCGTTTCAATAGCAGTACCTCATCCCTTCGCTGCTTTGTCGATTCAAAGAAAAGCTCATTATCCTCCGGCTTCACAGGTGAATTGCCTTGAACATCCTTTTTAATTCCTTCTTGTTCGTCATCATTTTCTTCGTCGGAAAACTCTTCGTTTTGAGATGATTGGCTGCCTGTTGTCGGCACGGCTTCAATGTCGGTTCGTTTGATTGTTTCTTTGCGAACCGCAACTTTTGATCGAACTACGCGTGGCATACCATCCAAGCCCCTCTTTGCCATACCCTCGTTTTGCTCTTCGGATAACATCTCCTCGGTGATCCTGGAGATAACATCGGATGTTTTGCTCAAGTCATCATAGATTTCTTCTTCCAGCATGTGCCTGTACCTGGAATCAAAGAGGAAACGGTCCTCCCCTGAAAACATCTTGTGGGGATTATATTTGATCAGGTCTTCGTTAAATAGTGTGCGCAGATAAAGGAGGAAAGCATTGACCATATAATCGGTGGCCATGCCCCACAGGATCTGATCCCGCCACTTCCGCCTTGCATCGTGAAAAAACATTACGTGGCAGATTTCGTGTAATAAGAGGAAAGTTATAGCTTCTTCATTGTCCCGGGCCTTCAGAAAATCGCTGTTTCTATTAAGGTAGATGGTATCTGTCGCTCTGAAAACGGAAACGTCTTCGTCCAGATCCAGAAAATGTATGTCATAATTCAGAAGGGCGAGTCCCATTGGGAGGCAATTGGGATCTCTAAGCATTCTGGAAGTAATCCTTTTGATGATTCCGTCTTCATCCATGATTCTTACGACGTCATTAGTCAATGGTCATTTGTCACTTGGTAAGGAATTATCCCGAATTTCGCAAGGGTCCCAAGATGTCATTGCGAGGAGCGGAGCGACGTGGCAATCCTATCACTCGGAGCCCGCCCTGGCGCGACACCCTCGCGAGACGCTATCACGCTCCCCAACCAGGCCCGCCCTGGCGCGACATGCTTACTATCGGCTACAAGCTGATAAATCCCGGTCTGGGCCAGGGTCTGGGCCAGGGATTGCTTGGCCTTTGGCTCACAATGACAGCCGTGGTGGCGATTTTCCAAGAAGCCTTGCGAGATTCGGGATCATACAACCAATGACTAATGACCAGTGACCACATATTCATTTTCCAAGCTTGTACAGAAGATAATCCTGGGCCCAGATATCCTTAAAATCTGCGCAGCGCACCCTGAGCAGATCGCATAATCTGTCAGTGAGTTGAAAATGCTTTGTGCCATACCAGATCGGAAAATAATCAACGCAGTATTCCATGAGCATCTCCTCAACGTTCACATCGCCGAACTCTGTGCCCCAGGGAAACTTTTCTTCATCCCACCAGGTTTCAAATCTCTCATTGAAATCTTTAATAAGGTATATAACATTTGTTTTCCAAGGAAAGCATTCCGTATCCCACCAGATATCGAAATGCTCCTTGCAATAGTTCATCAAAAATCTTGTGGACCGCGGTTTCCAGTCGAATCTTTTAGGATTCCACCAGATGTGGAAATATTGACGGCAGTGACGACTCAGGGCGCTGCTCGACTGCCAGTTATATTTTTTGGGGTCCCACCATTGCTCAAAATAGCGACTGCAATATCTTGCCAGGTACTTGCTATACGTCCAATCAAATCTTTTTGGGTTCCACCATTCAATGAAGTCAAAACCGGCATCAGCATAACAACCCTTGAAAAAACCGTAAACAAAAGGGTTTTCACTATATCTACAGATTCCGATGGTCATCGTGATAATGCGAAAACGAACATAAACAGCATTCCCGCAAGGCTGGTGATGAAGACGACCCATCCGGTCTTTTCTATCATTGTTTTCCTTTCCCAGGCCGTTGCGCAAGCCCTAAGAAGGTCTGCCCGATGCAGACCTGGTCAAACTCGTAGGCCCCATCCAGCGCAGCCAAATTTTTGACATGGTCCTTGTTCCCCGGGATGTCCTGACACGCTGATGCTGCGACTTGTTTTGCTTTATTTTTAGTCTTCGGTTTCCTCGTCTGGGCATTTTACTCCTTCTTCATTAAATAAAGTCCCGACCAACGTAGCATTTATGTAGTCGTTCACGGGTTCAGAGGTTCAGGGTTCAGAGGTTCAGGGTTAATCAAGAATCTGAGCCGACTTCGCCATAGTAGCCGTTTCAGCCGTCGTAGCCTATGGCTACTATGGCGAAGTCGGCAGGCTACGAAGGCTGAAACGGTGAACCCGTAACCTGTAAACGCCTACAGAAAGGTAACCCTGAACGGTGAACTCTGAACCCGTGAACGCCTACGCATTTATCTTGTTTCAACATCTTGTCTGGTAAAGCACCGACGATCGATTTCAGCTCTTAATCTGGCGCTCAGGCTGTTATAGGGGTCAAGGTGTGAACCGAAATTGATATATCCTGGCCGGACACCTGATCTCTTCTTGGATCGGGCTCCGCCAAGGGTGACGTTCGTGTCAGTCTGCTTTCGCTTGTTGGCGGTCATGATACCTCCTTTGTCTATCGGTCTATATGGCTGAAGATCTTGAAATTTGTGTCAAGTTTTTGTAAGTAAGCTTGGTTCCTGACATCGGCAGATGCTGGATGCTGGTCTCTGGATACTGGATAGAGCAAGAAATGCGTGTTTCTTAATCCAGCATCGAGTATCCAGCAACCAGCATCGCGAAGCCTCGTCGGTTTGAGGCGAAGCTTCGCTAGTTTTTATGCTTTAACAGATGCCAGGCCTCCTTGAACTTTGCGTACTTGCTTTCCTGTGGTCCTGCGTCCAGTGAAAGGCAGAGCCCGTATTTTGGCATGGCATGCCGGGGAATAACGTAATGGATGCTCTTTCCGTTATTTCTGCAAAGGCAGATAAAAAAGTCACACTGCCCATTGGAGCGAGCTCCGTGACTAATACGAAAATAGCGCTTCCTGCCGACGAAGATGGGTTTTGACGTGCATCTGAGAGCGAGCTTGCAGCCGTTTGCAAAAAAAGTGAATGCAGACCCTTTGTTGGTCATACGTGGGGCAAAACCCAAGGACCTCATTTTTTCTGTGACCTGCATCAACGATGCAAAACTCCCGGATTTCATCCTGGCGTCAAGCTTTTTGTGCTTCCTTGTCAGGATCTTTTTCCGAAAGACTTCAGTATAAGGGCGTCCACAGACCTTTTTATACACCTGCCGGGCGTATTCCCTGGAAAACCCGAAATGGTTGGCCACATCGACCAGGCCATTGTCGGGATTCTCTATGATTTTTTTGAACGTCTCTATGGCCCCCTTGCCATAAGTGTTTTCAAACCGCCTTGAAAATCCGTTCGCCTTCTTGATTCCAAAGGCTTTTCTTAACTTGCTGATAAAGGCGCCATCTACATTTAAAATGCCGGCTATCTCGTAATCGTAAAGGCTTTCCGCCTCCAGCTTATGCCTCACAAATTCACAGAGGCCCATGTCAAATCGTTCTCTTACGCACATTTCCAGTTGTGTTGTTGTCATTTTAAACCTCTCCCTTGTTCGTTATTGGTTATTTCGTAACCGTTCACCCCATCCAATTTACCGCTGAGAACGCGGATCCGCCTGCCTTTGCCAGGCACACCGGGTGGCAGGCGGGTCTGCGCACTTTGCGGTGAACTATTACCCAAAATCTTTTCCTGGAAGTCTGAAGTTTGCCCATTTCAGTCCCCATTTTGTTATTGAGATGCAATTACTATAGAACAATTTCCATGTCAAGAAAAAAATAGTGGTACGTCTCAGGAATTCCACAAGACATTGAAATTATGGAACCTTATGTGCTTGATTGCATGTCTGAGAAAAGGATGATGAATTGTGAGGGTAGGGAACTATAGTATTTGAAATGCGGTCGTTCACCGCAGAGCGCGCAGAGAACGCAGAGATGACAAAGCAGTTAAATAGGATCACAGAAGCGGTCATCGGAGCGGCGATGGTAGTCCATCGGGAGATCGGTCCCGGTCTGCATCAATTTCAAAAACTCTTACCGCAGAGTACGCAGAGATCGCAGAGGACCTTTTTAGAAAAACAAGGGTTATCTCTGCGGTCTCTGCGATCTCTGCGGTGAACGGTGGTAAGCAAGCTGCTCAATGCGTTATTGAGACTATTCTTTTGGAACTTCTTGGTTTGAAGTCGTCAAGACCGTTTGTTTATAATGAGGACATTCCTGGTAATCCTTGAAGCAGTACCGGACAATTAACGGAATAGTCAGGGAATTGAAAACACCACAATAACAATCTTTCATGGGTTCATCGAAATAAGGACAAGTGTCTTTACCCTGTTTTTTTGTGCCCATTGTTTAGCCCCTTAATCTTGGGTAACCCTTGTCCCTGAAAAACGAAAAGGCCACGCGGTGAAGAGAGGCATCCTACCCCCTTAGCCTTCGTGGCCCTGTTTTATTTATTTGGGGAAATGAATGGCTCAGCAGTGTTGGACTATTTCTCGATTTTTTTCCGACGCAGGCAGATAAATACTGAAGGTCGCCCCTTGACCTTTTTTGGAATCGACTTCAATATATCCGCCATGACCCTTTATGATGCCAAAAACAGAAGCCAACCCAAGACCAGTGCCCCTGCCCATCTCCTTGGTCGTAAAGAACGGATCAAAAATGCGCTCCATGGTTTCTTTATCCATGCCTGTGCCTGTGTCGGTAACCATTAACAGGACATAGTTGCCGGGCTCTGGATGATACAGCTTGCCTTTTATGTCCTTGTGGGTGGTATTCATGGTCTTCAACATAAGATCTCCACCGCCAGGCATGGCCTCTGCGGCATTTACAAACAGATTCAAAAGCACCTGCTCTATCTGCCTACGGTCTGCTTCTATTGCAAACAAGTCTTTGGCAAGCTCCCGGTGAATTGTAATCTCCTTTTTGGTCCTGCTAAAGGTGTCAGAGGTTTCTTCCACTAATTGGTTCAGGTCAAGGGACTTGACCTGATATCTGCCCTTCCTGGCATATCCAATGAGGTGTGAGGTTAGTCTGGCTCCGCTTTGAACCTGCTTTTCGATCTTCTTTAGCCGTTCATAATGTGGATGGGACGAATCGATGTCGAAAAGCATCAAAGAGACATTTCCCTGGATTCCCATAAGCAGGTTGTTGAAGTCATGGGCAATGCCGCCTGCCAGGGTGCCAATGGCTTCCATCTTCGCAGCCTGCTGGAGTTGGGCTCCAATGCGCTTTCGTTCGGTAATATCACGTAAAGTGTGGACACTGCCTACCGGAATACCGTCACGATCCAGATAAGTGGCTACGCTTATGGTGACATCAAGAATGTTTCTTTGTTTGGTGTATCGACGGCTCTTGATGCCAGAGAAACTTTCTCCCGCCAGCAGCTTATCAATCACAATTTGAGTCTCAGGCCAGTTCCCATCTGGGACATAGTCTATTTTCTTGCCCGAAAGCTCCTCTGTGGTCCACCCGAAAACCTGCGTGAATGCTGGGTTTAAATAGATAACCTTACCCTCCATGTCGTAGGCAACAATAGGATCCGGAGATGCCTCCAGAACCGTACGATATTTCTCCTCACTCTCCCGGAGCGCCTCCTCAGTTCGCTTGCGCTCGTTTTTCAATCTTTTTTGATCAAGGGCATTTTCTACCGTTTTCAACAATTCTTCATGCTCAAAGGGCTTTCTGAGATAATCGTAGGCCCCACTCCTCAGGGCCTCTATAGCTGATTCTGTGGAAGCATGCCCGGTCATGACAATGACCAAGGTCTCTATGTGCTGACTATTTATGTAATGCATGACCCGGTGCCCATCCATCTCCGGCATAACTATGTCCAGAAGGACCAAGGCAAAACCATCCCCGGTTAGATACTCTATAGCCTCTTTGCCACTATTACCTGTGTGTATTTCATAGCCCTGGCCGCTTAACAAGGCATTCAGGCTGTCACACATTCGGGGTTCATCATCGATTATCAAAATTTTGGGTGCATAAGACATCATTACCTCCCGAAACCGAGCGCCCTGCTTTTCCAATTGCACCCTTTTCCCAACTTTTCATGGGTGGGTCGTTTTGAGGGTTATCCCCTTGCCGTGCTCATGCCTAGACTCGTTTTCTTGTCAAAAAAAATATACATCAAAGACTCTTAGTTGTCAATCGAGCTCACTCGTGTCACTAAGCACAGACAGCATATTGAACTTTCAATGGAACTCTTGGCTCGGACTGCGGCCGTCAAGCCCTTGAAGACATGGAATACAATAAATCTTGCGCTGAAATTCGATGGATAGGCTTTTAATGGTAAATTGTCGGCATTTCATCAGTCTCCGGCATCGGTCTAACCCGCTTTAGGCTAAAGAGATCTTCAGGGGAAGAAGCAAGCAATCTTTTTACCCGACTGTCTAAAAGACCCTGAAAATGCACCACCCCATCCAGTGACGACTGATCTTTAATGATCTTTTCCTCAAGCGCCCGGTATTCATCTTCATCGCCGTAATGTACTTCCTTCAGCGACAGCCTGAAGCTATTTTGTCCATTTTTTAGTGAAAATATATAGTTGTGTTTGCCGAAATCGAACAGCCTGAGGCGTTGATTCCCCACCGTTGTCCCCAAAAAAAATCTGGATGGCATCCAGAGCAGAGGAGCAATTTTCCGCAATTACAGAAATTCTCCCTTCCGGTTCCCCATTTTCATAAAGTAGTTTTTGCGCGTATTCACACGCCTTACAGCCGATCACCAGATCAGGGCACAGGTGGCCGTGGAAATCAACCACCCTCTTGAGCGTCATATTGACCACCATCTTTCTCTCCTCCCGATAAAGGGCCATCAATTCTCTATCGCTTAAAATTCGAAAGCTCAGAACCCAAAAACCCCTATTGAAAGGACTCCTTTGATACCTATCGCACCACTGGAAGTAGAGAAAATAGACTTCATCATTATCCGCTTGCACCAGAAAAGCATTGATATGATCCTTTGCCTGAGTCCTGAAACGACCAAGAATCTCATGAACAATGTGCTTTTTCCCTCCAAGCGTAAAATGAACAGGCATCTGCAGGACGTTGTCGAAATCCACCCTTACCTTTTTCTGTATATATTCCATTAGATCGTACCGGATAGACCGCAAAGCCTCTGCTGCTTTCATACTTACACCCTTACAATAATAGTTTGGCAACCCTGCAAACAACCTGCTTGCCAAACGGATTGCAAATAGGTCGCAAAGAAACAAAAAAAGCCACGACGGCACCTCATCCTTTCTTGGATGAAAGCCTTCGTGGCTTAATTGAAGCTTAATTGAAATTAGAAAACTTACAGACCCGCTATGGCTGAACTGCTTTCAGCGACTAGTGGCTTCTGCCACCATTGTTTGTGTAACGTCTGCATATCATAGCTCTTTTAAGCTGTCAATGGGACAGGGGGCTTCTTATAGAAACAATCTATATCTATCAATAAGATTTACCAGGTGCCCCACTATGGATGATACCACCACCAAGGATAATGCCAATAAGGATACGGATAAACCCGCTCCTCCCTCTTAACTGGCCAGAGGTGTATTTCCTTGACCGAGATGAGCGGATAAGTATAGTCGATCTCATCCAGGGGTAAAACCCTTTTCCCTTTCATTTCACCGGCCACGGTCACTTCTCTTCCTTGGGCGTAAATGGCAACATCCAGGTACCCGTCATACAGGGCCAAAAAACGGCCTTCCGAGCGATCAATGTTTTTCGGTCTCCCCTGCCTATCAGTCGCCGTCCGCAAAACCTCTATCAGGGTCCCTTCTTTCAGGTTTTTCGCCCCAATGATTACGCCTCCCCAGAGGACCATCTTCCCCTCGTAGCCCTCCGGGTCTTGGATCACGTCTTCGAAACGGATCTCTTTATCTACCTGTTCCCTTATGCCCTTTGAAATCACTGGTGCACAGCCTGAAGTAAGGAACAGAACAACAAGAAGGACAGGCAAAATATCCATCAGTTTTTTCATGTTACTCACCTCCTTAGCAGGTGGCAGATGGCTGGTAGCGCTACCCAGCAAGAAATTCCGAAGCGCCTGAGGTGCCTTCTTAAGGTCATCAAGAGAATCTTTTTTGCCCAAAGCAAGCATCTAACACATCTGATATTGAACGGCCTCATTTGCTTGAAAACGAGGCGCAGAGATAACGCCGTACCAGGCAACTTCTTGATACGTTCGTACCTATAAGTATTACGAAAAGAACAACTTCCGTCAACCATTTTGCCCGGATTTTTTGGCCTGCATACAAATGGTTGACAAATCGTTCTCAGTGTTTACATATATATTATATGAGTCCATGAAGGACTGTTAGATCCTATGAAAGGAGGGCTTAACCATGGAAGGAACACATGAACACAAGCACCTGCATTCTCACGAGCATACGCACGTACACACCCATGAACACCGGCACGGTGATGAGGTTCACACGCACGAACACTCACACACCCACACCCATGAACACGAGCATGAACATTCCCACGAGCATTCCCATGCTGGGGATGAGCACGTGCATGACCATGAGCATACTGGAGACCACGGTCCCCACAACCATGTCCATCCAGGACACGAATTTGAAGCCCACGATCATTCCCACTAACTTTCTGTAGATGGTTCTTTTAGCAAACAGCGAACCGCATGGTCCGCCTTTTGCTTTTGCCGAAAATGTAAGTGATGCTGGCTTGAAGCTTCACAAGAATCTTCAACCATGGTAAGTAAGTATCTCAAAAGCATTGCAAATATCCAAACTCAATCCTTGTCGAATTCCAATTGCTTCATCCACTGATTCGCAACCTTTTTGGTTTCCTCGAACTTGACGGCCTCAAGCAGTGCATTACGTGATTTTCTGGTATCTTTTAACTCATGATAGGCCAGTCCAAGCATTAGGTAAGCATTGCCTTTGCGCTTGGTAATGTTTTTTTTGAACGCGGCCTGAAGGGCCGTTACCGCTTCGCTCCACTTTTCTTGATCGATTTTTAGTTGGGCAAGGCGTACATACAGATCGCCTTTGTCTGAATGCTTCGTTGCACGTTCTAATGCCTGTATCGCAAGCTTTGTCTCTTTTGCCTGAGCCCAGGCATTGGATAAGAGTTCCCAGGTTTTTCCCGATTGTGTGAAGTAAAAGAGAGTATGGGCTACTAATTGGGCGGGAATCTGCGCGGGCCCGCCTGCCTCGCCTGAGCGAAAGCGATGGCGGGCAGGCCAGTTATCTCCAAAACGATGATCTATATCATTCCAGCATCAATAATCCCAGGTACGTAATCCCCAGTTCAAAGATTGAAACCGCTCCTAATTGGTTTTTCCTTCCAATTCCCATAGATACCTCCTAAAAGCTCCGGCTTTACCCTCTTCAAGAATGCAACACAAAACAGAGTAATGGTTCCCTCGATGATCATTACTGGCAGATGGGCCAATACGATCAACTTGGCCACTGACATAAATGATTCCTCGGTAAATAGCAAAGATATTGCTACAAGTATACCTGAAATAAGAACAGCAACAAAGCCACAGGCAAAGGCGGCAACTAAAGATATGAACCCTCTTTTTTGATTTATCAATTTGCCAAAAAGATAATAGCAGATCACGCCTGGCAGGGCCATAGTAATAGTGTTGACTCCAAGGACCGTGATACCCCCGAATTGAAACAGTATTGCTTGCAGGGCCAGAGCGACTAAAATAGAAGGAAAACAGGACCAACCAAGGAGAAGCCCATTTACACCATTAAGGATAAGATGTACACTGGATGGTCCAACAGGCACATGGATGAGCGAGGCAACAAAAAAGGCAGATGACAGGACTGCCACCTGGGGGATCTTTTCGTAATCCATCTTTTTCAAACCAACTGATGTCCCGGCTACGGCCAGTGCCACACCCGTAACCAGCACAGGTGCAGATAATACCCCTTCAGAGATGTGCATTCATATCCTCGCTTTCAATGTGCTTGTTTCTTTTCCTGAAATGCATGTAAAACAAAATACCTAACGCTATTGTTCCTAAGCCAAATAAAGAGACAATTGGTTTGCTTTTGATCGAAAAATAGATAATCCATAAATTACCCACGATAAATAATATGGGTGTTATCGGATATCCGAAAGTCTTGTAACTGCGCCCAAAAGAAGCTTTTTTTATCCTGAGTCCCACCAATCCCACTACTGTCATCATGGCAAATACTGCCAGGGTAAATCCGACGTATAAAAGTAGTTTATCAAACGAAAAGGTAATAACCATGAAAATGGCAATAGCAGCCTGCAAAATGATGGAATAAGCAGGTGTTCTGTGGACTTTGTTCACCTTACCAAAAAGCTCAAAGAAGACACCATCTTTCGACATGGCGTAATAGACTCTTGGCCCGGTCATAATCATAGCGCTTAAAACGGACAGAAGGCCTATGGCAATAGCTCCACTAAAATATTTACTGATATCATCGCCGAACAAAGAGACGGCAGACCTTGCCCCTACATCAAGGACCCCGCTCATCTCCTTGGCGGGAAGTGCGTAAACATATACGACGTTCAAAAGCAGATAAAGACACATGACCAGAAATGTGCCGGTAAAAAGAGCGAGTGGTATATTCCTGCCCGGCTTTTTGATCTCACCTCCCAGGTAAGCAGCAGCATTCCATCCACTATAAGCAAATGAGACAAATATCAGCGAGACAGCAAACTTGTCTTGAAATACGGGCCTCAGGTCCAGGCCCTTAGAAAAATTGCCGGTTGAGCCGTAACCCAGGCACAGTCCAGCCACAACAAAGACAACGATGAGCCCTATTTTAAAGATGGTCAATCCATTTTGGACTCTGGTACCGAGAAAAAGACTGTGATAATGAATCAGCGAAAAGATTATGATAATAGCTACTGCCAGTGTGGTAATGGGCGATATGCTGAGAATATTGACCCCCAAAAAAGGAACTGTAAATTCTGGGTTAAAAGAGGCTGGCAGCGCGAGAAAAAAATAGGTCGCAAAGGCAATGGAAGCTGCTGCAATAGGAGCAGAAAATCCCACGATCAAAGAGATCCAACCGGAAAGGAAACCCATCCACTTGCCAAAACTTTCCCGCAAAAACACGTACTCCCCGCCCGCCCTGGGAAACATCGCCCCCAGCTCCCCGTAACAAAGGGCCCCACACAGGGCAAAAATGCCCCCGACAAACCAGCAAAGAAGCATCGTTTGAGGGTTGCCAAGCTCTGCTATGATGAAACCGGAAGTGGTGAATATCCCGGTTCCCACCATGTTGGCGATCACCAAAATGGTGGCCGAAAAGAAACCGATTTCTCTTTTTAGATCATGGCTATTTAGGTGATTTTTCAGGGTTATTTCCTTTTATTAGCCTTGTCATATCGATTTGTCAAAAAATCTCCCACATAGATCAAATGTTCGAATGGAAGTTTTTCTCCTTTTGTCTTTTTCAGAATCGTATCAAGGGTGCCATGGATAATTCTTTGCTTGTCTTTATAACCCGCAAAGAGCACAATGGCTATGGGTGTGTCTGGCGGATAATGAGTTTTTAGCTTTTTTACCACTTTCTTCAGATCCAGGAACATGGTAAAAAAAGTCATGGTCGCCTGGTTCTGTGCAAGCTTTTCAATACTGTCCGGACCGGTATATTCCTTACGTCCGAAGGAGGCCGTAAGAATGACCGAATGCGCCTTTACTCCCGAAGTAACCCCTTTACACAGAGCAGCATTGGCGGAATTAAAGCAGCTGATACCGGGGATGACTTCAGGGTCAAGATCCTCAAATGCCTCCAGGTACCACATGTTGGGACCATAAATGGTGGGGTCGCCACTGTCGAGGACAGATACGACCTTCCCTTCTTTTACTGCATCGCGGATGATTGTTGTGATCTCATTGAGCTGCTTGATTTTTTCTTCATAATTAAACCGCTTATTCTTCTTTGCTTCGTCGGGCTTTTTTCCGTATATGGCAAAAAGTCCAAATCCCGGATCATGAATCTCCTTGCCTTGCAAAAGAATGGGGAATTTGTCTCGCATTCTTTTATTACAAAAAATAATATCCGAATCCTTGATTGTATTGATCGCTCGCAGGGTTATATTATCAGGGTCTCCACTGCCCACGCTTACCAGATATAGTTGGGTTATGGTTCGCTTTTCCGCGCCGGTATTTTGGACGAAGCCCCCTATAAAGATGAATGATAACACTATGACAATGATAATCCATCTTGTCCTGCGAATAGAAAAGTTGCGCATGTAAGCCTCCTTCTTAGAATTACAATCGGTCAACCGCAGCAATCCTCGGTGAACTTAGCGCCCTTCGGGCGAACTGCGGCGAACTGGATGCTTGATACCGGATACTGGATGTATAAATTCAGCTTGTATCTTAATCCAGCATCCAGTGTCGTTTTGTTTGGCAAAAGAAATTTTTAAAACTTAAAACTTAACGCACCGCCGTAAGTCCGGTCGGTCATCGGGTATCCACGGCTATTCTCATAATCTTCATCAAAGAGATTATTCACATAGAATTTCAAAACCGCATCTTTGATAAAACCCCGCTTTTTAAAAAGTGTCTGTTCTATAGCAAAATCGAATACGTCATAGGAATCCATCGGATTGTCGTAACAGTCCCAGAAGTCTGAGCCAGGTGGATCTTCCTCGCATACTTCAGCAATCTGTTCGTTTTGATACTTATAATCTAAAAGAAGCAGTGTATTTTCAAAAAGATTGTACCGAAGTCCTGCATTAACTCGATTCTTGGCCCGGTCGCCCAGTTTTTCACCCGCAACCCCCGCAGGTCCTGTGTTCGGACCTTTATACCTCCAATCATTATAAGCATAACTAACATAGAACGAAAGTGGATCGATAATATGCCCATTGATTTCCACTTCAACTCCTTCTTTGATAACTTTATCAAGATTGATCTTTCTGCGGCCCCATGGAGACTTTTTGTAATAGGAACTTTTCGAATCAGCAGAAACCACGTAATCGTTTATTTCATAATAGGAAAAATCGACCTTCAAATTGATGTCTTTCCAGATTCTCCTTGTAAGCACTAAATCATATCCGATGCCATGTACGGGATCGACCTCGATCCCAGAACCCCAACTTCAGATCTGGCAATAGGACTTTGGAGTCCATATTCTGCTGACACCTGCGGATATGGAAGTATCCCTTAATGCATCAGATAAATCGTCAAGTTCATATGTGAGAAAAGATTTTGGGACCAGTTGATGATATCCCTTCTTTATGTACTCTTTTTGTATTGATGGATTGCAGTACTCACCTGTTCTAAAATTTTTATTGTTCCACCAGATGTTAATATCCTCATACCTGAGACCGGCGATCAGGCTAAGCCTCGGTATGATACTCCATCTATCTTGAATGAACCCCCCATAACTTACGTCCATTTTTTGCCATTTATAGCGAAGCTGCACATAATCAAAACCCACAGTTACGAGATGATTTTCAAAAAGCTCTATCTCATTCTGAATATTAGCGCCGTATGAATTCCATTCTGTCTTATAACGCCGTTGATCTCCACGCTCGTAGCGGTATACCTGATCATCATGACTATAATATGCTCCTAACGTCCATTTGCCGATAGGAGTGGGCTGTTTAACGTTTAATCGAAAAGAATACGGTTCTTTATCGCGCCGGGGCTCATCCAGGGGATTAGAGCCAGATTCCGTTTTGGGATAACTAGAGTCATAATAGTCTTTGTATTTTCCTTCCGGATCGTTATTGACGGGCATTTCACGGCTTGCTTCCTGATAAGATGCACTCAAACTGATGTATCCATCAGAAGGGAGAATATAACCAAATCGGCCGGATATGGTATCAATATCAGCATTGTTGTTCCTGAGATAACCATCGGTACGATACTTTTCATATGAAAAACCATAGATAAATGAGCCTACCCCGCCATCCAGATTAAGCCGGTGAGTCTGGGTGTTATAGGACCGGTAACTTGTCATCACCTTAAAATCCGGCTTTAAGGTCTCATACCTTTTCGGGGTTTTGGTTTTTACGTTCAGCACCCCTCCGAGGCTCCTGCCTGAATAGAGTGCGGAATGAGGGCCGGGAATTATCTCGATACTCTCTATCTGTCCGAATGGGATAGTGGAGTAATCTACAAAATGTCCACCCTTATATCCACCAACTTTTTCAACGGCTAAACCATCCACTGCGGTAACAAAGCTACGAGTGTCAAAACCTCGCATATAGATGTTGTCGTTTGTTTGCACTAAATCGCTACTTCCACGAAAATCGATGATCGCCTGGTCTCTCAAAATATCGACGATATTTTGCGGAGTGCCGGGTGTTTTGTACTCCTCCACATCTATCGTTGTGCTCTGGGGTGTTATCGTAATAGCCTCCTTTTCTCCTGGCGCAGTTACGGTTATTTGTTCAAGCTTAACTGGCTCTTTTTTCTCCTGCTTATCTGCCTCTTTTTTCTCCTGGGCAAGGATTGAACAGGGAATGGCAATAATTATGAATAAAACAGCAAGATATACATATCCAATCTTAAGTGCCTTTTTCATGGTTTCTTACCTCTTTATCCTTTGTCTTAAATTTTCTATCATCTTCTTAACGAGCTTTCTTCATCCTTTGCTCCAAAAAGTCTCCCACATAGACCAGGTGCTCAAAAGGGAATTTTTCACCCCCAGTCTGCTCCAGGATGGTGTTTAATCTTCCCCTGACCACCCTTTCTTTTTCCTTATATCCTGCATAAACTACAACGGCGATAGGCGTTTCCGCGGGATATAGGCCATTGAGTTTCTTTACAAGCTCCTCGAATTTAGTGCCCATGGTAAAAATCACCATGGTGGGGTGGTATTCCGATAATTTTTCTACCTCACGCCTGGTTGTAAGAACAACGGAGTGGGTCTCTTTTCCCCTGGTTACACCTTTACCCAAGGCAGCATTTGCCGCATTGAAACAGCTCACCCCTGGAATAACCACCGGATTCAGGTCCTCAAACTCTTCCAGATACCATACCCTTGGACCATAGATGAGAGGATCACCGCTGTCCAGCACAGCGACGGTTTCCCCCCGAACAATTACCGAGCGAATTTCGGAAATAAGTTTCGCCCGTTTTTTCCTGTTCTCTTCGCACTTTCCCCTTTTCTTTCTATCCTTTATCTTGGAACAATCTTTTCCGTAATAACGCCAGGAACCTAAGGAACTATCCAGAAACTCCTTTCCTTTAAGGTATTCTGCAAATTTTTCCTTCGTTTTTTGCCTGCATACGATTACGTCCGATTCTTTTATCGTATTTATGGCCCGCACGGTGATCAGGTCAGCATCGCCCACTCCCACACTCACCAGATAGAAAACAGATTTCCCCTTTTCACCAGCGGCATTACTTGCGGGACAAGGTTGAAGAAAAAAAAGCGTGAGAAAAACTATAGAGACCACAACTTTTGACCAAACTTGAGTTTCTCTTCTATAATTCTTTGACATCATAGACTCCTTCCATTATTACTTCACCTCAAAGGTCAAGGTGGCTGAGTATGAATACTGATCGCATTCCTTAGGATCAGGATAGGGTACCTTATGACCGACCTTAATCATCCAGATACCCGATTTGAGTATTTTTATTTGGGTGCGGCTCTTTTAGGACGACCTTGAGAAGCAATTTTTGGCATATGGTATCCGGATCCATTTAAGAAATTATCCTTATTTGATGGCTTTCAGATGACTGCGTTTGCG
>JAFDKF010000163.1 GCA_019307135.1 Deltaproteobacteria bacterium
TTTGATCGGCTGGTTCGGGCCTGTGTGACCACCCAAACCGTCACATACAACGAAATCATACGTCGACCCTCCGCCACCCGAATGAGTTTTGGCAGCTAAGTCAATAGGCATAAAACATATTTTTAATGACTAAAAGTCGCAACATAACTAAACTGACAACATAATGACCCCGGTCCCTCTCTGGCATAAGCGGCCCGGTAGAGCGTCAAATCCTTGACAAAACAACACCTTGCTGATACCCTCTCCTTTCCGTTGAGATTGTCCTATGAACCATTAACCCCAACCATAGAGGCCGCCATGACCCAAGCACTCAGACCCCGTTTCTCATGGAGAGAGATGGGATTTTAGCTTTTAGCTTTTAGCTCTGAGCTTTGAGCCTTCAGCTTTCGGCTTTGAGCTATTTATGGAATGTTTATCCTGGAATATTAATAGGATAGCTTGGTCCGCCCCCAAAATCCCCACGTCCCCTTTATGTCCCCGGAATTGGGGATCTGTCAAAATGGTATGTTAAATGTGTAGATTCTTTGACCTTAACGAGAAGGTAGATTTGGGAATCTGATATTTCACGGACACATCCTGCCCCAAACTCTTCAATAGCTTGACAGATTTATCGTGAATTGCTAAATACTTATATCCAATGTGAGTGCTATTCCCGGCACCACCGGGCTCACGCAAACCGATTTCTTGCCGTCCAATGAATCATCAACTTCTCTGGAGGTCGCAATGGTATCCATAGCCAGTGGTATCCACGACAATCATAAGAGAGGTCCAGTGGGTGATTTCCTTAAGGAAAAAATCCAAAAAGACGCGGAGTTATCTATTGTCTCCGCATATTTCACGATTTATGCGTTTGAGGCCCTCAAAGACCAGCTTTTAGATATCAACCATCTCAACTTTCTGTTTGGGGAACCCGGCTTTATTCGTTCCCTTGATCCTGACAAGACGGTCAAAAAATTCTTCAAGATCGTGGATGAGCATCTCGAACTGGCAAAGCGCCTGAAACAAAAACAGGTCGCAAAAGAATGCGCTGACTGGATTCGCTCAAGGGTTGACATTCGTTCCGTTAAACAGAGCAACCTTCTCCACGGAAAAATGTATCATATCAACCTTGGTGGTATCAATGATGCCATCATCGGCAGTTCCAATTTCACGGTTAAAGGGCTTGGTCTTGGCGAAACGAATAATATTGAACTTAATCTTGAAGTAAACGACAGGCGAGACAGGGAAGACCTTAGGAATTGGTTTCAGGAACTCTGGGATGATAATGAACTGGTTGAGGATGTGAAAGATGAAGTATTGCTTTATTTGGAGCAACTCTATCAGAATAATGCGCCCGAGTTCATCTACTACAAAACCCTGTTCCACATCTTTGAAAAATTCCTCACAGAACAGGATAGGGAAGGTTTATTAGAGGAGCAAAACCAACTGGTAGATACTGTCGTCTGGAACATGCTTTACGAATTTCAGAAAGACGGAGTCAAGGGGGCCATTAACAAAATCCTGACACACGGCGGATGCATACTTGCAGACAGTGTAGGACTTGGCAAGACCTTTGAGGCATTGGCAGTTATCAAATATTTTGAGCTGCGCAATCACAGGGTCCTGGTTTTATGTCCGAAAAAGCTACGGGAAAACTGGACAGTTTTTCAGGCACAAAATGTGAGTGATCTAAACCCCCTGCTTAATGACCGGTTCAGCTATACGGTTATTTCTCATACTGATCTAAGCCGGGATCAGGGGAAGTCCGGGGACATCAACCTTGCTGCAATAAACTGGGGGAATTTTGACCTCGTGGTTATTGATGAATCCCATAACTTCCGTAACAACACCCCCGGCAAAAAAGATGAGGAAGGCAATCTTGTACGCAAGAGTCGTTATCAACGCTTGATGGAAGATATCATCCAGAAAGGCGTAAAAACCAAGGTCCTCCTCCTTTCAGCCACACCCGTGAATAACACCCTCCAGGACTTGCGCAATCAGATCTATTTCATAACAGAAAACAAAGACGATGCGTTTCATGTTCCCATGGGCATAATAAGCCTCAAAGATACGCTTGCCGTTGCACAGCGCGTTTTTACCAGGTGGGCGGATAATAGGGAAAAACGAAATACCAGGGACCTGCTTGATAAACTGAGTGCGGCCTTTTTCAAGCTGCTGGATGAAATAACCATTGCCCGTTCCCGCAAACACCTTCAGAGATATTATCAGAAAAGCATCCATGAGCTGGGCGAGTTTCCCAAAAGGCTCAAACCCATATCATTATCGCCGAATATAGACACGGAAGGTAAATTCCCTTCCTACGACGAGCTGAATAATGAAATCTCAAATTATCAGCTTTCTTTGTTTAACCCCTTCAAATATGTGCTGCCGGAATTCAAGGATCATTACGAAGACGGGACCATCCCGCATTTCAGCCAGCAGGATCGTGAGAGTTACCTCATTGGCATGATGAGGGTAAATTTCCTCAAGCGTCTTGAAAGCTCGGTTCATTCATTTACGCTGACCATAAAACGAACAATAGATAAGATTCAGGACCTTGAAGATCGGATAGGGCGATACGAAAAACTCAAAGAAGAACGCCCTGACGTTACCGTAGACGATTTCAGCGACATTGATCCGGAGGATGAAGACCTTCAGGCCGCATTCGTAGGCAAGAAACTCAAATTCAGCCTTGATCATATTGATATTGACCGATGGAAACGCGATCTTAATCAGGATAAAGAGCAGCTACAAATCTTATATCTTGTTGCCAGAGATGTAACAAAAGTACGCGATGCCAAACTCATCGAATTGAAAAACCTCGTCGCGCGCAAGGTGCAGAATCCAACCCGGACCAAGGACGGCAGGCAGAATCGCAAGGTCGTGATCTTTACCGCCTTTGCTGATACTGCCGAATATCTATTCGATGCACTTAAGGATTGGATTGCAAATGATCTTGGTCTTCATGTGGCTATGGTCTCAGGCGGTGCAAAAGCAAACCAGACAACTTTCGGGAAAAACGATTTTAGTCATATCCTGACACATTTTTCACCGGTTTCCAAAAACCGAGATAAAATGCCCTCTCTTATTCAGGACAATGAGCTTGACATCCTCATTGCCACAGATTGTATCTCCGAAGGCCAGAATCTCCAGGACTGTGACTATCTCATCAACTATGACATCCATTGGAATCCTGTTCGCATTATCCAGCGTTTTGGCCGGATTGACAGGATCGGCAGTATTAACGATGAGATTCAGATGGTAAACTTCTGGCCTACTGATAATTTGGACAATTACATCAGGCTTAAAAATAGGGTTGAAGCGAGGATGGCCCTGGTGGACATTACGGCTACCGGAGAAGACAATCTCCTGGATCGGGTCAAAGACCTTGTTGAAGACGAATTGACATTTCGTGACAAACAGCTCCTTCGCCTCAAGGAAGAGGTCCTTGATCTTGAAGACTTTGAAGAAAATGTGTCCCTTAACGAATTTACTTTAGATGATTTTAGGATCGACTTGATGAGGTATATCGAAAACAATCGCCAGCGCCTTGAGGAAGCGCCTCTCGGGCTTTATGCTGTTGTCCCCACGCATCCTGACTATCCTGTCATTCGGCCCGGGGTTGTCTTTTGCCTTAAACAGAAAGCAGATAGTTCCGGAAACGAGAAGGTCAACCCCATGCAGCCCTATTTTCTTGTCTATCTCTATGATAATGATCGAGTCATTCGTTACAATTTTGCCCAGCCCAAACAAATACTGGAAGTACTGCGAATGATCTGTGCTGAAAAGACTACCCCTTATGAAAAACTGTGCAATCTGTTTGATCAGCATACAAAGAACGAAAGGTACTCCGAAACAAACAAGAGAAATGGTTAAAAATCGTGTCTATGATGCATCATATAAAGAGAATAAATACTATAGGCCATTGCTTCGTGGAAAAGATATTGTAAAATATTTAATTAAATGGCCTGGTGATAGATGGATAAAATTTGGTAATAATTTAGCAGCCCCAAGGTACGGCGCAAATTTTGATGCGAAAGAAAAAATTGTAATACGTCAAACTGGCGATAGCTTAATCGCAGCTTTAGACACTGACCAGTTTGTTTGCATGAATAATATGCACGTAATTCACTCGAAAAATACTACATTTAATTTAAGATATATACTTGGTTTAATCAACTCAAGCCTATTAAACTATTACTTTCAAAGCCTTAATCCTGAGAAGGGAGAAGCTCTCGCAGAAGTAAAAAAGGAAAATGTCGAAAAATTAGTGGTGCATAAAGCGGGGGAAACAGAGCAAAAAGGGATTGTTAGTCTTGTCGCTAAAACCCTAACCACCAAAAAGTCGAACCCTTCCGCAGATACAACTACCCTCGAAGCAGAAATAGACTGCCGTGTGGCTCATCTCTATGAATTAACCGAAGAAGAATATGCCTTAATTCTCAATGAAACAAAGTCACCAGATCCCTTCCGCGTTGCCGCGCTCAATTTCTATCGGGATATAGCAAGAGGAGCTCTCAAATGAAAAACAAACTCTCTTCAAAGGTTCGCTTTAAAGGTTGCCGGTGTTCAGCTATAAAAAATGAATACGTGGCTCATCATGATAGAGAATTGAGTTATCCTGAGCTTGCCAAACCAGCGCTCAAAGACTGGTCAAATGGCCTAGTCGGATGTGGAGCTGTCGTTGAGGACTATGAGGCCCTTTGCGGCACGTTATTGTTGCCCTTTGAGCCTGGAGATAACAAACGGATTGCAGTTAAGATCGTGGATGACCGGGGAATCAAATCACTGAAGATTCTGGAGGTGTAATAATGTCTGGCAAATGGAAAGAGGTTGTAAGGCTAAGTTTCAAGGGGAAACGTTTTCGTGATCATGCCCTGGACTTGCAAGCCCTGAGCGAATTGAGCCAATTTCAGAAGATGGTGGCGGAAACAGCCAAAACTCTCTGGCGAACAGCGAACCCTGATCGTGAACGCTTGCCATCTCATTTTGAGGAGAGGGTGCGTTTGTGTTTGAGAAGAATCGAGGACGGGAGCGCAACTGCACCGCTTGAGGTGTTTATTGAAGAAGAGGACCAAAGAGTCTTTTGGGAACCTGAACCCGTCGAGATCAATCAGGCTGTTAAATTGGCCCATGAGGTGTTTGAGGCGTTGGGGGCGGACGACCCACTACCCGAGAGATTCCCCAGAGCATTACTGCCGGAGTATGTCAAGTTGGGCCAGACCCTTGCTGATGACGAGGAAATGGAGCTACATGTGCCAAATAAGAAGCCCACTCGTTTGACCCTTGCGCATAGACAAAAGCTGGAAAAATACGTTGAAACACCTCACAGAGATCGTGTCGAAATTAGCGGAGAGGTATTCGAAGCTGATGTTAAGAAGAGACGGTTCCAGGTCTGGTCAGGTGAAGACACTGTAGTTACCGTAGTTTTCACCCCTGAACAGGAAGAACAGGTTACAACAGCGCTGAAAGAGCATAAGACAGCTCGAATGTATGTAAAAGGTTTAGGCGAATACTCGCCACAAGGAAAGCTGCTTCGAGTTTTGCAAGTGGATGAACTAAGACTTACCACCGGCGAGACACATTACGATCAGTCGGCAAAGGCGATTGAGGATATGCTGGAAGAGCTTGCCAGGGAAATTCCTCAGGAAGAATGGGACAAACTTCCCAGTGATCTGAATGACAATCTGGATCATTACCTGTACGGAGTACCCAAGCAATGAAATCGATTTTTGCGGATTCTCATTACTGGATTGCTGTAGTGAAACCTGGAGATCAATGGGCTGACACAGCTAAAGCTGCCAGATCATCGCTTGGCGATGTATTTATAGTTACAACGGACGAAGTATTGAGTGAATTCCTGGCCGCACTTTCAAAAGGCGAGCACATGCGAAAGCAAGCAGCAAGAATGGTACGGGCTATCCTGGAAAATCCAAATGTGAGAGTCATTCCACAAACCCGTGACTCTTTTTTGAAGGGGCTGATCTTGTATGAAAACCGAAACGACAAGGAGTATAGCCTGACAGATTGTATTTCTATGAACGTCATGCGATCTGAATCAATAGTAGAAGTGCTCACACATGATCACCATTTCGAGCAGGAAAAATTTACTGTCTTGATGAAGAGATAACGATCATCAAAAAACAGAGAACAACTTCGGGGACGTCATTGACTACGTTGAATAAGTCTGATGCGAGATGTTCAAGGAAGTGTCCATAGGCGGTAGATTTGGAAAATATGGCGATGCCAAGCGAAAGGCAAAGATTCGCAAAAACCGCCTAAGGCCAGCTGGCCCTCAGTTGCGGACAAAGGACAAACTCTTAAAGTACACGGATAGAAGGAAGAAGCGACGTAATGTTGAGCGAGGAAAGCCGTGAATTTCGGCCTGGTCAAAAGGACTCGGAAAAAACCGGGTCAAACCTACACATTTGACAAAACTGGCGTGAGATGAAAAACTAGCTCGACAGGTCAAGCTATATTTATGCCACCGCTATAGCGGCAAGAAATTAATGGAAATCGGAGAACGGTTTGGTGTGAGCGAATCAGGGGTAACTCAGGCGAGTCGAAGAATCCAGTTAAAGCAAAAGAACGATAAGAAGTTTGGAAAGCTTATTACGAAGACGGTGAAAAAACTGGCTTTGTCAAATGTGTAGGTTTGACCCATATGTTGCGAGTTACTCTAACCTGTTGAAACCAAAGTGAATATCGACCGCGACTCTGGATGCCGGAATTTGCCACAATAACAGCGAGTTATCAAAACTCGCAACATAATTCGAAAAAGACTCGCAACATAATAATAATATGCCTCTTTATGCCTTTTTCACAACTGTGCAAGAAACCGGAATTATAAGAACTAAATGGAATAAGAGGAATGAAAAACATATTTTTAATCAATACTGTTCGGCACGGCTATTGCTGTAGCTTTGCACGGATGATACGTAAGATGAGTTTGAAGGTTAACGGCATTAGTAGTCACATTTGTCGTGGGCTGTTGACTATTG
>JAFDKF010000164.1 GCA_019307135.1 Deltaproteobacteria bacterium
AAAGTGTACAAGCGAGGTATACCGTAGCTTTTGAAAATCCAGCAAACTGAACAATGTCGGCGGGAAACAGGAAGGGTTGTTTAGACAAGGCTGCGCGAAGCGCTTAGTTCAACCTCAATTTGGAGCGAGGCAACCCTGGCCCAGACCGGGTTTTTCTCTCTGGGGCACGTTTGGGCTTCTGTCGCACCAGGGCGGGCCGTGTTGCCGGAAAGGGTTTGGGTAACAAAACGCAACATCTACCCAAATTTATTCCACCTGTGCGGTTAGCATTTATTGTGTTTTGTCAATGAGTTCATGGTTATGAAGGAGACGTCGTAGGGGCGGCTTTACGCCGCCCACCAAATCGATTCGGGCGGGGTAAACCCGCCCCTACGGGAACCCATCGATGAGACTTAGGTCATTCTGAAAGGCTTAGGAATCACCTAACCGCACAGGTCCAATTTATTGAGAAGTTACCAAGGTTGCGCCTGACGGCTTGAAAACATTACACTTCGTGTCCCGAAGGGAACCCTATTTAACGGGGTGAACCGTTCAGTTAAAAGAATAGAGGTCAGAAATCAGAGGTCGGAGATCTGACTTCTGATCTCTGACCTCTGACCTCTGACTTCCGAACCCTGAACCCTGAACCTCTGAACTGTGAACCCCTGAACGCTTATGAGATATCTTCGATATGCATAGTTTGATCATGAAACTTTTGGCGGCGGGCATCGCTCTGGGAATTATTGCAGGCAATTCCGACGAAATCATAAAGTTCTTCAACGATACTGAAACAGTCGCCCAACAGATTGCCACTGCCGGGGATATGCGAAGTATAAGTACTATGCTTGATTATGAATTCATACGCCGGGGCCGCTATCCCAGGACTGAGGATTTCAAAAGATGGATGGAGGAAAAATTCAAGGAGAACAATCTTAAACCCTTGACCCAGGACCACTGGGGATATGAGCTTGTTTACAGGGCGACCAAAGATCGGAAAAAATACACACTCATAAGCCTTGGACCTGATGGCATGGAAGAAACAGAAGATGATATTAGGATCACCGGGCCATAAGTCAGAATATAAGCTGAAAGCTCAAAGCTGAAGGCTGAAAGAAGAGAAGGGGCTTTTTGGTTTTATTACGAAGCCGTGAAAAACCGGCGTAGCCAAGAACATTTTCTTAAAGTGTATAAGAACTATATATACATAGCGTCATTAATTGTTCCGGGTGATTGAGAATGGGAGAGCGTGAGAAATGTAGGGGCGGGCTTTATGCCCGCCCGTATCGCCGTATGAATCCGGCTTTTCGGGCGGGGATGAACCCCGCCCCTACTTATGTCGTCGTATATAAAATGGGATTCGTAGCAAGAAGGGGGCAAGCGGGTGAGAAAAGAAAAAATAGTGCGTAGGAAGTATATCCTAGACAAGCCTTTCCAGTTCGGATATGTGACTGTCATGATTCTGTTGCAGCTTTGCGTGGCTGTCGTGGTAGGATTTGGGATGTCTTATCTTTATCTTTTTGTTTTCAATGACGGGAAAATTGCCTGCCAGCATAATGTGACTGTTTTGCTGCAATGGGCCATCCTGGTCGGATTTTCATCCCTTGTCTTGATCATATGGGGCATTGTCTACTCACATCGGATCATCGCGCCTATCCACAGAATGCGCATCCTGCTGCGCTCCGCCGCCTCCGGAGACATTCCATCTGGCAAGGTTGCCTTTAGGAAGAACGATTGCTTTAAAGGGCTTGAGGATGACCTTGCAAATTGCTTTGAGACTATGGAAGAATACAAAGAAGGCTGGATCAATAGTCAAAAAAAGCAAAATAAGATTGCGATGGATGAATAAGTGGGCTCTTTTTCGGAAAATGCCAGCCGAGATTCGTTGGTTGCCGGTGCACTATTCCTGTCATATAATTTCTTGATATTTGCAATACGTTCGCCCCAGCCTTTTCATGGTTCCAATCTGGTAAGCCAGTCAATCCTGTCATAGTCCTTATCATAAGAGTAAAGCTTTTCTATACCTTTTCGGGCAATCTTTTTCCTGGTATGGTCTCTGAGTTTCTTAAAATCAACAGGTTTCTCTTTTGTCGTTACGCTGCCCCTAAGATCAAGAATATTTCCTTTCAGGGGTTTTAAAACCACCCTTTTACCTTCAATCAGGTAAAGGATTTTATCATTGGGTTTAAGCCCCAAAAGATTCCTTATATCTTTTGGAATAGTAGTTTGCCGTTTCTTACTTACTTCTTTAATCTATTCATGATCTCTATAGAAATGCGAGAAAATACCCTTTTTAATTCCTCAACATTTATCTCTATAAGCATTTCTACTGGCCATCTGGTTATGTGGTCAGGAAAATCTTTAACCTCATTCATGGCGACTGCTAACCAGTACAGATCAAAACCCGGGTCCTTTTCAACCGCAAGATCGGCAAGCTCCCAAATATTCTCTTTTTTTAAAATAAAGAAAAGGTCTATTGCATCACGTGGTTCTGCTCTACCAAAAAAAGCAAGAAGTTTATCTACTGTAATATCTTTGTAATGATTTACCTTGATACCCAAATTGCAATCGACTGGTTCTTCAAACCGAAAAGGTGAATCATAAGCAAGCTGAACTTTAGTTGCTTCATCTCTTTGAGTTACCTCAAATTCAACAAACGATGAGAATCTACGAATAACATCTACATAGAACCTCTCTCTTATTAATTCTTTTTCGACTATTCGAGAAAATGGTAAGATAAGCCGCTCTTCCACTGTAAAGACATCTAAGTCATAAGACTTCCTATGGCCCAAATAAAACTCGGCTAATGCCGTGCCACCGCTAAGATAAAAATAAGAAGAATCGGGAAGTTTATTAAAGGAGCCAAGTATCCTTCTCTGAAGATCAGACATAATTCCTTTACCCCTGAGCATTAAAATAATCCTCCCATACTGCTTTTACATGGCGCGGAAGATTGAGTTCTCCAAGAAGCGATCTTATTTCTTCCCAGTTGAGTTGAACAATATCCTCGGCCCTGCCATAAGTTAAGATCTGTTGAATGTACCACTTTTTTTGCCAATTATCATTTAAATCAATTTCATTCTTGGACCACACAATATACCTTTTGGGCCGCATGTGTCTACTCCTTAACGGATCGTTAATCCGCAGATTACACAGATTACACAGATTTTCGTGAATTGTTGGGTTTAACTCCCCAAAGCTTGCTTCGTTTAGATTGTGAAAATCAGATGCGCGATACCCCGTAGCTTGCTGCGGGGCAGTTCATTGTCTTGAAACAGACGCTATCCTGACTATTTCTAAAGGCAAAGCGATACCCATTCGGTGCGTTTCAAGATCTTATAGCACAAATTAGGACCTAAAGGAATAACCAAACAAATTCCACCTGTGCGGTTACTTCAAGAATCCCTCCAAACCCGCCTGCCACCCGCCTGCCAACGCCAGGCACATCGGGCAGGTTCAATGCCGACACGTAAGCTGAATGCTGTCTCAGGCGTCGGCAGGCGGGTGGCAGGCGGGTCCCCCTTTACAAAAAGGTGCCTCTTGGTAATTCCTTTCTTGTCGGCTCCAACCCTCATTCTCGCCTTCAAGGTAACCCATTGACAAAAATAGTCCTTCCTGATAGTTCCCACCAAGAAGCCACGCGAAGAAGGTCAACCCATCCCAAAACGGTGGCACCAACTGAATACCAAGACCCCGTTTCTTAGGAATAGATCGGAGGAGGAAATCGTCGGGTATCGCAAGGCCCTGAGCTGGATTCACACCGAACATGAAAAAATCGAAATCAACCCGGATACCATCCAACGCTTCCACGCCGTGGCCCAGGCAGGCACTAGCGGTGACGCCGGTAAAAGACAGGAGCATGCTTATCCAACTTCAGAGACAGATTGAAAGAATCACCTACACTAACGAGGAAAACGACCTTCAAGAGATTAACCTGTATTGAAAGGAGGAGAGTATGCCATATCTAAAGATTGAAACCAACAAAGAAGTTGATGGTGGAGCAATTCAGGAAGCCCTTAAGAGAACATCAGGATTTGTGGCAAACCTGTTGGGCAAACCTGATAAGTGGGTAATGGTCTCAATCGATCATGGGACTCCAATGATCTTTGGAGGGAGTACCGAGCCTATGGCTTATCTTGAAATGAAAAGTATCGGCCTTTCAAAAGATGAATGTGCTGATTTGTCGAAGGATTTATGCGATTTCATCGCATCAGAATTTGATATTCCAGCCGACCGAATTTACATTGACTTTCACGATATTGATGGAAAGATGTTTGGTTGGAACAGAGGCACGTTTTAGAAACAGAGAGCCCCGTCATTGCCAGTGAACAGTGTATGTCCATGAAACCAACCTATGAAGCATTGGAACAATGGGTCAAGGAGTTGGAAGAAAAGGCGCTTGAGCACAAGCAGGCTGAGGCAAACCTTCAACGCCATGTCGCGGAACTGGAGAGAGCCAATCAGGAACTGAAGCAGTTTGTTTATGTGATGTCACGCGATTTGGAAGAGCCGCTGGAAATTGTGATGACATATTTGCGATTTGTAGAGGCCCGGTACAAGAGGGATTGGATTCATTGGGCGATGTCGACGTTGATCTGAAGAAGGTTCAAGATACCAGAATTAAAGACCTGCGTTCATCGGACGGGATTGTAATAGGGAGCCCTACGTATTTTGGGGTAATGGCAACAGAGGTCAAAGAACTGATGGACAAGAGCATCCAGTGTTACGGGAAGCTGACCGGAAAAGTTGGAGGGGCCTTTACCTCATCGGGAATGATCGGCGGTGGGAACGAAACCACCATCATGAGTATCCTCCAAGGGTTGCTGATCCACGGAATGATCGTTCAAGGTGTCCAAAAAGGGAACCACTACGGCCCCGTGTCAGTGGGAGCCCCGAACGAAGAGGTTCGTGATGAATGTGTGGAGTACGGGAAAATGATAGGCGCACTCGTCAAGCGGTTGGGCTGAAGTGGATTCGCTCTTGGGGGCAGGTCTCACTTCAGATAAGGCGCGTGCCTAGTATGGCTAATACGCAGTTGAGAGTACAGATATCATAATGAAATCACAGCAGTTTTTTGACGACCCTACAGTATAGATGTATAGCAGCGAGTTTGAATTTCGCTATTTTAGAGATTGTTTCTTGAAGTCTTGACATTTACAGCACTCAACCAAAAAAGGGCTTGCGGTTTAGGGTTTGTGAGCTAAAGAAGAACTGGTCATAAGCAATCTAAACCTTGTTATGAAGCGGAGTGGCTCAGGGAAATCTCACTGAAAAAACATTCTGACGTATTTGGAGTAGAGCTGGTCACAAAACTCCTTGTCTTCGATGAGGTCAGCCCCCTCGTGGCGGATCTTCTGGCCGCCTCTCGACTCACCTGAGAATGACAGGAGGTTGAAACTTCCTCCAAATGTAAACCTGTCATCACAAATAAGCCGTTTCTCATGACTTCGTCCAATGTCTTTGTAGGTGAACAAATCTGGAAATTCGCGGTTAAGCTGCTCAAATGCTTTTTCAGCTTCCTTCCACTTAGTTTGCACTCTTTGTTCTTGGCCTCGACGGTTGTCTCTACCGAATCCATAGCCGATCCAAATTTTGACTCCACGCTTCAGTGCGTCGCGTAGTCCCTCTTCAAGCTCTCTGTTAACGACATATGACGAAATGAAACCCGATAAGATTAGAAGGCGATCACGAGCTGTCCTAATTGCTTCCCAAAACTTCTCTCGGATCTCAGGCGTCCACAGAAACTTCACTGCTCTGGAATTCCGTTCCTGTTCCAAATTTTCCTTTTCTTGCTCCAGTTGTTCGATCTTCTTGCGAAGTACTGAGCGAGTATCTGATCGATCTTCTTCTTCCAATGCCCGCCTTGCATCCTCCACCTCTTGTCGAGCCAATGCCACCCGAGATGCGAGTTCCTCGACATCATCCAACTTTCCCAGTCTTTCTACGATCTGTTCATCTTCTGCGAGTCGTTCAATGCGCCTTCTTATGGGTTCCGGTGCGGGGGTCATAACGTCGGCGAGTAGTTCTGGTCCGCGGACTCTGGCGAAGGTGGATTCATACTCCTCTTTTATCTGACCCTCTACCACAAAGGCGACCTGCCGCTCTCGTCTGTGATCGTCAGTCTCGTACTCAAGCATGAAAGCAGGCTCGTAAAGCGTGTAAACCATCTTAAGCACGCTTTTTACTGCAACAATGTCTCGTTCCGCCCCATCTCTGCGACGTCCGGCTTTGAAGACCGTGTTGAGCATATCGACATTTAGCTCTTCTGGATGTGGATAACGATTTGGAATTGCACGAATTAGCGTAAGTCCAGAATTGTTTGCCTCCTTTGGCTTCAAATACTGCTGCCTTGAGTAGTCTCCCAACTGCACGGGTACGCGAAGCAGTCCGTGAAAGACAACATTTGGGAGGGTGATCTCATGCATCACATTCTGGCGAAGAGAACGCGCAACTTCTTGCCCTCGCTCTGTAAGAATGAATCGAGTGTCCAATTCCGAACCATTCGATTGCTCAACATCGAGGAATTCGTTCCGGCGCAGGTCAATTAGTCTGTTCGTGACGAGATCAGGGGATAGACCAAGCAAATCGGAAAGCACTCGTAGGCTGTCTATGCCTTCCAAAAGAAAACGCAAGATGAATTCTTCAATTGGTGGCACAGTTCTTGGCTCAAGTACCAAAACTCTAAGGTTCATAGAGAAGACAGCAATCCCCACTGGCTTGCATCCTATGAAGCGACAACCTGCACGCAGCGCAAAATGCCTCGCAACTGCCTCTGCGTCAAGAAACATTGTTGCTCCCTTTGCTTGGGCTTGATTCTGGTTTCAGCTCTGATTAAACACTTAGCAACCGCAAACCCTTGTGCCGCGAGGAAATCCTCTTTTTCTTTTCTCACCACACAAAGTTTTCCAGGTTCATCGGGTTCCTAATTCCCACGATTTT
>JAFDKF010000028.1 GCA_019307135.1 Deltaproteobacteria bacterium
GCCCAAGCGGGATGGCAGGTTGAGGTGAATTGCCCTCTCAGCAATTCACCTCAAAAACTCAGTGACTCTGTGTACTCAGTGGGAGATAAAAATACTCCCGTAATTAGACACGATCACTTTTGC
Organism: Deltaproteobacteria bacterium; assembly: GCA_019307135.1. Classification (GTDB taxonomy): domain Bacteria; phylum Desulfobacterota; class Desulfobacteria; order Desulfobacterales. The sequence goes on from JAFDKF010000028.1 coordinate 124, forward strand.
GAGCGTGCTTTTTCGATAACGGCCTTCAGCTCTGAAATCGCCTGGGCCAGATCGTCATTCACAATCACGTGATGATACCACTTGGCCTCGGCCATCTCTGCCCTGGCGTTCTTCATCCGCTGCTCAATCGCCTCAACTGAATCCGTGCCGCGTTCAGCAAGTCGCCGCTTTAGTTCGTCCATGGATGGCGGTGCTATGAAGACCAAAGTAGCTTCAGGATATTTGGCGTAGAGTTTTTTGGCACCCTTAACGTCAATGTCGAACAGGATGTCGTAGCCCCGGCGAAGGCCGTCGTCCAGAAATCTGGCCGACGTGCCGTACAGATGACCGTGCACTTCAGCCCATTCGGCCAATTCACCAGAGTCTATCTTCTTACGAAACGCAACATCGCTGATAAAATAGTAGTCTACGCCATCTCGCTCGTTGCCACGGGGGGGACGCGTAGTGCAAGAAATCGAATATCGAAGGCGTGAATCTTTTTTCAAGATCGCTGTCAGGATGGTCGATTTCCCGGCCCCAGAAGGTGCAGATATGATGAACAGATGTCCTTTTTTGACCATTTCGTTATTCGGGAATCGCTATTCGGGCATCCTTCATTCCTCGGTTTACACTTATCAAGGATGCGGGCGCCAAGAGATAAGTTCTTTTGTTCGTACTTTTTGGTGTCAGATGTCAGGTGTCAGGTGTCAGGAGCGACAAACGCGAGATCTGTACTGTTCTCAAGGCGTAAGCCGCAAACCTGAACACTGAAACCTGAAACCTGGGGTGGTGAAAAAAAGTGTAACACCGATTTTCGATTCACGATGACGCTCACCTGGTCTCCTGTGCCTTCTTCTTACCCTCCTTGAACTCAAAACCGGTCACAAACCGCTGCGATATGGTCTCAGCTTGAACGGCCGAGAGAATGACGTGGTTGCTGTCTGTAATAATGATAGACCGCGTTCGACGCCCCTGAGTGGCATCAATCAACCGCTTTCCCTCTTTTGCATCCTCCTTGAACCGTTTCATGGGAGCCGAGCCTGGCGTCACAATAGCCACTATGCGACTGGCAACGACTGTATTTCCAAACCCGATGTTCAGCAGGGTCCTGTCCATTGTCTCCTCCAAACCCGAGCAAGCCGGACCAAAATCTCTCGCCCGCTCCCTCCGGTCGCTCGAGCCCGCAGAGATCACTGAGATCAGTTTTTGGCCTGATTTTTTGAACAGCGTGGCACCTTGATCTGAATTCCCCTCTCAGGAATTCAGATCAAAAACTCTGCGTCTCTGTGCGCTCTGTGAGAGATTGTCTTTCCGCTACTCTATGTTCTGAACCTGTTCCCTAAGCTTTTCCAGTTCACTCTTGAGCCCCACAACAATCTGGGGCAACTGCGCATCTCCTGCCTTTGAACCAATTGTGTTTACCTCCCGATTAAGTTCCTGGAGGAGAAAATCAAGAGCCCTTCCAGTTGGACCCTCTGATTCGATCATGCTTCGGAACTGTTTCAAATGGCTCTCAGCACGAACTATCTCCTCGGTGATATCACTTTTGTCCGCCAAAAAAGCCGCCTCCTGAGCCAGTCGGTTTGGATCTACCTCTACCGCGCCTTGCGTAAGCATAGCTATCCGTTCCTTCAAGCGACTGTGATGCTGTGACAATATGGCTGGGGCCAGCTCTTTTATACGAAACAAATCCTCCTCAACAGACTGCAGACGTTTTTGAAAATCCTGGTAGATGGCCATCCCCTCTGAAATCCGCATACCATCTATACCCTCTAATGCCTCACGGATACACCATGAAAGGAGCGACCATGTTTTCTCCAGATCTTCTTCAGGTTCTGTAGCCGTAATGATTCCCTGCATGCCTAAGAGTGTTTGAAGCCCGACCTTTTCTTCAATTTGCAGGGTTTCATTCAGTTCGCACAAGGCCCTATAATATTCTTTGGCCAGGGGAAGATTAACGTGGATCTCAGTAACCACCTGTGAACCATTCTTAACCTTAATCATTACCTCCACCCTGCCACGCGAAATCCTGGTCGCGACCAGCTTCTTGATCTGATCCTCGAGAGGCAAAAACTGCGAAGGCATACGCACTATGACCTCTCCATAACGGCTATTCACCGAACGCATCTCCACTGTAAGTGTGCGCCCTTCCATTGTATTTTCCGCCCTGCCAAAGGCAGTCATACTTTTTATCATGGTACCCTTAACCTGAACAAGCCGGAAAATACGAAGCCCGAAATACGAAATACGAAACAAATCCGAAATACGAATTTTCAAAATGTTCAAAACAATTAACTTTAGTTCGCCTGAGGTCGATCACTTCAGTTTGTTTAGCCATCTGTTTTGGTCATTTGAATTTTCAAGATTCGAAAATTGTTTCGAATTTCGATATTCGAAATTCGAATTTATTTTCTGCCACAAAAAACGCGAACTTCACAACTAACAGACTAACCTACCCGTTCTTTTAACTGGCGCATATACCTGGCCCGTACAGACATCAAGAAATCGATAATCGCATCCCCGGCATAGTCCGGATAGGTCCAGTCCAACGGACGGAAACGACCCTTCTGGTAAATCAAGGTTAAGTCCGCATAAATCCCTTCTCTCAGATAGATACGGTGGGTGTAGTTTTTTCCGGTTACCAGAACAAATCGCTCTGCCAGTAAGTATCCGGGGTCAATATTAACAAGTCGCTTCCCATGCGTTGAAAACTGACCTTCCAGATCGTTGGTAAAAAGCTTGATGTCAGGCAGGGCGTCCTGGTGAATCAATTCACGAAAAGCCATCAGCCGCCTGAAAAGGGGTGAACCCATCTCAGAGGTATAGTAGTCTGTATGTTCAAATGGTAGCCATCGACTTATCACATCGGGTGATCCAAAGGATTCAAACAACCTTGCGGCCACTTCCCCAAGAATATCCATATCCTTCGTAAAACAACCAATGACGAGTTTGGCAGGCTTCGATTCGCAGGGAGTACTCATAGATGCTACGGTCGTCCAACACTGGCATAATGGAATCCTAATGCCCGCATCCGCTGTGGATCGTAGATGTTTCGTAAATCTACCACAATTTGGCGTTTCAAAAGCTTTTTCATCCGATTCCAGTCAATATTTCGAAACCGGTTCCATTCCGTGGCAAGAACCAGTGCATCGGCCCCTTCAGCCACCGCATACAGATCTTTCTTGTAGTCGATATCTTGAAGGTATTCTTTTGCGTAGTCCATCCCTGCTGGATCATAGGCATGGATTCTTGCCCCCTTCTCCTGCAACCCCTGGATAATAGGAATGGTGGGAGACTCTCGCATATCGTCCGTATTCGGCTTAAAGGTCAAACCAAGGATCCCAATGATTGCGCCCCTCAACTCCCCGCCCACGGCCGAGACAATCTTTTCAACCATAATCCCGGGCCGCCCATCGTTCACTTTGATCACCGCATCGACAATCTTGAATTCATACCCGTGCTGTCTGGCAATTTGACTGATGGCCCGTGTGTCTTTTGGAAAGCATGACCCGCCAAAACCCGGCCCGGGATGTAAGAACTTACGACCGATCCGTCCATCAAGCCCCATGCCCTTGGCCACCCTGTGCACGTCTGCACCCACATGCTCACAGATGGTTGCCATCTCGTTGATGAAGGATATTTTCGTGGCCAGGAAGGCGTTGGATGCGTACTTGATCATTTCGGCTGTAGCCACATCCGTAATCACAAAGGGGGTCTCAATCAGGTAGAGGGGATTGTAAAGGTCCTGGAGGATAGCGATAGCCTGTTCGCTCTCGGCACCGATTACGACCCTGTTGGGGCGCATGAAATCCTCAATGGCCGACCCTTCCCTCAAAAATTCAGGGTTAGAGGCAACGTCAAAGGGACAGGGTTCGGCCTGGTTTTCCTTGATGATAGCCTTAATCAACTTCCCGGTGCCTACAGGAACCGTACTCTTTGTCACCACTACCTTGTAGCCATTCATGGTCTGGCCTATTGATCTGGCCACCTCCTCCACATACCTCAGGTCGGCGCTCCCCTCCTGGTCCGATGGGGTGCCAACGGCAATAAGAATCACCAGGGCATTTCGCACACCCTCCTTGATATCTGTGGTAAAAGAGATGCGGCCTTCATTCATATTTTTTTCAATAAGTTCTGCAAGTCCGGGCTCGTAGATCGGGACTTTTCCCTGGTTCAGCATACTAATCTTTGGTGCACCCCTGTCTACACAGGTTACCCTGAGTCCGAACTCGGAGAAACAGGCTCCAGTGACAAGGCCCACATACCCTACGCCAACCACGCAGATATTCATTGAATCGTACCCCTTTGAGTTGTCATAACATAACGACGGTTATTAAGGTATTGCAAGTCCCTGAGAATTTCTAAGAGAATATTTCTCGGTCTGAAAAGGGCTTTTTAGCCTCCTTTTTGTTTCTTGTCAATCCAGGAGTTCTCACCAGTTTCTCCAATTCTTGGGAGCCTTGTATGAATTGGTCTCTGTCAGTCACTCTTCAAAAAGCATTAGTCTGACATTTTTCGGGTGTGTTTTAGGCGCAACCAGAGGACAGGCCTTGCAAAGACTTGCAATCCCACAAGAAACAACGAGATTGGCCGATTTGTGCCGGTCCCTTTTTCGGCATTCCTGGGCTCTTTCGCCGTTGCACCTTGACGAACAGTCGAATTTACATTAAACAATCAATGGGTTGACCGGCCTGATCTCCTCAACCCAGATCGGCAGGGCGGAAGCTTCACACTTTCTTCTATGGTGAATGTTGGCAAGCAACAAAAAGGCCCTTGGATCCTCAGCAGGAAGAGCCCTCATGGCTGAAAAAACGAAATTTGCATTTTGCCTGTTTAAATATTTTCCCTTTGGTGGGTTACAGCGAGACTTTCTGCGAATAGCCAAGGTCTGTCTGGAGCGTGGTCATCAAGTGGATGTGTATACCGGTTCCTGGCAAGGGGAGATACCGGATGGTTTGGACGTTTCAATACTTCCTCTTCGGGGTTTTACAAATCACCGGCGCTATGAATCCTTTGCTAAAAGGCTCAGTGAGTCTTTGGCTGCAAAGCACTATGATGCTGTCGTCGGATTCAACAAGATGCCCGGTTTGGATGTCTATTTTGCATCGGATACTTGTTTTGCCGCGAAAGCAAGTGCAAGAAGCTTTTGGTACCGTTTGACGGGACGCTGTCGGAGTTTTTTGCGTTTGGAGCGAGCCGTTTTCGATAGGGAGTCAAAGACAGAGATTCTATTGATCTCCGAACAAGAAAAGGGGTTTTTCATGGACTATTACGGCACTGCCGAAGAGCGTTTTCATTTGTTACCTCCAGGAATTACCAGGGATCGCTTAGCGCTCCATAACGCTGCGGAGGTCCGTGCTGAATTGCGTTGTGAATTGGCTATCAGATGCGATCAGAACATCGTTTTAATGGTTGGCTCCGGCTTTAGGACCAAGGGTGTTGATCGCGCGATTCGAGCCATGTCAGCTTTACCTCCCAAGCTTCGTGGAAAAACGGTTTTATTGATCGTGGGTAAAGATAAATCCAAGCCTTTTCGGCGATTAGCCAAACGATTAGGTATTGCAGAGCAAATACGTTTTGTCTGTGGTCGCGAGGATGTGCCACGGTTTTTTGTGGCAGCGGATCTTTTGCTACACCCTGCCTACAGTGAAAACACTGGTACGGTTTTAATTGAGGCAATGGCAGCAGGATTACCGGTCCTGGTTACTGATGTTTGTGGCTACAGTTATCATATTGAACGTGCCGGTGCTGGAGAATTAGTCCCTTCACCCTTTAAGCAAGAAACACTCAACGAACTGTTGGCCTCCATGTTAACTTCTGAGAAAAAAAGTCAGTGGCAACGCAGTGGCAGGGAGTATGTTGCCAATACCGATGTCTTTAGTCTGCCGGAAAAAGCTGCGGACATTATTGAACAGGTGGCAGCATGCTAGTGTTACCCAAGGCTTGGATAGAGTACTGGCAGGGCCAAGATGTCTTCGAGCAGTTATCAGCTCTAGAAGGCAGGGTCTATCGCGAACAAGATGGCCGTAAAACGTTACGTTTTACCTTTAACGGCAAGAATTATTTCGCCAAGTTCCATCACGGGGTAGGCTGGAAAAAGATAATAAAAAATTTGCTGCAATTGCGTCTGCCAGTACTCGGCGCACAAAACGAATGGCGCGCTATCCAACGCCTTGAGGAATTGGGTATCAAAACCACGCGCTTAGTGGGATATGGTAAAAGAGGTTGGAATCCTGCACGCCTTGAATCCTTTGTTATCACAGAAGAATTGGCTAATACCGTAAGCCTTGAGGATTTTTGTCGAGACTGGCCAACATCACCACCCAGTTATGCCTTGAAACGCGCCTTGATCACGGAAGTGGCAAAAATTGCTCGAACACTTCATGAAAATGGGATTAACCATCGGGATTTCTACATCTGCCATTTTTTGCTCGATATTTCGGCAGGGCCGGACAGGATTGATCCACGCCATTCAAGTCTTTATCTCATCGACTTGCACCGCATGCAGATACGCGACTGTATCCCAAGACGTTGGCGAGTTAAAGATATCGGCTCTTTGTACTTTTCGAGCATGGACATTGGTTTAACGAAGCGTGATTTATTGCGATTTATTTGGGTGTACAGAAACAAGCCATTACGAGCGACGCTATCTGAAGATAAAGTCTTTTGGCGGCAGGTGAAAAGACGTGCGATTGCGCTTTATAGTGAATTCTTTCAAAAAGATCCGACGCTCCTTTGGTGATTCAGTGAATTCGCGTATTGTGAGACGATTACGAAAGGAACATTCGAGATTACACGGGAAATCACAACCTTTCGTGGAACTCTTTATTCATGTTTGCCAGCTACCGGAGGAGAATGCTTGAACATTCCCTATCGAACCAAGGAAAAATGGATCGGCAAGTTTGTTGCCGGTAAGAACGTACTCGACCTGGGATGCGTGTGCCACGAACTGGACAAGGGGGACCGGCCGTGGCTGCACGGATTCATCTGCAAGCATGCCGAAAGCGTTCTCGGCGTGGACTACTTGCCCGACGAGGTCGTCAAAATGCAGGAGCGCGGCTACCGGGCAATCTGCGAAAACGTCGAGGAAATGAATATCGGAAAGACATTTGATGTCGTAGTCGCCGGAGACATCCTGGAACATCTATCTAACTTGGGAAGGTTCTTTGAACGAGTTCAGGCACATCTAAAACCCGGCGGACTGCTGCTAGTGACCACGCCGAATCCTTTGACCTTCGTTCGCTTTGTTCGCGTCCTGCTTAAAGGCAAGGAAGGGGCCAACCGCGAACATACCTGCTGGTTCACTAGCAAGGTGCTACGGCAACTGGCCCAACGTTATGGGTTTTCCGTCGCTGAAGAGGCCTACCTGGACGATATACGCTTGTCGTATACCCTGTTTCCGAGGATTCCTACGCACGGCGGGGTGGTCAGACGGACCTTCCGCCGGTTTTACAAATTTTCCGGCAGATTGTTGTGGCAACCAGCCGTACTGACCAATTCCCTGTTGTGCCTCGTCCGGCCGCAACTAGCCGAGACGCTCTGCATGGCGTTTACATACGAGGAAAAACCGTAAGGGACTAAATAGTGATGGTTTTCTAATGACTAAATGAGGAACGGAGAACTAATCGGATATATTTTTTCAAATACGACCACTCCAATAACATTCGTGGGGCCACTTTAAGCGCTCTACGGTAATAGTGCATGGCAGCTTCCCGCTCTCCACCCAGATAGAAAATGCGAAACAAAGACAGACAACGCTTCGCATAGTACATTCGCCGATATTTAAATAACTCGGATGGCAAGATTTTTCTGTCAAACAGCACATCAACCACTCGAAGACCTACGTCGCGAGCGATGTTCGTATTATAACGAAGGCTATCGGAGTGTTTGCAGATTCTAGCTATCGGCGTATCGATAACACGACAGTCATGTAATGCGAGTACTTGAGCGAAGACAGGAATATCCTCAACATTTCTTAGGTCTTCACAATACTTGATCGCGTTGAATATACGCCGGTGCATCAATGTGGCACCATTCGAGATACTGATCTTTTTGTTGAGATAGGCCAGAAACCTTTGCTCGGGTTCATGGGGCAACCGCTTAACGTGATGAATTTTTTCATCGCCTTTGTCGCTGACCGATATATGGCCGCCAATTAACAAATCAACATCTCCCTCCTCATCCAGATGTTTACGCACTCGGCTGAGCGCACCATCAACCATTTCGTCATCCGCATCAAGAAAGATGAGGTATCTGCCTTTGCTCAGCCGAATACCCCTATTACGCGTTGCTGCAAGGCCACCATTGTCTTGATATTCGTAATGAACAAGATTTGGATGCCTTGATGAATAATACTTGATGACTGGTTCGGAATCATCGGTCGACCCATCATTAACTACAACAATTTCGAAATCATCTCCATCCTGAGCCAATACAGACTCAATGGCTCGCCCCACAGTATGTGCATAGTTGTAGCAAGGAATAACAACACTAAATAAAGGCTGACTCATTGCACTCATTCAAGAAATCATTAATATGGCCCTTAGAGCTTTATACTTGTGAGTTGATCACGAAACATTCTGGCGACTTCTGGCAAGTCCGTCCAGTTTTTCATCAAGCGCTTGCAGTCCCGTCGAAATGCTCGGCGGAATCGCCATCTGAGTCGATGTTCACACATACCATCCACATCGATAATGGAAAGACCTTCATTTGCAACGATAAAGTTCGTTGCCTTGAAATCGCCATGACTAATGGATGCATCGGCGAACAACTGGAGAAGTTTCCCGAACCGTTTCACCAAACCTTCTCGGTTAATCTCTCTTGCCCTGTCCGAGTGGAGCAAACGGTAAGCATCAATACCATCCACATATTCCATTATGAAGTAGGCCTTAGACCGAAAAGGGCCCCATCGTTTTTCCAAAAGCACGATCGGTTTGGGCGTAGGAATCCCCAGGAGGGCCAATCGGTGAGCATTACGCCACGAGACCCAGGCCCGGCTGGGGCGAAAGCAGCGCTTGATGGCATGCCAGGCATTCTTGATATTGTACCGTTTGACCACCAGGCGTTGTCCACCCACTTCCACCAACGCCACAGTGGAGGTATTTCCGTCTTTCAGCAGCCTGCTTGCATCAATCACTGGATCCGGATCATCCAAGAAGCAGGCCATTTTCTCCTTATAGAAGTCCCGGTCACAAACCATAAAACGCTCCCAGGCTTTTCGGCAAGCAAAGGCGGAGGATTCGCGATAGATTTTCTTAAGGTAATCCTTTTTTCTGCAATTTCGCTGGCTATGAACTTCTTTCATCAAGCTGGCGACCAGGCCGTGTCCCACAGGCCACGCTCTTCTTTCAGCGTACACCTGAAAAACTTTAGGAATCAACCAGTCAAACCGTGGATAGAGTTGAGCAAAGAATAACCCCATGTTTCTCAGACTCTTTGCTTCCGGCAACGGCTTCCCCATCTGTCGTGTATCAACAGCATTACCATCGATTGTATAAATATCATCCCCACTTATCAGGAAGTTTCCTAAGTGCAGGTCATCCTGTTTAAGGCCAGCCTCGTGTTGATCAGCGATTGCGGCCACTGCCCGGCTTAGGAGTTCGCCACGTTGGTCAGTAGTCTTTGCCTGTTCCCAGGCTGCGGTAACATTTTGTACCGGTATAATTCGCTGAAAACCTAAAACCGGTGTATTATCAGGTGGAAGCACGCCCCTAAACATCAAGGCAGGCGTCTTGATGCCAGCAGCTCTAAAGGCACTTAGTCCCCTCTCTTCTCGGACACAATGCCGCTTAGCACTCCGACGGTCCAAAAAAAACTTAACAACGACCTGCTTACCATTCCATTCACCAAAACACACAAGGCGTTTTCCTGGCAATACACGCAACACCCGGGTACAAACCAATTCACTAGGCTGGCCATTGCATTCCAATTTCAAGCGAAACGGAACCATCATAGAGCGCCCGGCAGAACGAAGATATTGACTGTCTACAGTTGACCCCATATTCATAATGACTTATCGCCATTCTTTTTTCTGAGTACGGTTTACCCCACTTCAGATCGTTACGCATTATCCTCCAAATTTAGAGTCTTGTGGAATTCCGGAGAACAATAAATGATAGCGATATTCTTTTTCCCCGTGAATTCCTTAACCTTTTTATAATATTCGAGTTCAGGGATCAAGTTCTTTCTCTTTACAGAAACTCTGACGATGATGAGATCCATCTGCTTTGCAAGTGCGAATTGTTCCATGCCAACATAATCATGACTCTCATTCATATGCCATATATCACCTCTTTGGCTACTCACATATTCGCTACTTCCTTCTCCTCCGCCATAGATTTCTCTACCCGCATAGAATAAGAACCTCGCATCGGTGGCAATCATTTTGGCTTTATGAAACTCAGACGTCTTTGCCAACCATTCGCCGGCCATGCTTATGACCTTATCTTGTTTCGCAAGCACGCTAACGCACTTACAAACAGGCGATACAAGAAAAACGATGACAAAAACAGTTGCAAGGAATGTAGGCATTGAAGATCGCTTCAGGAACGCGAACATCCGTTCCATCCCCACACCAATCCAGGGATATAAGAGAAATGCAGGTGCAAACAAAAATCTGGTTGATACATTATCCCTCACAATAAGCGTATAATAGACCATCAAAAGGTAGAAGATCACCAGCCCAAGCACAAATACGCGAGTTTGCCGGAGTGAATGCCTGAAGCCCCAAAAAAGGGGGATAACAAAGAAGGGAAAGAGTACTTTGATGAGCGTCTGAAGGAGCCCGAAGAGATAAATAATGGGTATGTAGTGCCTGGCAATTGCAGCGAAATTTTGGTGCAACCCGGAAAATGGTGAAGAGCTTTCCAAAGTTTTGAGCTTCTCATAAATCCGATAATAATTGTCGAGAAATCCAAGATGCAAGAGGTCTCGTAGCTCTCCCATGACCTGGTCCAGCCTATTTAGAGAGACCCCCTCCGGCCCCAGTGCTACAAAAAAGATCAGAAAAAGAAGAAGGGGAAAAGCGATCCATACAAGAATTCCTTTGAGAAGAGGACCTCTCTCCTGCGGCTTCCACACGCCCAGGCATATGAAGAAAAGAAGGTATACAGGAATCAAAATGACTCCTTCGATCCTGAAGAGAAAGGAAAACCATGAAAAAAAGACAGCCATAAAAAAAAATACCAGCCTTGTTGATCGAATGGCGCGCTGAGCAAAATAGACTGCCCATGCGAAAAGAAATACAAAAGAGGGGCCGCGGATCACCTCCATAGCCCAATAATTGGCTAAAGGGGCGAGGGCGAACGTAAGGCACCCCCAAAAGGCTACCTTACGGTCGAAGAGGTCGTTAGCCAGAAGGTACAGGGGAATAAGTGCCAGAACTAATGAGGTGATAGAGATGAGCCTGGCCGCTGCAACCCAATGAGGGACGAAATAATGTACGAATGCTATCACCAACGGATAAAAGGGCATAGGGTATAGGGCCAGCCCCTCTCTGAAATTTCCCAATGCAAATTGTTGAGCGGCAGAAATATAGAGTATGCCATCAGGGTTGATAACCTTATTGGACAGAGCGATTGAAACCTTTATGACAGCGGAGAGGCAAAGGACAAAAAACAACCCCCGTTTACTTTCAGACCATTTCGAAACATTTCTCAACATCATATCCATTCTCATCATTTGAGTAATCTGTGACAGAATTCAACTCTATTACAGGAAATATCTATAGACATTATGGAAAATTAAATGATGAAATGAATGCCAACTAATAATCCAAAGAATTATCTTTAAGTATCTGGCCAGCATTTAGCGCCTCAAGTTCTTTCTTAAAACGCTTTAAGCCTTTTCTGATGGTCTTTTTCCTGGAACCTAATTCAGGATGGAGCACCGCCGTAGCATGGTTAAGATGAACAACATACCGGCCAAGGAACTCTGAAGGAAGAAAAACCATTTTATATCCTTTATCGACTAGCTTCTTGTGCATTACCTTGCCGGCTGTTTCTGCTCCATCGGAAAATCTGAGGTTCATTTTTTCTATCAAATCCATACGATAGAGTGCGCAGTGGCTGCGCAAATAATAGTAGTCTTTTCCTTTTCCCTCCGAGGTTATATCGGTTTTGCCGATCAAACGATAATAGCCACTTTGTCGCTGGTTTTCGATATCCTTAGCTTTATCGGTTTTGCCGATCAAACGACAGTAACCAATTCGCCGTTGATATTCGATAGCCTTTCCTAAGCGTTTCATAAAAGAAGGTTTTTTCTCCAGTTTCCAAGAACCAACCCCGGCGACAACCGGTTCTTTTTCTATTTCTGTTAATAACACATCCAGCCATCTTGGATCCTTAAATAATGTATCTGTATGGATAGAAAAAACATAAGGCGTAGTGACCCGTTCTAAGGCAAGATCTAAAGCTCTGGAGTGAGATAAAGATGGGGTATCATCAAGTGCCTTCTTCCTTTCGATAAGTTCGATCCACTTCAGGCTTCTCAGATAGTCGAGTGATTCATCTTGAGAGTCATTGTCAATAACTATGACATGGACCTTTTGCAGATCGGTATGTTTACGCAACAGACGTAAACACAGTTTGGTAAGCAGTAAGGTTTTATAGTTTGGTATTAGAACTGTAACTTTAGGATCAGGCATGTCGTCTCTTTAATGTTTGATTCTGCAAAATGTACATAATTGCGTGATAAACCATTTCAACTTTGATATCTGCCATTCGAGATTCTTGAATCTTAACATGGTTGTCTTTGTAAGGAAGTTACGAAACCACCAGTCTCACGCCTTTTTCGATCGGACCCTCCTTTTTTCTCTGCGGCGTTGTCGCCTGGCCAGATCTTCCGGGTATAAATGTGGATAGTGCCGTTTCCACCGTTTGTGAAACCAAAACCACTGCTCCGGATATGCCCTTACCGCCTTTTCGATAGCTGAGGTCATAATCTGTGTATTTGCCTTTGAGTCACTATGCACGTCATCTGTTCTCTTCAGGGTAAGAGCTGGTTCTACGACTAAGGTTAGCCCGGCGTCCGCTTCTCTGATACAGAAAACTGGCAGGACTGGGCAATCGTATCGTCTAGCCAGTAAAGCAGCGACGGGAGTTGCATTAACGGTTCGGCCGAAAAAAAGAACTTCAACTCCTTCTGAGCGTTTAGTTTCCTGGTCGATCAATAATCCCACCGCTCTTCCTTGGTGCAGCGTCCGAGCCATTTTGGGCAATGCTCGTTTCTTGTACAGGATAATATTCCCAAAATGACCCCGAAACCTATGAATCCACCGATCAACAAGCTTGGACTCAATCTGCCTGGCCACCAATACTAGGGGCTTCTGGATGTAACAAGAAACAAATAGGTGAGACATTTCCCAGTTCCCTATGTGACCTGAAATCATGATAACGCCTTTTGGACTTCCTATAGCATTAAGCAGATTCCCTTTGCCCTTGATTCGGACTTTGCGCAGTATGTCCTCCCTGGAAAAACACGTCATTTGACAAATCTCCAGAACAGTAACCCCCAGGTGTTGAAAAATATGCCTGGAGAGTCTCCGGATGCGATCCAGGGACCATTCAGGATGGGTAAATTGCAAATTGCGCCTCACGATGCGTCGATGACGCAGATCCACACAGTATACAAACATTCCCAGTAATTTGCCCACACGAGCAATGTGCTTTTGCGGAATATTTGCAATAAAATCTGTTAACATGCTCCGTAAGAGCCTTGAGGCTTACCCGGTCTTTGTTGCCCTTGTTCTTCTCTTTTCCCCGCCATACGTATCCCCATAAAATCGCTTCGCGATTTTAGACGACGCGGCTTCGCCGCTGAAAAAATAAGGATAACAAGTAACAAAGAGTAGCTGAGCTGTCAATGCCCAACACAAGGGGCATTGTAGAGGATCTTGCGCAAGCCCTAAGAGGGAATGGAAATCCTGGAGCGCGCCATCGAGGCCATCGCCCCGAACGACACGGGCGTGACCTTGAAATCACGATATGTTGAGACCATTGCTTGCTTGACACACAAGCCTTATTTTTCTATGATTGTATACTTGTAAAAGGAATTCTTTACTGGATTCCCGCCTTCGCGGGAATGACGATTGGGTGCAAGTACCTGTCATTCCCGCGGAGGCGGGTACTGTTCTCAAGGCTTAAGCCGCAATCCAGTGAATAGTCGCAAAACATGATTTGCCCCAACTTTTTGAGAACTTACGGAAATCAGGAACAAAATCGCATAGATGAATAACATGCTCAAGGAATGAGAATACTGCTTGTTCAGACAAGTTTCCTGGGAGATACAATTCTCTCTACTCCTGTTATTTCTGGCATCAAAAAGATTTATCCCGATGCTGAGCTCTGGATGATGACAACACCGCTTGCCTCCTCGCTTGTCGTGCGCGATCCGCTTCTTGCTGGAGTTCTTACGTATGACAAGCGAGGACAGGATGCAGGATTCTCTGGTCTGCTGCGAATGGAACGTCGAATCAGGGCGATGAGGTTTGACAGGGTGTATTCGCTTCATCGTTCTTCCCGCACGTCGATGCTGCTCTGGCTTTGCGGCATTCCAGTTCGCATCGGATTTGCGAATGCCAGGCTCAGCTTTCTCTATCATGAGATACGAGAACGAAATCCTAAAGACCATGATGTAGTCCGCAATCTGTCATTGCTTTCCGGGGAGGCTCCTCTCGAGTCACTGGAAGCGGAGCTCCGTTTATTCCCGCCCTTGAGAGACGAGCTTGACAATGACATTAACAGAATGCTGCCTCAGCCTGCTGGTTATGTGGTACTTGTACCCGGAAGTGTTTGGAAAACCAAGATGTGGCACTGGAAGGGGTATCGTGAGGTAGCTCAGTTTTTGCTCAAACGAGGTTTTGCGGTGGTTCTCCTGGGAGCGCCATCAGATGAAGAGGTGAACGCCATGGTGGCTCAGGGGCTTGAAGTCGTCAATTTTGCAGGAAAAACGAGTATCGCAGACGCGATGTACATTATAAAGAATGCAAGGCTCGTTGTGTGTAACGACAGTATGGCCCTTCATATTGCTTCTGCATTTAAGGTTCCGAATGTTGCGATTTTTTGTGCGACATCCCCGCAATTTGGATTTTGTCCATGGAAGAATAAGGCAATCGTGATGGAAAAAGACCTTGCTTGCAAGCCTTGCAGCCGGCACGGGGGAAAAACGTGCCCAACGGGAACTGAGGCTTGCATGAAGGAACTTTCACATGTTGAAGTAATAAGCGCGACTAAAACATTGCTGGATATTCAATGAGTACGGCACTAACCAAGACATATGATTCGTATCATTTCGGATTGGCATCGGATCTTGCTGACCGACAATTGAAACAGCTCGTTAGACTATTCAATACGCCTACAAATACCGTTGATTCGGTCCTTGGCGGAAGAAGCTCAGTTACCATTGCCCAGATTGAAGGGATAGGATCTGTGGTCGTTAAGTATTATACCCGCGGAGGGCTTCTTCGATACATGGTCAAACGAAGGTACGTGAAGTGGGGGGAAACCCGTTGCCAGACTGAGTATGAGCTATTGCAAAAAGTAAGGAACCTCGGTGTAAGTGCCCCCGAACCGATTGCCTATGCCTTCCAGGGCAGCTTGTTTTATAAAGGGTGGCTGGTAACCAGAGAGATTAAACAGAAACAAACACTTGCTGAACTCAGTTGTGCAGATGAGGAACATGCTCAGATTGCGATGAAAGAGCTCATCAATCAGGTCTCCACTCTTGTCAACAATAATATCTTTCATGTCGATTTGCATCCTGGCAATGTATTAGTGGACAGTCATGACCGCGTATTTCTCCTTGATTTTGACAAGGCCTGTCTTTCTCGGAAAAACAAGAATAAGCTGCGAGATCAATACCTCAGTCGTTGGCGGCGCGCGGTAATCAAGCATCGGTTGCCGGAGATGCTCTGCGAAATGATGTGCACCGGACTTGGCAAAAATTACGAAGCTGAGTGAACAATGGAGAGATAGCTATGGTCACCACTTCCACTCAAAAGCCACCTTCGGATGCTTCGATTCTGCTCATCCTGATGGGATCTCTGGGGGATGTGGTGCGAGGGCTCTGTTTAGTGTCTCATATTAAGAATAATCTGCCACAGAGCAGGGTAACGTGGCTCATAGAGCCTAAATGGGCTGAACTGGTGGACTTTCATCCACAGATTGATAAAATGATTGTCTTTAACCGTCCCAGGGGTGTTCCAGCGGTATGGAATCTGTATAAGGATTTAGCTCAAGAACACTTTGATATTACCCTCGACCTTCAGCGTCACTTTAAGAGTGGCTTTTTCTCGCTGCTTTCCAGGGCAAAAAGACGGGTTGGTTTTAATCGACGAAATGCAAAGGAGTTTAATTGGCTCTTTAATAATGAACAAATTGATTACGTTAGCGACGAATTGCCTAAATTGCGTCATTATCTGAAGTTTACAGAATACCTGGGGTTATCCGAACCAACTTTACTGGAATTCGGGTTTTCTTCGCTTGATTTGAAGGTTACTGTGCCGAGTATCGTCACTGAGATAAGCGATCCCTTTATCGCTGTTGTGATGGGCTCCTCCTGGGAGTCAAAAGACTGGATATTTGAAGGGTATTGTGAATTGGTGAAAGATATTCTCTCTTCTGGAGAGAGGCAGGTTGTGCTCCTTGGCGATCATTCGAAGCGGACTTCTGCTGCCAGGCTCTTTGAAAAGATTGGCTCCTCAAGGCTGATCAATCTGGTTGGCAAGACATCTCTTCTTGAACTTGTCGCCGTACTCAAGGCGGCCGCAGCCGGTGTCGGCCCCGACTCCGGACCTGCTCATCTGGCGGCAGCGGTAGGGACTCCGTATGTATCGATTTTTGGTCCAACATCCCCGAGACGAGTAGCACCCTATGGAAGTGAACACCTTGTGGTTCAGTCCGCAGTAAGCTGTGCTCCCTGTTATAAGAAGCGATGCCCTGGTCTTGACAGGCTCTGCATGCGCCTTGTGAGTGTTGAAGCGGTGGAGGAAAAACTTTCGGAAGCGCTTGCGATGCGTGGTGATAGATAGCCATAACAACTTAGCAAATGAGGGTTCTTATATGAAGACAAAGACGCTAGCTGAATTGGCAGGGCATGTTGGTGGGCGGGTTTGTGGGGACGCAAGTTTGACAATTTCCTCTGCATCGACACTTGAGCGGGCAGGCGAGGGGAATATCAGCTTTCTTGCCAACCCCAAGTATGCCAAACTACTGAGAACTACCAAAGCCACGGCTGTGGTGGTGGGAGAGGAGCATGAATCCCTGGCTGCGCTACTAGTAGTAGATGATCCGTACTACGCGTTTACACAAATAGTTGTTCTATTGCACGGACACAGGGAACACAAAAAAACGGGAATCAGCAGCAAAGCTTCCATAGCCGAAACAGCCGTAGTGGGCAGGGATACTCACATCCATGATTTTGTGACTATTAGCGATAGTGTTCGAATTGGCCACAGGTGTGTTCTTTATCCCGGGGTGTTTATCGGGCCGGATGTCGAGATAGGTGACGATTGTGTTCTTCACCCAAATGTGGTCATTTATGAGCGGTGTGAGATTGGAAACAGGGTAATTATTCAAGCGAATGCAACAGTCGGAGAGGATGGGTTTGGATTTGCGACACATAAGGGTGAGCACCACAAGATTCCACACATAGGCAGGACTCTCATTGAGGACGACGTGGAGATTGGGTCAGGATCTGCCATTGAGCGCGGAGCATTTGATGATACTGTGATAGGTGCTGGAAGTAAGCTCGGGGATTCGGTGGTGATAGGCCATGGGACAAGAGTCGGTCCGTATTGCCTGATTGTGGCCCAGGTGGGCATTGCGGGTTCCACAACCCTGGGGCATCATTGTGTGGCCGGAGGACAGGTTGGTATTACCGGCCATATCAGAGTCGGAAACAGGGTTACTATTGCAGGTCAATCCGGGGTAATGGGCGACCTACCGGACGGTGCCGTGGTGTTCGGCACACCTGCCTTTGATGCAAAGAAAGCAAAGCGTGCATATGTAGTGCTCAAGTCCCTGCCTGACATGCAGAAGAGTTTCCGGGAGCTTGAAACTCGCGTCTCCAGTCTTGAAAAAACCGAGAAGTGATAGGAGGCTATTTTTTCACCTTACTTTTACGATGCTGGATATATGCATCGCGAAGCGCCTCGTACGGATTAATGGCTGCCTTCTTGAGAGACTCGTAATCACCGATTTTGAAAGATTTCTCGTTTACGACCTCGTAGGCCTTGATCCCCACGGCCGCTTCCATGGGTTCAACGTAAAAAACAGGATTCAAGAAGTAATCTCCGACCAAACCAACGGAGTCGCGCAGGGTGGAGGGGCCCAGAAAGGGCCACACAATGTAAAACCCGTTGCCGATTCCATAGACCCCAAGCGTCTGACCCAGGTCCTCCTCACTGGGATTCAGTTTGGGGTATTTTTTTGCCGGGTTTCCAAAGCCAAGCACGCCCACTGTGCTATTTAACAGGAAACGAACAGATTCGGCACCTGCCGCTTGCCATTTCCACTGAAGGATGCAACTAACCAATCGGATCGGTGTGGTGAGGTTGGTGAAAAAATTTTTTACACCAGTCCTGACCGGGCTGGGAACTACCGCTCTGTATCCCCTGGCCACAGGCTTCAGAATCCAGAAGTAGAACTTGTCATTGAAGTGAAACATGCCCCGGTTCCAGAATGCCAGGGGGTCTGCCACCTGCACCTCATCTTCTTCAAATTCATCGTCAAAGAGATCGAGTTCATCGTCAGAAAAAGCGTCATCAGAATCATCCTCAATGCCGGGGGCTGACGGAATCTGTTCCGCTTCGGCAGTTGTTATTTGCGAGTTCTGATGAGCACACCCTGCCGAGAAAAAAGCGGAAACCAAAACAACCAGCAACAGATAGTTCAGTTGTTCTTTGGCCATATTCTCAAAAAGTGGAGTTGTCAATATTCACCACAGAGCACACGGAGACCGCAGATTAATGAATTTATGGCATCCTTCATTTAGTAGTTTACACTCTGATCATGAGTTTTTTAGTAAATTTTTCAGTTTCTAAGCTGTCATTCCCGCGAAAGCGGGAATCCATAAAGGATACAACCACCGGATTCCCGCCTTCGCGGGAATGACGAATCAAACATACTCTAAAAAGTGTAAACTACTTTCGTCGAAATATGAAACATGCCGAATTTATTATATTTTTTCTCTGCGCTCTCTGCGTCCTCTGTGGTTAATTATTTTTCTCCTCTTCCCCAAACGGCTTAAAAACGACTAACAGTTGTGGCAGCAGCGTCAGGTCGGCAATTAAGGCAATTAACATTGCCAATCCTGTCAGAAGGCCGAAATATATACTCGGAATGAAATTGGACAAAACCAGGATTGAAAAACCGATGATGATCGTCACTGACGTATAGTACATGGCGTGGCCGATGGTTCCGTGGCAGCGATGAACCGTCTTAATATAATTCCGATCGACTTTGAACTCATGTTTGAATCTGTGGATATAGTGAATCGTGTCATCGACAGCAATCCCTACACTAATTGCCGCGATTGTAATTGTCATCATGTCAAGGGGAATATTCAGCCAGCCCATGACACCAAGGACTACACCAATGGGAAGCATATTGGGAAAAATGGCGATGAGCGCTATTTTCAAAGACTTGAACAGGATCAGAAACATGCTCATCAACGCTAGTACGACTACTCCCAGAGTCAGGACCTGTGAACTGAACAGGCTCTGGAGCATATTGTTGTATAACACCAGCATCCCGGTTAAATGTGCATGCTCTTTCTTGATACCCAGTTTGCTGACCAGGTCATGTCGGATCTCTTTCAGCAACTTATCCCGCTTTAATGATTTTTCTGAATCCCTGACTCGGATTGAGAAACGGACCTCATCATTCTCCACGGACACATAAGGTTTTACCACCGTGCTTTTGAACTCGTCAGGTATTTTGCTGTACAGCAGGGCCAGTGCAAAATTGTCTAACTCCTTGCCGTTGTTTAACTTTCTGCCGATCTTCATTATCGTTTCCAGTGACAGGACCTTGCCGGTTTCCGGCAGGCTGTCAAGATAATCATGGATTTTCTCAACCTGGGCCATCTTGTCAGAAGTAAACCAGTATTTCTCATCGTGTTGTGCTTCATCGAATTCATCAAAGTCCTCAAATTCATCCTCATTTTGGGCGTCGGTTTCAGGTGCAACCTTTTGTGCTAATGC
This sequence comes from Deltaproteobacteria bacterium, assembly GCA_019307135.1. Taxonomy (GTDB): domain Bacteria; phylum Desulfobacterota; class Desulfobacteria; order Desulfobacterales. The sequence continues at coordinate 20,303 of JAFDKF010000028.1, forward strand.
TTCGGGTTCATCCAATTCGATAATCACATCCAGGGGGGTGGTGCCACCCAGATTTTGATCAATAACTTTCATGCCCTGATAGATCTCGGTCGTATGTTTAAAGTAATCAATAAAACTGTTTTCAACCGCCAGCCTTGAGATCCCGATGGCACTGACAATAAAGGTAATACAACTTATTACCATTATCATGACGCCATGGGCTTCGGTGAATCTGGCTAAAAATGATGTCAATGAGAAGTGTGAGTTCCGTCTGGCCTGTGGAGTTCCTTTTTTCATCAGCATTAACAGGGCAGGAAAGAGCAGGAATGTCATTACGAGAGAGAGGGTAATACCGGCACTCATCATCCAGCCAAAGGTTATAACTGGCAGGATATCGCAGAGCAGCAGCGAACCAAACCCGGCGATAGTAGTCAGCGCGGCATACAGGCAGGGCCTCAGCATCAAAGAGACGGCATCGAGGATAAGCTTCCGGTGCTCAGCTTCAGGGTTATTGAAATGGAGTTCGCGGTACCGCACGATCAGATGGATCGTAATCGCCATGGTGATGATAAGCTGTAAGGATATAAAGTTAGAGGATATAACAGTGACCTCCCAGCCAAACAATCCCAGCAGCCCCATCATAGAAATTGCAGAAAAAGCACAGCAGAGGATGGGCAAAAAGATCCAGCGCATTTTTCTAAAAACAACGCTTAAGGCGACGACCAGGAGAAAAAAAACCCCGAGACCGAATGTCTTAAGGTCGTTTTTGATAAACCTGATCAGGTCGTCTGCGATCATGCTAATACCGCCCAGAAAAAGTTCGGCATCCTGACGGTAGTTGTCCATAATCGCACGAATTGCAGCAATATCCTGATGCCGGGCTTTTTTCATCTTGTCCCGGTGTTTTTGAAATTGCACGGCAACTTTTTTGAATTCAGCGACCTCTGCCGCAGACAGCCGGTTAGTGGCTTGTTTTTCCCGCAAATGGTTGCGACGGGCCAGTAGATCCTGATAGATCTCATCGATCGGGAATTTGATCTGGAGTGCTGTCGTCTTAAGATCGGGGCTGACCAGCAGGTTTTGGTAGAGGGGACTCTTGCTGAACTCGATCCTGGCCAGTTTTTTGTCAACCGTTGGCGATTCGAGAGTCGGGAGATTGCTGGCCAGTTCCTTGAGCGGCACAGGCGGGCTTTCCAGCAAAGGGACATCCAGTATTGAAACTACCGATGACACCCGTTCCACCTGCTTTAATTCGTCCCGCAGTCGGGTCAGGTTTGCCAGCACCTTATCTGAAAACAAATCGTTTTTGGGGACATAGGCCATCAATAAATAATCTTGTAGTCCATAGCGCGAATTAATAAGCCGCGAGTAACGCAGGTCTATGTCATGCTCGAGAACCAGCGTTTCCGCTGATGCGTCAAGCTTGAAGTCCTTAGCCTTATAGCCGAGGAAAGAAACCACCGCCAGAAGACAGATAATGACGAGTCCCGGCCGCTCAAGGATGACCTTGTCGAAAAAACGTCTCGGCAGTGAATGAAGCAAGTCCCTGTATTTTCAATAGGTTGCAGAATTTCCGAGTAACTTCTCAAAAAGTCTGGGTAATAGCTACTGGATTCCCGCCTTCGCGGGAATGACGATTGGCTGCAAATGCCTGTCATTCCCGCGAAGGCGGGAATCCAGTGAATAGTCGCAAAACATGATTTGCCCCAACTTATTGAGAAGTTACTTTTCCGAGACGTTTATTTTCCGGTTCTTCGAGTTTTTCCAGAAGGTCGTCAATAGTGCCGCTGCTAAGGACCTGGTTAAATTGCGACCGGTAGGTTGTGATAAGGCTGACACCCTCGATCTCTATATCATAGATCTTCCAGTTATGTTTTGATTTATATAGCTTGTATAACATGGATATTTTGTTGTCTTTTGAGATGAGGTCGGTTGGGATGTGAATTTTTTTCTTGACCTGAACAGGCGCATTATAGACGATCTTTTCATCTGTATAATTATAACGGGTCAGTTTTTCGAGATATGACTCCTTCAAACGTTTGATAAAAAGCTCCTTAAATCTCTCCTTCTTCTCTTTGGCCAGGCCGGGCCAGTACTTTCTCCCCAAAGTCAGCTTAGCCATTAGGGAAAAATCAAAGATTGGCGTAACGATTTCGATGATTGCTTTTTTCTTTGCTTCTATTTCAAGTTCTTTTTTTTGCAAGACCGAAATCACGGCCTCGAGCTTGCTTCTTAATGTCTCCTCGGCAGCACTTTTATCATCCGCTATGACCGTCTGGCTCAACATCAGCAAGCTCAAAACAGCATACAGCAGGCTTTTCATAATTCATTCCTTTTTTTGCATATTGCGTCTTGCTCATATGCATTCCAACGGGACTCATTTTATGTCCCTCTGTACCAAGAACCCTGCTAATGTCATAAATAGAGAGGTTTTCTTTGCGCAATGCGATGACGGGTTCACGGTTCAGAGGTTCAGGGTTCACCGAAAATCTGAACCGTTGATTCGCAAGTTCTGACTGGAGAAGGCATGAGAATAGATCGATTTGAGGATATTGAGGCATGGCAGTTGGCCCGGGAGCTAACTCGCAAGGTCGTAACCATTCACGGGTTCAATGGTTCAGGGGTTCAGGGTTCACCGAACAAATGTTGAGAGCTGACCCCTTGTCACCGCCCGGTTGATGATTGAAAAAACAATCGACAATCGACAACCCCTGGCCCAGACCTGATTTACGGAGGCAGCAGCCTCTTCCAATCAAGTCGCACCAGGGCGGGCGTAAATCGACAATCAAAAAAGGTAACCCTGAACGGTGAACTCTGAACCTGTGAACGCCTACTTGATAGTTAAGCAAGGGGATAAGTAGGCTTAAATTAGGAGAAAGGGTTGCTGCTTCGCATTCGGCAAGACCTGGATCGGCATCTTTTCAGTATCCAATATTTTCATGGTTCCCTTTCTTCCAGAAGATGTTTTTTTCAATAATCGCTCCATTGCTCATTGTATAGCATGAGGTGGAGCCCGAGATTCTTTTTGAAAGATAGGTGGAGTATTTATCGCTGAATTTAATTCTTTCGTCTAAAGCCTCTGAATAGACACCGGCCAGCCCGAGTATAAGCTCGCACACTTCCCTCACCGCATATTCATCCCCGACATGGGCGCAGATATAGTCGCAGAGATGGTTTTCTCTGACATAGCGCTCAAAAAGGGGGCTCGCCGTTCTCCTGACAAGGAACCTGAGGCCGCAGGCAGCGGCGATAGAAAGATCAAGCGCGTCATCAAAGACAAAGGCTATCCGGTCACGGGTAATCTCATATATACTTTCGATATGGTTGACGGCTTCGATCTTATTGGGCAGGCTGTAATACACAAACTGGAAGTGTTCTCTTCTGGAAAGCTCAAACGCAGACTTATTGTTCTGGCCCGTGATAATGCCAAACAAAGGAAGTTCATCGGACTTCAGCCAGTGGCCAAACCTGAGCAGGTTGGTCCCCATTGAATCAGGCTCAGCATATGCGCTGTGCGTGCCCTCCCCTTTTACGCCGGCATTAAACACACCGTCCCAGTCAAAAAGGTATACTTTTATGTTTTTAAGCTTTTCCGCTATCTGCGAAGCAGGTGTGATGAACTCGCCCCCGGCTTCTGAAAAAACCTTTTCAACACTTTCTGAAGATGTATTCACCTGGGTTGAGCGGTTCAACGTTCACAGTTCCCGGTTGAAGAGCCCTAACTGCTGTTAGCAAGAGGATAACGCGTCAATAGGGACGAATGTTATGTTTCACCCAATGGCTGAAAGAGGCTAATCTGAGCATTCTGTTATAAAGCTAAGCATATCAATAGATTATAACCTTTGAACCTTGAACCCTGAACCTGGAACCGATCACTTTAGTATTCATCAAGAGAGCAGGTCCTGTTTTATAAGGTCCTGGACATCTATCATTCCGATGAATTCATCATTGTCCAGAACAATGATATTATCGACCTGCCTGTCCTTGAAAATCTTTACAGCTTGGTACAGGAGCTCGTCTCCGCTAACCGTGAGCGGGGGATTATATGAAAAATCGGACATCTTTTTGTTCATAAAGGATTCTGGATCGCGATTGAGCTGTCTTCTTAAGTCGCCGTCAGTAAAAATACCGGTAACCCTGCCGCTGTTATCAAGCACGGCAACAGCCCCCAGCCTGGAATCGGTCATCTGGACCATTGCGTCGAACACGGTATCCTTCAAGCGAACCGCGGGTTTTGCTTCTCTTATGATTTCTTTCACGCGCGTGGTCATGAGCTGCGTGTGTATCTCAAACTCCCTGATCCCGACCGTTGTGAAACTGTTTTCAGTAAGCTGTTTCATGACCTTCCAGGGAACCGTGCAGGTATGGACGCCAATGTTTATGGCGTTCCGGACATGCTCCGGGTGCCGGACGGATGAAAACATGATTTTTGTATCATAGCCGTAAAATTCAACAGCCTCCACGCACTGCTCTATCAAGGCAAGGGCGTCATGTCCTTCATCCTGAAGGCGTCCGACCAGGGGACAGACATAATCAGCGCCAGCGGCCATTGCCATATATGCCTGCTGGAGTGTGTACACCAGATGGACATTCACTCTCATCCCTTCATCTTTCATTTGCTTGCACGCCCTGACGCCTTCCAGGGAAACAGGGGTTTTAAAAACCGTTTTTCCCTTATCCAGCCCCAGTCCTATAAGACGGTGAGCCTCCTTCACGATCTCTTCACTGGTATCGCCCAGCGCTTCAATCTGCAGTACAGGAACTATCTTGGACAGTCTTACGATTGTGCCGTCAACATCGGTAATGCCGTGACGATGCATGAAAGTAGGTGTTGTTGTCAGGCCGGCCAGAAAACCGAGTTTAAACGCCTCTTCAATCTCCTTTATGTCTGCTGAATCTAAATAAAGTTCCATGGTAAAAATTCTCTTTCCTTTTGGTTTATTCCTGAAGGTTTCTTAAAAGTCATAAAATATTTACGGGTTAATCATCTCCTCTGTTTAACTTCTATTTCATGAATATCCAGTAAAGGCCTTACAAAATCTTCCACGTCATAAACGTTGAGCATGCTTGACGCGTCACACAGCGCTTTTTCAGGCTCGGGGTGCGCTTCAATAAAGATGCCGTCCACGCCCGCGGCAACCCCTGCCCGCGAAAGGGTCGGCAGGAATTCCCTTGAGCCGCCCCTCGGATCCGCGCTTGGTATGCCGTATCTGCGCACGGAATGGGTAATGTCAAAGATCACCGGGAAACCGGTCTGGTTCAGGTGATAAAAACTCCTTGGATCAACAATAAGGTCGTTGTATCCGAAGGTGTAGCCCCTTTCAGTAAGGAGTATCCGGTCGTTCCCGAAATCGATGGCTTTCTGTGCCGGCTTCATCATATTGTCAGGCGCAAGGAACTGCCCGTGTTTTATATTGATCACCTTCCCTGTTTTCGCGGCAGCCTCGATCAGGGACGTCTGCATGCACAGGTAGGCAGGGATCTGGATAACATCCAGCACCTCCGCTGCCGCCGGGACCTGTTCCGAAAAGTGCACGTCGGATATAACCGGGAGGTCAAACTCTTTTTTTATCCTGCCAAGCAGTTTCAACCCCTCCTCAAAACCAGGCCCCCTGTAATTCTGTGAGGTGCTCCTGTTGTCTTTTTCAGCCGAAGACTTGTAAATAAGGGGAAGGTCCAGCCGTTCACAGGTCTCCTTCAAAACTTCCGCTGTCTTCATCATCAGGCTCTCTTCTTCAACAACACAGGGGCCTGCAATGAGGAAAAGCTTTTCACTGCCGCAACTGATATTTTTAACCTGTACGATCTTTTTGCGCTTCATCTATCGTAACCGTTCACGGGTTCAGAGGTTCAGTTAAAAGAATAGAGGTCAGAGATCAGAGGTCGGAGGTCTGGCTTCTGATCTCTGACTTCTGAACTCTGATCTCTGACTTCTGAACGGTGAACTCTGAACCTGTGAACGCCTACCCGGATTTATATGTAACAAAAGAAACTGTTGACGCGGAGTATGTCCCAAGGCTTACAGGGTGTCAAGTTAATTGTGAATACTGCATGTTGCACTGTTTTATGATGATAAATACCGGCTCGATTTACTCATAAAAGGAACGATTTGCCCTGATAATTTTTTCTACTTCCGGAATATCTTCCGGTCTGTCAACCCCGATACTTTTGTATTCAGTTTTTACTATATGAATCGGTATCCCGTTTTCAAGAAGGCGGAGTTGCTCGAGCTTTTCCGTCTGCTCCAGATATCCGGGCCCCAGTTCCACGAATTTTTTAAGGGTTCTCATCCGGAACGCGTAAATCCCGATGTGCAGAAAAAATTCCACTTTTTTATTGTCCCGCGGATACGGTATTGGGGACCGTGAGAAGTATAACGCCCTGAGATTGTTGTCAAAAACAACCTTGACGCGATCAGCGCTGTCTTTTTCACCCTGTGTGATCCTCCTTACAGGCGTTGTCACCTGCACAGCAGGATCGGAAAACGGCTGGATTAACCTTGTCAGCACATGCGGATCAAGCGCGGGTTCATCCCCCTGGATATTTATGACAACATCATCTTCCTGAATAACATCAAGCCCTTCAGCGGCTTCAAGCACACGGTCGGATCCGCTCGGGTGGTCAGGGCTTGTCATTACCGTATCAACATCATTGGACTTTGCGTCGTTAAAAATCTTTTCGCTGTCGGTTGCAAGCACAACGCGTTGTAATATTTGACATTTTTTTGCCTGATTATAAACACGCCAGTACATTTTTCTGCCTTCGATTGCAGCGAGCGGCTTACCCTCAAAACGTGTTGAGCCGTAGCGGCACGGTATAATACCGTAGCAGGATGGAAGTTCAGTCATGGTTTTACCTAAAGTGATCGGTTCAAGGTTCACGGTTCACGGTTCACGGTTCACGGTTCACGGTTTTAACCTCTGAACGTTGAACCGTTGAACCTTGAACCGTTGAACCGCTCAACCTAGATTTTACTCGTTTGTTCAGGTATTCGGTTATAAGCCCACACGCCCGGGCCGTCCCCCCCTGACGCGTTTTAACGTACTTAAGCGCGGCCTCTTGTACTTTTTTACGGTCAGGCGGCTGCTCTATCTCCCGGGCAAGCGTGTCCGCTGCCTCCTTCCAGTCAGAAACTTCACGGAGCAAACCCTGTTCCACTATTTCCAGGCCTACCCAGGAAAAGCTTTCCCAGTACCGGCCGATCACAGGTATTACTCCGCATAGCAGTGCTTCAAGAAAGTTCTGGCCGCCGAGCGGAGCAAGTGAACCTCCGACAAAAATAGCCGCGGCCAGCTGGTAGGCCATGGTCAATTCGCCAAATGTATCCCAGAGGATCACAGAACCTTTTTGAACAGGTGGCCCTGTTTTTGACCGGAGCAACCACGGTATTTTAAGACGGTCAAGTGTCTTTGCCCACACCCCGATCCTGTGCATATGGCGTGGGAACAGCCCGATTACTGTTTCAGGATGCCGGCCCGAGATGTCCGCAATGATCTTTTCAATGTCATCCTCTTCTTCCTGCCGGACAGAGCCCAGGACAAGAAACGGCGCGTCCGCCGGGATGATCTGCTTTACCCTGTTCTCCCCCGCGGGCGTATTCACGCTGTCTGCCGCCCGGTCGAATTTAATGTTCGGCATTGCACTGACCCTCTCTCTGCCGAATATCGCGGCAAACCGGTTTGCGTCATCTTCAGACACGGCAAGAATCCTGTCAGGGCTAAGTGAACGCGTAAGGGACGGCCATACCGTGTATCTTTTTACATATTTTTCAGTAAGCCTGCCGTTTATGACACATATTTTACAGCCGCTTTTTTTCAGGGCTGACAGATGGCCGGGCCAGATTTCCGTCTCAAGAAGGACCATAAGCCGGGGCTGTATTTTCCGGACAGCTTTTTCCATAATTGAGGGACGGTCAAAAGGGAAATAGGCGGTTTCCGCTGTAATGCCCCTTGTGTTTGGCGTAATGTCACTGACAGCCTTTTCCAGTATTCCCATCCCCTGGACCGTGTTTGTTGTCAGGACAATTTTTACAGGATTTTCAGGATACAATGTTTTTAAAATCGACCATGCCAGGAAGGATTCGCCGACAGAGGCGGCCTGGATCCACAGGTCCGCAGGTCCGGATATTTCCCTTTTAAGAACCCGCTGGTCAAAACCGTCCGCAAGCCGTCTGTTTAACCTTAAAGCGGGGATGACAAGTCTCCATAAGAAATCATACAGAAGAAATGCGGTTTTTTCGGTTATTCCTGAAGGCACGTATCAGGTTCCTCAAGCTTAATATAAGCGTAGGCGTTCACAGGTTCAGAGTTCACCGTTTCAGCCGTCGTAGCCTGCCGACTTCGCCATAGTAGCCATAGGCTACGACGGCTGAAACGGCTACTATGGCGAAGTCGGCTCAGGGTTATCTTTCTTTCGTTAACCTTGCTTGTAGGACGGTTCAGATTTCGGTGAACCCTGAACCTCTGAACCATTGAACCAATGAACGCTTACCTCAAGACGTGAAATAAATAAAGGTGAAGAAATAGAACACTGCGAAAGATATGAGCACTGCTATCAGGTTCCAGTGTCCATTGTTTTGCAAAAGAATGTTCCATCTGAAAAACCATAATAATTTCCAGTCAACCCGCTTAAAGGACGGCACGAACCGGTTTACATTTAGGCAATAATTTTCATATGCTTGCCCAAACAGTATCCGTAACTTTCTTTCCTCGCGTTTTACGCGGTTCACCATATAAAAATAATACAGCACAACAAAAACAAGGATTACCCAAACATTTCCGGTAAGGAGCAAGTAACCTAGTAATAGAAAAAAACGGCCGATGTACATCGGGTTTCTCATCAACATATAAAGCCCTTTAACGGCGAGTGTTCTATTTTTCTCCAGAGAAGCGAAGCACCAAAGCTGGATCAATTCACCGAATAGGCTCATAACAAGTCCCACGAAAAACCAAGATGACTTTATTTGTGGGATCAAAATTATGAAGAAAACCAAAAAAATCGGATACCGAAGTTTTAACAGGGCCGATCTTAATACCTTATTGTTGAAAATTTCATGGGTTCGATTCACTATATTATCGAGCATGTTACCTTCCTTCGGAACTTAGGGGCTTCGCCCCAATTGGAGTATTGGAGTACTGGAGTGATGGATTTACATGACAGCAATATATTCCCATCAAATAGGCCATTATTTCAATAGGTTCTAAAATTTCTGAGTAACTTCTCAAAAAGTTCGGGTATGTTTATTATGAGCCAGTTTGCTGGATGCCCGCTTTCGCGGGCATGACGGGGGATTTATTACATTCGTCATTCCTGCGAAGGCGGGAATCACGTCTAACCATATCACGGATGGACTTTATTGCCCTGCCAGGCAGCCATAGATCGCTCAGGGTCTTGCCCAGGGCAAGCCTTCTCCTCTCCTTATTGGTCATGCTCTCAGGGTTAAGCTTTCCTTTTACCTTGAGAAAACCCATTCGGTCAATGCTCGCCAGGAAATCCTTGAGCTTCCCTGGCCGTGGGATGTAAAGGCATGATGCGAAGTCTACGAGGTACGGAAGCCCACTATCGTCTATGCCGTAATTTCTCCTGTTCCTCAGGTCCAGATGCAGAACCCCCCTCTGGTGCATCTGCTCAATAATCTTTGAGAGTTTCTCAAAGTAGGCGCCATCTGGCTTCTTTGTTGTCGCTCTGAGGTTTTCGCCCCCCATATAGGATGTGACGAGAGTGTACCTATCTGGCCTGCCGGTGAGCTTTGGTATACCGGATATGTCCTTTAGCCTTGAGTAGATAAAAGCCTCCCAGGAGACGAGCAGTATCCCCATCATGCGCACAGGCCAGGCTTTGTTCCTGTAAGTCTTTTCCACAAGGCATCTGCCATCAAGACGCATCAATGAAACATCAGGCCCGTAGATACGTTTCTTTTTAAAGACCATCTGTGTCATATGTTCACCAGGTATCTCATTTCCTCTGTTGACAAGAACCTAGCTCCGCTTCGCTACGCAACTGGCCTCCGGCCGGTAGGCTTCCGGCCTCCGGCTCGTAGAGCCTACGCCTCGGAGAGCTCGTAGAGCCTACAGCTCGGAGAGGCCTACGCCCCGGAGGGAATAGTAGAACGGAAGTACCTCGACAATTCTTCGGCCACCGCAACGTGCCCAAGGGGGGTCCAATGCTGGTCGTAGGTGTAGTAAACCTGACGACCTCGCGCCGCCAGGCTCTGCAGCGCAGCGGTGGCGCTAACAAATCCGACGCCCTGGCTTTGGCAAAACTCGCGCAGGACATTCTCCTGGGAGTCCAGTCGGTCGTACAGTTTCTTCTTGAATTCTTTCGGCGCAGGCAGCCCGCGTTTTTTGAGTGAAGCAAACCCGTGCAGATGTTCCGGCGAAATATTTTCTTTTACCAGGGGCATTACTACATGGGGTTTACTCGGAGCGTATGCGAAAACCAGGCGGATCGTCTCCCGATCGCAGAGATCCTTGATCATTTTAAAAACCTTGACCGTGCTGGTCCAGCCGAAGGATTGGCGAAACTCGCATTCGGTCCAGTATAGGCGCATGAGACGCTTGGGCTTGAAAGCGTAATATCTGGCACCAGGACCCGGTGGCACCGCAACGGGCATCCAGGAAAGTATTTCAGCACCCCGAACCGGGCCGTCGGCATTGATAGGACCCAGGTGCTTGATAAAACCGGTTTTGAAACCTATTACAACGGGGGAGTATTTGATGGCTTTCACAATCCGTTTATCCAAAGGTTGGCCCGGGTTGCTCGAACCCTTTTCAAGCCTGACGCCTTTGAAGTCATTTCCTTCGTAAATCATGAAGATGGCCACCTTTGGTTTGAGGTCCAGGCCAAACGCCCGAAACGTGTTAAGATAATAGTCCGGCCGGCCACCCGAAATCCCCAAATTGTAGACGCTGCGGTTCAGTTTTTTCCCCAGGAGAACTGGCCACGGTTCATCGTCGGACACCCGTGACCCCTCTGTGAAGGAATCACCCATTGTCACAATATCATACTGTTCAAGGCTGGTGAGGTTCCGGTATCCACGGACATCGGTTGTTAGGGTGACGTCAACCGTAGGGTATCCTGCCGCGGGGTCGGGATAGGAGCGGGCAGTAGGTGGGGCGTCGGTGTAACGAATTTTATAGAAACTGTTAGGGGGACGGTGACGTACGACATCATGAACGCGCTCCCCGGGCCAATTTTTTCTGAACTTAACTTGCTTTTCGATATAACGCGGTTTGCGAATAAGCTGACTCAGGACATGGATCGCCAGCGTTGCAAGGATAACCGAGAACACGAGGGCTGCAACGCGAAAGGCCACTTGTTTCCCGCTGAGCTTCATTGAGGCCCAAAGGGCATAAGCAACCAGCCAGAGGATTGGCGTGAGGAAAAAGAGAATAGAAAACCACTCCACGGAGTATCTGCCAAGCAGGACATGGCGGTGTTCCGCGATTAGCTCCACGACATTGCTGGGAAAAAGCCAAATGCAGAAACTGAGCGAGGCAATACCTAACGCCAAATAGATTTTAACCCGTTTTCCCTTTACCTTTTCCATCCAGCAATTCTTTCGCCATTTATTTTTCGTAACCGTTCACAGGTTCACCGTTCACCGTTCAGATTTTCGGTGAACCCTGAACCCTGAACCCTAAACCCTGAACCCTGAACCTCTGAACCCGTGAACGGTTACAAAAGTTGTTTCTAAAACAATGCATAGATAAATGGTGCTACTGCACTGCTCTCCGTAAAAACGATCAGGGCACCCAAAAGAACTAGAACCAGCACAATGGGCAACAACCAATAGCGCTTTCCAACCTTCAAGAATTCCCAGAATTCGGCTATGATGGATTGATTCGCCATGTCTCTCTCCCTAACCCGGATAAACCGGAAATCCGAAGCACGAAATTCGAAACTCGAAACAAATCCAAAATCCAAATCTTCGAATGTTCAAAACATGGAATCTAAACTATTCGAGATAATTATGGTTGTGGATTCAGTTTTGGTCATTTGAATTTTGAAAATTGAAAATTTGTTTCGGATTTCGATATTCGGATTTCGAATTTATTTTCTCCCATAAAAAGTACGAAATAAATTATTAACGGATTAATACCGTTTTAGAAACCGTTCCTTGGGTTGTACAGGCTCAGTGCGGTCTACCCAGTAAGACGAAGCCTTTTTGTCAGGCATGACAGGAAGTGGACGTCCACCGAAGATCCGCTTTATGAGAGCCGAAGGGGTAATCACCAGATAATATGCCAGGGTGAGCATCAGGATGGTTACGATTGTGCCCAGGAAGTGAGCAATCTTTAGCCAGCCAACATAGACAGGCTTTAGACGGGAAGGAATCACTATGAAACCACACCCTAAAATAGACAATAAACCAAAGAGGCAAGTAGGAAGAAGCTTTTCGCTCCAAAGCCCCAAAGCGCACAGACACCCGAACAAAACAAAGGCAACGAGTCCGAATTTCCGGGTTTCTTTGCTATTAGTCGAGGTCCAGTTCATTACGCCAGTCTTCACTTTCCTCCCAGGACGGTTGTTCTTTCTTAAATAGCATACAATCTTCCATGACCAGTACGTCCATCTCGGTCCGCATAAAACACCGGTAAGCATCTTCCGGCGTACAGATGATGGGTTCGCCTCGGACGTTGAAACTCGTATTGACTATCACGGCACAACCGGTCAATCTCTCAAATTCTGAGATGATGGCATGGTAGTCCGGCTTCTGGTTTTGATTCACTGTCTGGAGGCGAGCCGAATAATCCAGGTGAGTCACAGCGGGCATGTCGCTTCTTTTCACCTTGAGGCGCTCCAGCATTGAGATCCCCTCGCTGGAAGGCTGAGGAAGACGTCTTCCCTCTCTGACACTTGCTACTAGAAGCATATACGGGGTTGGCCTGTCTATGTCAAAGTATTCGGATGCCTTTTCCTCTAATACAGAAGGGGCAAAAGGCCTGAAAGATTCGCGATACTTTATTTTGAGGTTCATGACGGTCTGGGTATCTTCCCGCCTGGGGTCTCCAAGAATGCTTCTTGCCCCCAAAGCCCTTGGCCCAAACTCCATCCGTCCCGTCATATATCCCACGATCTTTCCTTCAGTGATCTGCTCGGCAATGATTTCGGCTCTCTTACCCGAGTCGAGTTCATGATACGGGCAATCTTTACTTTCGAGGAAGGATTTGACTGTTTCATTGGAAAAAGAAGGTCCAAGATATGATCCTTGCTGGCTATCATGTCCGGTAGCATTTGGCCTTTCATTTCCGAGATATCGGTGCCAAACGGATAGGGCTGCCCCCAGCGCTCCACCGGCATCGCCAGCAGCAGGCTGTATCCAGATATCTTCAAAAGGACCTTCCCTCAGTATGCGGCCGTTAGCAACGCAGTTAAGGGCCACTCCGCCTGCAAGGCACAGATTCTTTTGATTCGTTTTTTTGTGAACATGGTTTGCCATTCTTAAGACGGTCTCTTCGGTAACGGCTTGAATACTTGCCGCAATGTCCATTTCCCTTTGGGTGATATCCGTTTCGGGTTTGCGGCAAGGTCCACCAAAGAGTTTGGCAAAGCGCCTGTTCGTCATGCGCAGGCCGCCCAGGAAATCAAAGTAAGAAAGATTTAACCGGATGGAGCCATCTTCTTTCAGATCTACCAGTTCCGAGAGGATGAGATCTTTGTACCGAGGCACGCCGTATGGGGCCAGGCCCATGAGCTTGTATTCGCCCGAGTTTACTTTGAACCCAGTAAAATAAGTAAAGGCAGAATAAAGCAACCCTAGAGAATCGGGGAAATGGAGTTCTTTTAGCAAAGTGATGTCCTTATCCTTTCCAAACCCGCAACTTGCGGTGGCCCATTCCCCAACGCCGTCAATGGTCAAAATGGCTGCCTCGTTAAAAGGCGATGGATAAAAGGCGGAGGCGGCGTGGGCTTCATGGTGCTCCGTAAAGAGGACATCCCCTTCATAGCCTGTTTCTCTTTGAATGACTTTGGGAATGTGTAGCTTCTGACCAAGCCACAGAGGCATGGCTTCCAGCCACGATCGAAGGCCTCTAGGAGCTACCGTCAAGTAACTCATAAGGAGACGCTCGAAAGTCAGGAAGGGTTTGTCATAGAAAACTACGTAATTCACGTCTTGAATCGTAATGCTTGCTTCATCCAAACAGTATTTGATCGCATTCTTCGGGAATTTTGGATCGTGCTTTTTTCGTGTAAATCGTTCCTCTTGGACGGCGGCCAGAATATTGCCGTCTCGGACAAGACAGGCGGCGCTGTCATGGTACAAGCAGGAAATGCCGAGTATGTATATGTTATCCCACATTATTCAGCTTTCTATCGGCTTTGCTTCATCGATGAGCATGATGGGAATGTCATCCTTTATTTCATAAAGGAGTTTGCACTTGTCACAGATAAGTCCATCTTTTGTTTCATTCAGATAAATGTCCCCTTTGCATTTGGGACAGGCCAAGATATCCAACAACTCCTGACTGATTGCCATGATTTTACCTCCTTTTGTAAAAAAACGGTTAAATGGTTGAGTAGTCGAGTGGTCAAGTGGTCAAGTGGTCAAGTGGTCAAGTGGTCACTTGTCACTTGTCACTTGTCACTTGTCACTTGTCACTTGTCACTTGTTATTTGTTATTTGTCATTTGTTATTTGTCATTTGTTATCAGGGAAAGTGAGCTAAAGTGAGCTAAAGTGCCTAAAGTTGAAAACCCCAATTCCGCATTCCGTACTCTTTTCAAGGCGTGAGCCGCAAATCCGCATTCCGTACGTTCCTGGTTCACAAACAACCACTCAACTACTCAACTACTCGACCACTCAACCAGATCCCGGATCCACTCATACTCCGTTAGGAGCCCCTCTTGGATCAACACTTTCGGCTTATATCCCAGTTTTTCTTTAGCCTTGGTCATATCGGCCATGGTGTGCCGCACATCCCCCTTTTGCTTAGCCTGATAGTCTATCTCCAGTTCTCTGCCCGCTATCTCCTTTATTATTTCAATGACCCCATTCAGAGTAATACGTGAGCCTCCCCCAATATTGAATACCTCGCCTGGAAGAGCTTTTTCTAAAGCCAGCCAGTTTGCCTCTACAATATCGTCCACGTGAGTGAAGTCTCTGCTCTGTTCACCATCCCCGTATACCTTAAGAGGTTTGTCCTGCAAGGCCCATGTAAAGAAGCGATGAAAGGCCATGTCTGGTCGCTGCCGGGCACCATAAACCGTGAAATATCGCAGTGAAACCGCTGGTATTCCAAAATTTTTGCAGTAAAGAAAACAAAGGTGTTCTGCAGCCAACTTTGAAACACCATACGGGGAAACCGGACACGGCAGGGAAGATTCCCTCATGGGAAGATCTCTGGTATCTCCGTAAACCGAAGAGGAGGAAGCATAAACAAATTTGTTGACAGGTCTTTCCCTGCATGCCTCAAGGAGCATCTGGGTGGCAACAATATTGTTATCAGAGTAAATCTTAAAGTTTTGTCCCCAACTTGCCCGCACCCCCGCCTGGGCCGCTTGATGAAAAACGACATCAACCCCGTCCAAAAGCTTTGTCAAGTCCACTTGAACAAGGCTCGCTTCAACAAACTCAAAATTCTGATGCTTCCTCAAATCAGCAATACTTGCTTCCTTTATGGATCTAGGATAGTAATCCATAAAATTATCGATGCCTACAACCTCAAATCCTTTTTCAATCAAATATTCGCACAAATGCGATCCAATAAAACCAGCCGCCCCTGTCACTAAAGACTTCATTTTGCCCCCCCCCCTTTTGCAACCTCGAGGTTAAAGAAAGCTCCATTTACTCTTGCTGTTAACTCATTATTTTGGGATGAATCTAAGGGATAATTTGGCTCTTTAAATACCTTGTAAAGGCTTCTATATCATCCCCAAACGAGATGGAAATCGCAAGAACAAAGAGTTGCGGCATTGATGGAATCTCCGTCAAAATATTCACGTAATCCTTCTCGGTCGTGATGATGTTGTCCACATTCAGGTCCCTGGCCCTTCTCCAAATGAGCCCCAGATCGTGATGGGCGTACCGATGATGGTCCGGAAACTCCAAGAAACCAGCGACATGGCCTTCAAGCTTGGCAATGGTTTCACGAAAGAACTCATTTCGGGCAATACCAGAAAAAGCAAAAAGCCTTCGTCCCTTCAAACTCGCTAGATCGAGGGCCTTCTTTCGGGCAGGCACAAACAGCGTTTCAGGTACATGCATGCACCTGAAAATCGGACGCCCCTGGACATAGGGCTCAATCATAGAGCTCCCTCGAGTCAAATTGCTGTCTTCTGTCCATCGAGTTAGGACGAAGGCACTGGCTCGTTTTATCTGTTCCACAGGTTCCCGCAGTGTGCCCCTTGGAATGCAATAGCCATTGCCAAAGGGCCGTGTGCTGTCTAAAAGCAATAGGTCTAAATCCCTTTTCAAAGGCAAGTGCTGAAACGCATCGTCAAGGACCAGGACTGATGCGCCGAACCTGCTAATGGCCCGTCTGCCAGCCCGAT
Organism: Deltaproteobacteria bacterium; assembly: GCA_019307135.1. Classification (GTDB taxonomy): domain Bacteria; phylum Desulfobacterota; class Desulfobacteria; order Desulfobacterales. The sequence continues at coordinate 36,775 of JAFDKF010000028.1, forward strand.
AGCGGTCCTTTCCCACGAGCAAAGGGGTCCCCTTGAGCTTTGAGGCAAGGAGTTGCGGTTCGTCACCCGATGCCCGCAGTCCCATAAATGTGGTCTTACCATCTGACACAATTCCTCCGGAACGTTGTGTATAACCACCATATCCCCTGCTGATGACAGCTACCTTTAGGCCAAGCCCTTTCAATAGACTTGACACATAGTGCACCATAGGGGTCTTTCCAGTGCCGCCCATGGTTATATTGCCTATGGATACAACCTTGCACGGGAGACTCTTCTGCTCAAGAATACCATTCTCGTAGAGATGTATCCTGGATCTTGCCGCCAGTTGGTATACCTGGGAACATGCGTAAAGTACCCATTCAGAAGGTGATGAAAAGGCCGATTCAGCAACATCCCCTTGAGTCATCACCCGCTGTATGGAATTGCGGATTAAGGAAAAGCCCATACGTCAACCATGTTCAACTGGTATTGAGTAGCATGAGGGTGCCAAGACATGCAAATATGGCGTTGGTTAACCAGGCGGCTATCATTGGTGGCAATATCTCGCCATATCCCAAGGATAAACAGAAGCTGTAAAGGGTCCAGTAAAGGAATGCCATCCCAATACCGTAAACAACACTACTGGCAAACCCTTCTTTCTTTTTTCTCCACAAGGCCAGGCCAGTCCCCACAATGCTCATGATAACACAAACAAGTGGAAAAGCTATTTTGGCGTTGAGGTCCACCCTGTAGCTGGTGGCATCGTATCCTTCTTCTTCCACCTCCTGTATGTATGCAGACAGCTCACCATAACTCATTTCTTCACACTTCTTCACCACCCTCTTCAGGTCTTCGGGAACAAATTCAAGCCTTGCAGGACTTTCTACCCGATAGGTTACTTTGTAGCTTCTATCATCCTTCACCAGGTCCTGCTCGACAACATTGAACAAATGCCATCTTCCTCCCTTGTAAACACCCTTTTGAGCATCAATCCGCTTTGTCAGGCGGAAGCCCTCGTCAAAATAATTCAGTGTTACGCCGAATATAGTCTCATTAGAGGGCTTAAAATATGTAATGTGGGAAATGGAGCGATTACCTTTGATCCAGATATTCTTTTCCCTGGAAGTAACCGCAGATTCTTTTTTGACTTCACTGTGCCATATTTTATTTGCTCTCCCCATAGTTATCGGGACCAACACCTCGCAAAAGAAGAAAAGCAGAGCACTGAATATCAGCCCCAGAACAAGGACAGGCTTGAACAGATAAAAAACGCTCACCCCACCACTTTTCAAGGCTACTATCTCATTACTGTTGACCATTAGGCCAAAGACTATGAGCACAGCCAGCAACACCCCCACTGGCGTTATCTGTGCCACTATAAAAGGAATCTTGAGCGCAAAAAAAGCAAGGGCCCTTGAGATGGGCAGCCTGGCCTCCAGAAAATTGTCGATCTTTCCAAAAAAATCGACGGCCATATATATGCCCACGACAGTGGCCACGACTATACAAAAATACTTCAGTAATTCCCTGGTCAGGTACTTGTGAATTATCGTCATAGTTACCGTTCGCCGTTCACTGTTAACCGTTGTCCGCCTTATCGAGCGCATCTGGTCATTACGACCTTCTGTTTGTCGGTGAACGGAAAACGGTGAACGGTCAACCCTCACGCTTTTCAATACCAATTCTGTCGCATTGCGTGTTAACGAAACGGGTCAGTCCTGGCAAGAGGGGGCGTTCTTTTGCACTCAAGATGAGTAGATATAGACCAACAGACCCGATCACCAGGTTAGGGCCCCACATGCAAACGACCGGCGGGCATACCCCTGCCTCGCCAAAGACCCAGCCCGCAGACAGAAATATGTAGTAAATTAGAAAGAAAAACAGACCAAGAACCATCCCAAAAGATCGCTTTGCAGACTTTGATTGAACTCCCAGGGGGACTGCTATAAGTCCAAAGACAAAACATGCAAAGGGGATGGAGAATTTTTTGTGATATTCCATCAACGTCAAATAGTATTTTGCATTTTTCCTGGCAGCTTCCCTTAAACTGTGGCGTAATTCCCCCAAACTCATCTCTTTTCTCCCTTTTTGGCCATGTTTTCTTGCAGATAGAACCTGGGCGACTTCAAGCTTAAAATCATAGATATCGAAGCTAACAGAATGTGCGGTTTTATTCTTCTGGTCCACCTTATTGATAATCCCGTTGAACAGTCTCAACCGGAAGGTCAGTCTTTCCGGATCGAAAAAAAACTTCCCCTTGGGAGCAACAACAGTGCTTACCGTTCCTGGAGTCTGCCGGTCTTCAATAAAAACATCGCCCAGGGTCTTGTCTTGCGCGTCGATTTTACCCACATACAGCATAACATTCTTGAAACTGTCGTTGAATGTCCTCTCTTTTAGCCCTATGTCAATATTCGATTTGGCGGCTTCAAACAGCAACGCCTTAAAAGAAAGCCTCCCCCACGGCGACCCATATATACACATAAAACCGGTCACCAAACACCCCATAAGACAAAAGACGAATACGGGAAAAAGAAGCCTGAAGATGCTAAGCCCTGCCGATTTCAGTGCAGTGATCTCATTGTCATTTGACAATCTCAGAAAAGCAAGTAGCACACCCATCATGATCGACATAGGAAGAACAAAAACCAGGAAAGAAGGTATGGAGCAGATCAACATGAGGAGGACAGAAGAGACACTCACCCTATGGTTCACGATCAGGTCCGTAACATCGAGTATCTCGGCCATCAGGAAAATAAGGGTAAACAAGATCAGGTTGATGAGAAAGGGAGGTATCATCTCCCTGAAGACATATCTGTTGATATGGGTGTTCAGTTTCATCTGGGGTGTGAATCACAGCTGTTGGCAATGAGAAAATCCATGTCCGTCTGCTACGTATTTAGCTTTGGGGAAAAGGTGTCAGGTTTCGGGTTTCAGGTGTCAGGATCGAGAAACTTTCATCTGTTATCGTCAAACTGCATTTCGTGAAGCTTAGAATACTCACCACGGAGGGCCAAGAGTTCCTCGTGTTTGCCCTCCTCTACAATCGTCCCGTTCACAATCACGATGATCCGATCAGCATGTCGAACAGTGGAAAGCCTGTGGGCGATCACAAAGGTCGTCCGCCCCTTCATCAAATTTTCAAGGGCACGCTGAACAGCCAGTTCCGACTCAGTATCGAGTGAGGAGGTGGCTTCGTCCAGAATCAGGATAGGGGCATTCCTCAAAAGCGCACGGGCAATGCAAATGCGCTGCTTTTCCCCCCCGGAAAGCCGTACACCACTTTCGCCGACAATAGTGTCGAACTTGTCGTGAAAACTTTGAGTGAAATCATAAGCGTAGGCGGCCCTGGCAGCTGCAATGATGTCGGCCTCTGACGCATTAAGATTGCCATAGGTAATATTGTTTCTAATGGTATCATTGAAAAGAATGGGGTCTTGCGTGACAATGCCTGTCTGTCTGCGAAGAGAGCCAATGGTCACATCCCGGACATCATGCCCGTCAATGAGGATTGCCCCTTCGGTCACATCATAAAAGCGCGGAATCAAATTCACCAGGGTGGTCTTGCCACCGCCGCTGACGCCTACCAGGGCTATAACTTCGCCGCTTTTCACCTCAAGATTGATGTTTCTCAGGACCAGTTGCTCGTCATATTTGAAAGACACATTTCGGAAAACCACTCCGTGATCCTTTGGCTCGAGCTCCACAGCATCCTGCCGCTCTATAATGTCCGAATCAGTATCGAGAATGTCATAGATTCGAACAGCCGCAGCCAGGCCTTCCTGGATAACGTTGTTCAGTGGACTGATTCTCTTGACAGGCGCATACAACATGATGAGCGCGGCCATAAAAGAAAAGAAGGTCCCTGGTGTCGAGGTCCCCGTGATCACCTTGTATCCACCGTACCAGATAATAAAAGTGATGCCGATGCCACCTAGCAGTTCCATCACGGGCGAAGACATCGATTTTATCTTTACAGCTTTCATTTCATACTTGAACAACTGAAGGGTTCTTTCAAAAAAACGCTTATTTTCGTACGGTTCCATCGCAAATGCCTTTACGATTCTCGTCCCCGTAAAGGTCTCATGGAGAAGGGAACTCATGTCTGCAATGGCTTCCTGGCACCGGGTGCTGAACTGCCGTACGCGCCTGCCGAATTTCACAATAGGAACTACGGCAGCAGGAAAAACAGTGATTGCAATCAAGGCCAGTTTCCAGTCCCGGTAAAAGATGACGAATAGCAGGCCTATGATTGTAAAGGAATCTTTTAACAGTGCTGTAACAGCATTGGACACCATCCCTTTGACAATGTTAACGTCGTTGATAATCCTTGCCATCAGGACGCCAGTCTCATGTTTGTGGAAAAAGGATAAGGGCAGCATCTGAATGTGACTGTAAAGCTGATCACGCAATCTCTTGATAATGCTTTGGCCTACATAATTCATGAGATATGCCTGTCCAAAGTAGGCAGCCCCTCTCAATATGTAGAGCATGATGATGGCAAGGGGGAGGAGCTTCAACATCCTAACATTTTTATTAAAAAAGATTTCGTCCAGTACAGGCTTGACAAGATAGGCCGTTGCTGCGGTCAATGATGCCACCAGCATCATGCACAACATGGCCACAAGGAGACGAAGCCACTGTAATTTTACAAGCGCCAGAATTCTCCGGTATATTTTTGATGAATCTGTGCGACGTTTCTTGTTCTTAGCCATACTGGATATGAAATAGGAAAAGATTTCCACCTGTGCGGTTAAGAAACTATACAAAACCAATCACGAAAACACGAAAGTACGAAAACACGAAATAAAACGTGAGTTATTCTCGTTCCCATGCTCTGCGTGGGAACGTAAGCGTCCAGCGGTAGGGTTACAACGCAGAGCATTGTAACCAGTATATCGTCGTGCTGTCCGAAGGTATGACCTGGGCAAACTGTCCAACCGCACAGGTCGAAAGATTTGAACGGAGGACCTAAAAAACCCTTTCTTAAAAGGTTATTTTATTCCTTTAACTTTAGGCACCTTAGCTCACTTTGGGGTAACTTCTCAATAAGTCCGGGTAATCGCTGCTGGATTCCCGCCTTCGCGGGAATGACGATTGGGTGTAAGTGGCTGTCATTCCCGCGAAAGCGGGAATCCAGTAAATAGTCGTGAAATCTGATTTACCCGAACTTATTGAGAAGTTACACTTTGGGTGTTAGTCTATCGCGTGACCATAGTATAGGTCCACAAATTTTGTGATTCGATTCAGTTCTGCTTCAAGGTTTGCGCGATAGACCTCTTTTGTCTCTGCATCGACTTTGCACGGGACTGAAATAGGTGTGCCATAGATAACTCTACCTTCAGTAAACGGACAGGGAAGCATAAACCGATCCCAACTGGCAAAGATCTTTATCCTCTCTGCGCTGTAGCTGAGAGGTACAATAGGATATCCTGTCTTTTGAGCCAGAGTTATAACGCCGGGCTGAACCCTGAACCGGGGGCCCCTTGGACCATCCGGAACCACAACTCCGGGGCAAATCTCTTCCTTAAGGGCCTTGATTAACCTTGCCAGAGCTCGAACGCCGTGCCGTGAGGTGGAACCCCGGATTGTCTTATGGCCTTGACGCTTCAGTATTTGCGCAATGATCTCCCCGTCCTTGGATTTGCTGACGAGGATGGCGGCACCCAACCGCTTGTAAAGGTAGCTAAGCATAAGTATTCTCGAATGCCAAAAGGCAAAGATAAATCTCCCTGACTCGATCTCCGCCCTGGCCTTATCAAAGTCAATAGTCCGAATGCGGATCGTGCTGCAAATCAGGTCGGTCAAACCTTTCCCGAGCCAGCCGACCAGCCACCACTTCAACGTATTCCGTATGGGGTTAATTGAGTTTGTTGGGTTCATTGGGTTTGTTGAGTTTGTCGGGTTTGTCGGGTTCATTGAGTTTGTCGGGTTATAACTCAACAAACACAAGAAACCATGTAAACTCAACAAACACGGTTGCCCGAAAGCAACCTGATGGCCACCTCCGCAGCCCGTTTCGAGGCCCCTGGAGCGCCCAGACTCTGTGCAACATGACGCAGCTTGTGCCGGATTTCAGCAAGCCCTTTTTCGTCTCTGAGCATCTGTGACGCCTGGTGGGCAATCTTTTTGGCTGACGCTTCGTGCTGAATCAGCTCTGGCACGATCGGTCTTTCAGCAACCAGGTTGGCCATGCCAATATGTTTTACGCGAATCAGGCGCTTTCCAAGCCAGTAACTGAGAGGCGATACCTTATACACGATAATCATAGGCGTGCCCGCTATGGCCGCCTCCAATGTCACGGTCCCAGAAGCTGTTATGACCAATGAGGCCTCATCCAATACATCTCGAAGCCCATCGCGCAGGATCAAAAACCTTGCGGTTCCCCCCTCAACAATGGTCTCTACGAGGGTCCTGTCCACCGAAGAGGCCACAGGTATAGCAAAGCGGATACCTGGAAGCTGTTCCGAAAGAATATCTGCCGCATGCACCATGGTGGGAAGGAGACGCGTAATCTCCCCGTTTCGGCTTCCAGGCAGCAGCCCGATCAGCAAGCTGTCCCCCTTGAGATTTCCCTTTTTCTCCCTCGATGTCCCGGACGTCATGCTGTCCAGTAAAGGATGCCCAACAAAGGTCACGGGGACATGCCATTTCTTGTAAAAGGCTACCTCAAAAGGGAAAATCACGACCATATGATCAACCACATTCTTGATCTTTTTTACCCTCCCGGTCCGCCACGCCCATACTTGCGGACTAATGTAATACATGACAGGGATACCCAGTTTTTTGGCACCAGCGGCAACGTGCAGGTTAAAGTCCGGAAAATCGATCAAAATAAGGAGATCGGGGCGAATTTTACTTAGCCCTTTCTTGACAACCCTGAGAGCACTCAGAATGACTCTGAACTTCAAAAAGGCCTCCGAAATCCCGACGACAGCTATTTGGGAATTGTCAACCATCAGGCGAACGCCGGCCTGTTGAAGGGCGTTTCCACCTATACCAAAGAAATCGAGCTCTCGATTGAGAGCCCGAATAGCCTTTACCAGATGCGCACCGTGCATGTCACCGGAGGCTTCTCCGGCGATAATCATTATCTTTTTGTCTTGCAACTTCACAACTCATCGTTCGCTTATTAAATTCGTACTTAGATTAATTCTTATATGGACCTAAATCTTTATCCCGTTTTGGTTTCAGGTTTCAGGGCACATGTAGGTTTCAGGTGTCAGTGTTCTCAGGAAAGAGAAACGCAAAAACTGAAACCTGACACCCGACACCTGGAACCTGGTTTCTGAAACCCGAAACCTGAGGAGTATATAGATTCTCAAAATTAACAAAAGTCTATCCCTATTAAGCGAATGATAAGAGGTCACTTTAGCTCACTTTAGGCACTTCAATGTCTCCTCGATCTGGTCCATGATGCTAAGGGCAACCCGCAGGGCATTCCGCCCGTCTCTCCCCGATACCAACGGGGCCTCACGATTTCTTACGGACCGTATAAATGCCTCCAGCTCAGATTCCAGGGAATCGGCTTTCTCAAAGCTTGTTCGTTGCAAAGACATGCCGGGGATGGGAAGCTCGGTACCCTTCCCGTCCTTCCGGACAATCGTAATCTCATGATTCGCATAATCGACCGAAACATAGGTATCTTTCTGGAAAATACGTATCTTTCGCATGTTTTTCAGGGAAATACGGCTGGCAGTTATATTGGCAACACAGCCATTCTCAAAGACAAGCCGCACGTTGGCGACGTCCACGCAAGAAGATATGACCGGAACACCTGCCGCATGAATGCTCTTGAGTTCTGACCTGACAAAACTTAATATGATATCGATGTCATGGATCATCAAATCTAAAACTACATCCACTTCGGTTCCCCGTTCCTTAAAAACACTCAAACGGTGAGACTCTATGAAGAGGGGACGGTCCACGACTTCCCTCAGGGCTATCACCGCGGGATTGAATCGCTCCAGATGCCCCACCTGGATGATTGGGCCGTGGGAATCTGCAATCTTTATTAGAGCATCTGCCTCCTCAAGAGTCTCTGTTATGGGCTTTTCGATCAAGACATCCACATTATTTTCCAAGAAATCACGGCTAATGTAAAAATGAAGGGGGGTGGGTACCACCACACTCACTGCGTCTACTTCACCTATGAGATCTCTGTAATCGGTAAAAGATTCCGTTCCAAGCCGTTTTGCAACGTTTTGCGCCCTTTCGGTAATGATGTCCACCACACCCGCAAGCTTCACCCCATCCATCCGGGCATATTTCTCAGCGTGAAACCTGCCGAGGTATCCGACTCCCACGACGCCTACACGTAACTCTTTCATAGCTTGCTCAGTAGCGTGCCCCCTCTGTGGGGCACATCCCCAAAGGCAATCGTGGGGGACAGAGCCCCCACGCTACAAACCCTCACTATTCTACACCTATAATCACAATCCCGCTTCGATCAGCCAGTGCAACCATCTCTTCCCTGCCAAAGACCACCGTCTTGCCTGCCTCAACGGCCAGGACCGACGCTCCAACATCACGCATGGTCTCAATGGTTTTGACCGCGACGGCCGGCATGTCGAATCGCATATCCTGGTTGGGCTTACTTGCCTTCACAACGACCGTTTTTTCCTTTCCAAGCCCCCCTCCTCGCGTTATGGTGGCATCAGTACCATCAATAGCCTCAACCGCCATCACTGACCTGTCCCGAACCACCACAGTCTGGCCAATATCCAACCTTCCAATCTCCTTGACTATACGCCATCCGAAATGTACATCGGCCATCTCGGACCTGGTCGGCTTGCGCCGTGTCCAGCATCCTCTTTTTGCCAGGAGTTCGGGCACCAAGAAAGTAGAAGGGTGAATGGTTATCCCCTCTTTTTCCAACTCGCCGGCAAAGGCCCGCAGGAGTCCATCGTCCTGCGTATGATCCATAGTGGCCAGTACCTTCAGAGCCCTCAGGTCCGGCCTCACCCCTGAAAACATCTTGGTCTTGGTGATGGCCCCAGCCAATACCGCATCACTGACTCCATTTTCCTTAAAAAATGCAATAAGTCGCTTCAATTGGCCGATCTTTACCCACCTTATCGCCTCTACAAGGTTTTCCAGTCGGGGATCGGTTTCCCCAACATGGGCTATTGCGTAAACCTTCAACCCCCTTTCCCTGGCCGCCTTTGAAAAAATGCCGGGGAACTGCCCGCTCCCGGCTATGAGTCCGATTTTTGGGTTCATTGAGTTCATTGAGTTCATTGAGTTTATTGGGTTTATTGGGTTTATTGGGTCATAACTCGACAAACTCAAGAAACTCAACCAACACAATAAACCCCAAAAACCGTGTTATCTCGTTATCCCCCGCTCAGAGGACTTGATAAATTCTATAAAATTAACAACCTCCGGTATCTGATCTACCTCAGCAGCAACCCTTTCAATCCCTTCGTTCAAGGTCAATTCTAGCCGAAACAGGATTCGATAGGTCCTCTTGAGGGCATGCATGGTCTCTGTTGAAAAGCCATGCCGCTTCAAACCCACGGCATTCAACCCGTGGAGTCTGGCGCGGGGTGTGCCGGATGCCAGTACGTATGGCGGAATATCCTTTGTCACACCAGTCACGCCACCTATAAAGGCATAGTCTCCGATCCGCACAAACTGGTGAACGGCTACAAAGGCACCCAGGGTGGCACAATCTCCCACCCTGATGTGGCCGGCAAGGGTGGCAGCATTTGCAAAGATCACCTTTTGCCCGGTCAAGCAATCATGCGCAATGTGCGTGTAGGCCATCAAAAAATTCTCTTCGCCGATCTCGGTGATTCCGCCGCCGGCCTCAGTCCCCCTGTGAATTGTCACAAATTCTCGGACTGTGGTTCCCCGACCAATCTTTACGACCGACTTCTCTCCCCCAAATTTCAGGTCCTGAGGAACAGCACCTATGGCTGCGTGTTGAAATATTTTGCAATCAGCCCCGATGGTCGTGTACTGATCTATGGTAACGTGAGGGCCAATGATAGTGCCTGCATGTATTTTGACGTCACCGGCTATTACGGAATACGGTCCGATCTCAACATTAGAATCTATCTCGGCCCCGGGATCAACGATTGCAGTAGGATGTATCATGGTTCTTCTCCTATCATGGCCATGACCTCAGCCTCCGCAACCAGAGTTCCGGCCACAGTCGCCTTACCGGACATCTTGAAAACGTTCACGCGTCTTTTGATAGGAATTATTTCTAAGATGAGCTGGTCTCCTGGAATCACAGGTTTTCTGAAACGGGCCTTATCAATGCCCATAAAATAGATCAGTTCTTTCCTCTTCTCCTCAGAACGAGAAGCATTAGCAAGGATTGCTCCTGCCTGCGCCATGGCTTCAACGATCAGCACGCCTGGCATAATGGGTGTCCCTGGAAAGTGTCCCTGGAAGAATGGTTCATTCATGGTTACATTCTTGAGGCCAACAATACGCTCATCGGGTACCATTTCTACGATCCGATCAACCAGAACAAAGGGATACCGATGGGGCAAAAGCTCCATGATCTTTCGAATGTCATATACCGTTTCCATGTGTCATTTCCTTCCAACAGCTTGCCTGTGATTACAATTGCTTAACATCAAACGGAAAAGCCGTTGACATGTTGAGTGCCTAAAGTGAACTAAAGTGAGCTAAAGTGCCTAAAATTTAATGCATAAAACACACAACTCTGCCTCGATCATCATTTGGGCCAATCTGTGGGAGCGGCTTTCCGGCCGCGACGGTCGCGGCAAGAATGCCGCTCCCACACAAATGAAGAAGTACCCGAAACCATGATCAAGGCCAACAATTCAATAAGCTGTAAGTCCTTGAACTTTAGGCACTTTAGACACTTTGTATTCTATGACTTTTCCATCTTCTCAATTCGTTTCTCCAATTCTCTTAGCTTTTTTTTCATATCCGGAAGCTTGGGGATAATGCTGGACGCTTTTAACCAAAGCCGATGGGGCATTCCCGGGAAACCGGATACAATCTGGCCGTCCTGTATCGACTTGGCAATCCCTGCCTGGGGGCCGATTGTGACCCCGTTGCCAATGGTGACATGTTCTGCCACTCCTGCCTGCCCAGCGAGTATCGCATGATTTCCAATCATTACACTGCCTGATATGCCTACCTGTGCAACAAGGACTGTATCCTCGCCCACCACTACATTGTGAGCGATGTGAACCAGATTATCTGTCTTGACGCCCCGCTTGATCCACGTCCTCCCAAAGGTCGCCCTGTCGATTGCATTGCAAGCGCCGATCTCCACATCATCATCGATGCGCACGGTACCAACCTGTGGAATCCTATAATACCGATCACCATCAGATGCGAAGCCAAAACCATCGCTCCCGATCACAGAACCTGCATGGATCATTACTCTGCTGCCGATTTCGCATCGTTCCAGAATCGATACATTGGGATACACAACGACATCATCCCCTATCGCCACGCCATTGGCAACCACAACCCCGGGATATAAAGTGACGCGGTCACCCAGAGTCACATAGTCTCCAATAAACACACACGGATACACGGAAACATCAATGCCACATTTGAAATCCTTGCCCACATGGGCGTCCTGACTGATCCCAATCACCGGGCGGCAAACCGGATGAAACAAGGTAGATACCTTGGCCAGGGCCAAAGAGGGATTTTCAACACGCACAAGGATCTTTTTGGATTCGCAGACCCCGTGCGAGACGATCACAGCAGCTGCCCGGGTCTCGTCAACGCGCTTCTTGTAGCTGGCAGATGCAGCAAAGGTGATATCATCCGGACCGGCATTTTCAAACGGAGCAACACCTCTGATGATGAAGTCACCATCACCTACAACCTCACCCCGGACCAGTTCGGCAATCTTATGTACAGGCAGTTCCATTGTTCGTTATTCAAGAATTGTGGGAGCGGCTTTTCAGCCGCGAAGCTCGCGGCAAGAATGCCGCTCCCACAAATCTATTGTTTTTTCTTTGACTCCGCCGATTCGCCTTCTTTCTTGCCACGCTTTGCATCCATGGCATTGTATTCTTCTATGACCTTGTCGGTGATGTCAATGGCGTTGGGTGCGTAAACCACGCCCCCTACACGACGATCAATAATCAACGAGTACCCGCCAGCTTTCCCTGTTCTTTCAACTATCTCAAAAACATCTTTCTGGATTTGCCCTAGAAGATTGATGTTGAGATCTCTTAGAACATCCTGATATCGCCTCTGGAGAGACTTCAGGTCATTAACCTTGACACGCAGGTCCTGTTCCTTTGCCTCGCGTGCCTCATTACTCATGACCAGGGCCTTTTGATCCAGGGTCTTCCTTAGCTCTTCAATCTCAGCCCCTTTCTTCTTGAGAATCTGTTCCATTTTCTTTCCCTGGCTCTTGATCTCAACGGATGACCGCTTACCAGGATTGGATTTGTCGATTATCTTCTGGAGATCGATGACTCCTATTTTTTGCACCTCGGCCCCATAAGCGATTCCGCTCAGGCCAAATAAACAAAGGGTTAACGTTAAGAATAGGTTGCGAATATTCATGAAAAACCTCCTTTTTTGGTCATTAGTCATTGGTTGCTGGAAACTGGAAACTGGTTATTGATTTCAGCTTCTTTCAATTCCGAATTGCGAATTCGGTATGTTCCGCATTCGTGCTAACTAATCACTGACCACTGAACACTGACTCAAAACGCCATCCCCATTGAGAACTCCCAGCTATGATCGCCTTTCTGATCTTGTTTATCATCCAAAATGTAGCCATACTCCAAACGGATGGGGCCCATGGGCGAATACCATCGAAAACCATAGCCTGCACTTCTTCGCAGCTCTCCGAGGTCTATATCTTCTCTATTGTCATAGGCGTTGCCCGCATCGTAGAAAAGGACCCCCATGAGACCTGCATCTTTTACGAGCGGAAAGATAAACTCCACGTTGAACTGCACCATCTTGTTGCCGCCTATCTTATTGTTCTCACGATCCCTCGGGCTGATATCCCGCCAGTCATAACCCCGCACCGAGCTCATGCCGCCCAGGTAGAAACGCTCCCAATCAGGCATCTTGTAATCATCTGGATCGTCCTGCAGGCCATCGCCTATGTAGCCTATGCGGCCATGCAGGAAACCGACTGTACCCCAAAAAAGGGGAATATACCATCCGGAATCCGCAACATACTTGGTAAACCCAATATCTCCGCCCATAGGTGTTCCTGCGTGTTTGACCATAATGCTGTTGTTCGAACCTTCAGTGGGATTGAAAATGCGGTCCCTTGAATCGCGGCGCAGGATGGCGGTTATCGTATGGCCAACGTTTTCCCCCTCCATCTTCTGGATAGACTTCGCGGCCTCATCAGTATCAATATTCTTGATGTCCGCCCGGTCATAGTTGTATGACAGGGATGCCCGGGTGTAATCAAAAACGGGGTACCCAAACCGAAGGGTGCCCCCGAGGCTGTCCTTGTCATAGGTATCATAGTCCCGAGTAGTGTCGTAAAGATCAAAACCTGCTGACAGGGGAATATCAAAGAGCCAGGGTTCAGTAAAGCTCAGTGTATAACTGGTGCTTCTTCCGCCCAGTTGGGCCCTCACATTCAGGATCTGGGCACGTCCAAACAGGTTTCTCTGTGAAATCGAAACCATACCAAACAGGTTTTCCATGGAGCTGTATCCTGCACCAAAGCTGAAAGCGCCTGTCGGTTTTTCAGTTACACCAATCTTGAGAATCATCTTGTCGTCAGCGCTTCCCTTGGTGGTATTTACCTTGATATCCTCAAAAAACTCGAGACGGTAAAGATTTCGTACCCCACGCTTTAAGCGCCTGCCGCTGAACAATTCCTGCTCATACACCTCCAACTCTCTGCGAATGACCTTGTCACGGGTCTGGGTATTGCCCGTTATGATGATCTTTTCAAAATAGACCAGTGGTCCCTTGTTGATCAAATATGTGACGTTGGCTGTAAGTTTCTTCGGGTCCCGGTCAATACGCGGTAAAATATCTGCATAGGCATAACCTGCATCTGAGTATATGTCTTGAAGCGTCAAAACGTCTTCTCGTACAATTTCGCGGTTGTAAACATTTTCCTCAGTAATCTTTATCTTTTTTAACAGTTCGCTTTTTGGCTGAATCAAAGCCCCCTCAATGTCCACCTCGCCAACCTTGAACCGGGGTCCTTCATCAATCTTGATGTTGATATGAATCCACTTTCCCTCATAGGTCAGCTTTGGCTCAGCTACTTTTGCTTGAATGTAACCATGATTATGATAGTGTCCGGCTATCCTGGACACGTCCAGGTCCAAGACTTCATGATCCAGATCTCCTGACGAAGTAAGCCACGAGAAGAACCCTTTCTCCTGGGTCTTCATGAAGTCCTTCAATGTCTCGCTGTCATAGGCCTTGTTCCCTTCAAAACAAATGGCCTTAATGTATACCTTTTCACCCTCTGTGATGATAAAATCAAGATCAGCACGATTCTCTGACACAGGCTTTGTCTCATAGGTCACCTTGATATAATGATACCCTTTTTCCTTGTAAAGATTTTCAATTTGACTCAGGTCGCCTTGAACCTTGTTTATGTTCAAGATGGAACCTGACCTGACGCTGATGACATCTTTGATTTTTTCATCATCGAACTCTTTGTTACCCTCAATTCCGATATTGCGGATGGTTTCGTTTTCAGCAACCCGAAAAGTGACCACTTTGCCTTGTGGAGTACTGGAGACTTCCACGCGAACATCACCAAAATATCCCATTTTGTAAATTGACTTTAGATCATCCCGAAGATGCTTTGCCAGATAGATATCTCCCTTCTTGGTCTTCATGACTCTTTTGATCGCCTCAGATTCTATCCGTTTGTTCCCTGTGATGATGATCTCTGCCACCTTTTCCCGCCTGAAAACCTTCATCCCAAGGTCTCTGGTTAGCCTTTGAACAGAATCAAGCAAGGTCTCAAGGCCCTCCCCTTCAACATAAACGGGCCCTGGAGGAGCATCCCCGTATGATTCCATAACCTTGACATCCAAACTGAAGCGTTTACCAATCCTGGTAAAACTCCCCCATATCACAAAATCAGCCCCCACACGGAGCCCCAATGTCCGCAAAAGCTTTAGGTCGCCTTTCTCAGTGCTGGGCAGTCTTTCAAGTGGTTCGCCAGCATCGATAACCACGACTCCTTCGTCTCTTAGTTGCTTTTCAACAAGATCCCGGATCTGACCCTTTAAGTAGTCGAGCCTTTCCGAGGCGTGAACTTCGAACGGAAGGACAACGACACGAATCTCCTCCTGAGCTATCGCGCTGGCTCCAGAAAGCAGCAGTATTGACGCAAACAACAACCACTTGAGCATCCTCACCTCAATCTATTTCCACTACCTTTCCGTCTACCAGTGTCACCCTGCGGGACAACTTATCAGCCAACTTCATATTGTGGGTGACTACCACCGCTGTAATGGCATCATTACGGTTCAACGAGATCAAAAGATCATGTATCGACTCAGCGGTCCTTGCATCCAGATTACCAGTGGGCTCGTCCGCCAACAGGATCGATGGTTTCAATACCAGAGATCTGGCCACAGCCACCCTTTGCTGCTCTCCCCCTGATAGTTCCCCAATATGATGTCCAAGACGATCCTTCAGACCAACCCGAGTCAGGATAGCTTCGGCCCGCTCACACGCCTCTTTGGTATTCATACCTCTAATCAAGGCGGGCATCATGGTGTTTTCCAGAGCATTGAATTCTGGCAGCAGGTGGTGAAATTGAAACACAAAGCCGATGGTCTGATTGCGAAAAGAGGCGAGTCTTCGCTCGTCGTAAGTAAAAACGCTTTCTCTCTTATAGTGGACCTCGCCATGGTCTGGTCGTTCTAAGGTACCCAGCACATGGAGAAATGTTGACTTACCCACACCAGAAGCCCCCACAATAGCAACCATCTCTCCCTCGTAAATTTTCAGATCTACACCTCGCAATACGTCCACACGATTACCATTGGTAATAAAGGATTTTCGGACATCTATGACATCTATCAGTGGCTGCTGGCTATTCATACCTGATGGCTGCTGCAGGGTCCAATCTGGACGCCTGATAGGAGGGATAGAGGGTGGCCAAAAAGCTGATGGCTATGGCAGACAGGGCTATCAGGGCCACATCGCCCACCTGCACCCTGACGGGAAGCGTAGAAATGTAGTACACATCGCTCGGAAGTTTCACAAATTCGTACCGCTTCAATAGAAAACAAAGCACGCTGCCTCCCGCTATTCCGAGGATGGTACCAACAACACCTATGACAAGACCATTCAACATAAAAATCTTCATGATGCTCTTACTACTGGCACCCATGGATTTGAGTATTGCAATATCTTTTGTCTTCTCCATGACCATCATAATCAGGGTGCTGATGATATTGAAGGCGGCTACCAAAATAATCAAGACCAGGATGATAAACATCACAACCTTTTCCAGTTTCAAGGCCGAAAAAAAACTCTTGTTCATTTGCATCCAGTCCTGTGTCCAATAGGCAGTACCCAGACGATCCAGAACAGACCTTGAGATCTTATCAACACTGTAAATGTCATCCACCTTAACCTCTATGCCATGAACCGACTGCCCGAGCCTGAGGAGTCGCTGGGCCGACTCAATGGAAACGTAGGCAAAGGATGTGTCATAGTCGTACATGCCTGAATCAAAAAGACCCACGACCTTAAACTTCTTCATATGAGGTATGCGACCTCCAACGGGGGTCAGGCTGCCACCAAAGGGTGATACGACGTACACTTCGTCTCCCGGATACGCCGTCAACAGCCGGGAAAGCTCCTTTCCCAGTATGATGCCGGCTGGCACCTCACTGGCCCCCAAAAGCCGCAAATCGGTCTCCTTCACACTCTTTTCCAGGTCTACTACTCGTCCGGCCCGCGAAGGATCAATCCCTCTCAAGACAGCCCCGGAAACGCGAGAACCACGACGGAGCATGACCTGGCTGTAAATAAAAGGAGCTGTAGCTCTTACACCCTCCACGGCCTCAATCTTTGCCATGACCTCATCATGTTGGTCTAACTTGCCAATGCGGCTCATGACCCTGATATGGGCATTTGCCCCCAATATCTTGGACTTAATGTCTGTCCCGAATCCCGTCATCACCGCCAGTACGACCATCATGGCCATTACTCCAAGCATAACCCCAGCGACGGAAATGAATGTGATAACGGAAATAAAAGCCTGTTTTCGTCTGGCCCGAAGATATCGAAAGCCGATAAAAAATTCAAATGACATGATTGGTTGTCTCGTTAAGCCGGTTGAGCCGGTTAAGCCGGTTTATTGGTTGCTGGTCACTGGTTACTGGTTACTCGATGCTGGATGCTGGATACTCGTTACTGGTTACTGGGGTTGCCTTTCATTCCGCAATCCGCAATCCGCATTCGTCTCATTCCGCAATCGAACACTAATGACGTCTCAATTGCGGAAATAGAACCACTTCACGAATAGAAGCCGCATTGGTCAGCAGCATTACAAATCGGTCTATCCCAACACCTTCGCCTGCTGTCGGAGGCATGCCGTATTCGAGTGCCGTCACGTAATCTTCATCCATATAGTGAGCTTCTTGGTCACCAGCCTCTCGGTCGGCAACTTGATCCAAGAAGCGCCTTTTTTGGTCAACCGGATCATTCAATTCCGAAAACCCGTTGGCAATCTCCCGCCCTCCAATAAAGAGTTCAAATCGCTCTGTCATGTTAGAGTCTGAACTGCTCCTCCTGGCAAGGGGTGAGATCTCCACCGGATACCCTATGACAAACGTCGGTTCAATGAGCTTCGGTTCTACCAACACATCAAATAATTTCGTGAGGATATTGCCAACTCGCCTTGTTTTTCTAATCTCAATCCCTTCTGATCTGGCAAAATCGAGCAAACGCTCGCGATCATCCAACATAGAAGCTTCAATGCCGCCCAGCTCGCTCAAAGCATCTCTCAGCCTTAACCGAGGCCATGGCCCGGTCATATCAATCGCGTTACCCTGATACGTAAAGTGCGTATCTCCCAAAACTTGCCGGGTCACGAATACAAACATCTCCTCGGTAAGCGACATAAGGTCCTTGTGGGTCGCGTAGGCTTGATAGAACTCCAGCATTGTAAACTCGGGATTGTGCTGGGTTGAGATCCCCTCGTTCCTAAAACTGCGATTAATTTCAAAGACCCGATCAAATCCCCCTATCACCAATCGCTTCAGGTAAAGCTCTGGTGCAATCCGTAAGAAAAGCTCCATCCCCAGGGCATCGTGGAAGGTCTTGAAAGGAGCTGCCTCAGCCCCCCCAGGTATGGGTTGCATCATAGGCGTCTCCACCTCTAAGAAACGTTGCTCCAAGAGAAAATCTCGGAAGGCTTGAATGATGCGCGCCCTCTTGATAAAGATATCCCGAACATTCGGGTTCATGATGAGATCAAGGTACCTTTGACGGTAGCGTTTTTCCGGATCCCTTAATCCGTGGAACTTCTCGGGAAGAGGTCTGATAGCCTTGCAAAGGAGTCGAATCTCCTTGGCCAAAATGGTCCACTCGCCCGTCCTGGTCTGAAACACATTTCCTTTTATCCCAATAAAGTCGCCAACATCGAACTGTTTGAATAAGGCATATGCCTCCTTGCCAATCTCGTCTCGTTTTATGTAGGCCTGAAGCTGTCCTGTATAATCTCTAAAATGAATAAAGGTCGCCTTTCCAAAAGACCTGAGTCCGGTTATGCGGCCTGCCATGGCAAACATGGCCGTACTGTCCACGGCCCCTGCCCGCTCATCAATGTACCCTTTTACGGCATCAACCGTGTGTGACACCTTGAGGTCGTTGGGATAAAGCTCAATACCCTGATCAGCCAACGCCCTTGACTTCTCACGTCGCTGGCGGATTACTTCACTCGTTTCGTCCATAGTGGAGCTGTCCGTCTTCGTAGGGTAAGACCTTAGAATTTGTGTCAAGTCTTATCACACTGCCTTTTTTGACATAGGTAGTTTCTTGAGTTCGTTGAGTTCGTTGTGTTTGTTGTGTTAAAGTCCTATGAACTCAATAAACTCAATAAACACTACAAACACAATAAACACAATAAACACAATAAACACAATAAACACAATAAACACTTCGTTATTCGATTCGCGATTGAGCTAACGTATTTGCCTGGAGGTGTCAAGATAAAAGGCCCGGCGGGTCTATTCGGAAACTCTACAACTTACTGAAACTATAGCACTTTATTAGCCTGGTTGCAATTCCAAGAAAGGAATGGAAGAAAGGAATGGAAGCGAACTAAGAGTTCCTTAGAAGTAACTCCAACCACCGCCCTATCCGCCAACTATGCTCGCCATCTTGAAAATAGGCAAATACATGGAAACAACCAGCCCACCGATGGTAACACCCAAAAACGCCATCATAAACGGCTCAATCATAGCGGTCAGATTCCCAACTGCAGCATCTACCTCATCATCGTAAAAATCGGCTATTTTTCCCAGCATGGCATCCAGGGCCCCTGTAGACTCTCCCACTGCCACCATCTGACACACCATGGACGGAAACACCCCGCTCTCACTCATGGGGTCTGCCATCGTGCGCCCCTCTGTGATAGCCGATTGGACCTTGTAAATAGCCGCTTCAACGGTCTTGTTGCCCGCCGTCTTTGCCACTATGTCCAGTGCCTCCAAGATGGGCACCCCGCTGCTGATCATGGTGCTCATGGTCCGCGTAAACTTGGCCACGGCGACCTTGCGCAAGAGGGAGCCGAAGACAGGCAGCTTGAGCATAATGTCGTCCACCAACACACGTCCCTTTTCAGTGGAATAAAACCGCTTGAATGCAAAAACAAAAACCACGACTGCGCCGATTATGTAATGGATATTGCCTTTGACAAAGTTGCTAATGCCCACCACGATCTGGGTAGGGGCTGGAAGGGCCCCCCCAAAATCAGCAAACATCTTCTGAAAAACCGGGATTACAAAGACCAAGATCACACCGACCACGAGAGCGGCGATAACAAGGACAATAATGGGATAGGTCATGGCTCCCTTGACCTGTTTCTTCAGTTTCATGGCCTTTTCCATGTAACCGGAAAGGCGATCCAAGATTGTATCTAAGATGCCGCCCACTTCGCCGGCTGCAACCATGTTAACAAACAGGTCGTCAAAAATATTGGGGTATTTTCCCAGGGCATCCGCAAGGGTTGAGCCTTGTTCCACAGAGTCCTTGATCTCCTTCAAGGTTTTCTTAAAGGTTTTGTTCTCTTGCTGGGAGTACAGAATATCAAGGCTCTGAATCAGCGGGAGTCCGGCATCGATCATGGTTGCAAATTGTCTTGCAAACACCACCACCTCGGCTGTTTGCACCTTGGGTTGCATGAAGGAGACATTTTCAAAAAGATCCTTCGGCTTTTCCTTTATCTTCGTAGGTTTTATCTGCATACGACCCAGTTGCGCACGCACTGCCCTCTCATGAGGGGCCTCTATTTCACCCTTCTGGGTTGTCCCCTTCCTGTCTTCTCCTTTCCAAATAAAGACCGGCATAGTTCACCTCATTCTATGATTGACGATTTTCGATTGACTATTGACTATTTGAAGAACAAGCTCTTGATTCTTGAATTGTAAATCTTTAATTTATCATCAATGTTCCTCAAATACAACAGTAGCTTCCGTCCTCGTGTCCATCCATGAATGTCATGCAAAAAGCCGGCCACTCAACAGGTTTTCAATTCACAAATGGCGGATTTCTCGATAAGCAAGGCCGCTCTGGTGGAATAGCCTTGCCATAAAGTGTACAAAATCTTGTTGACAAGCCCAAAATGGGTTGATAAAAACGCCAAGATTTTTGCTATCGAAGGGGGGTGATTCCGATGGTTTGTACAAGTGTAAAGAAAGGGTTGGAGTGCATCTTTATGACCAAGAAAGGTTGTTCCTTTAATGGTGGGGTTTGCCACCAAATCGTGGAGGAATGCCATGGATGTAGCCGAGCTTCAGAGTTCGTTTCCGGCTGGTATTGCACGGCCTGTCCGGATCCTTTGGTCAAGTGGAGAAATGGCGATTGCAACTTCGCCACCCACGTTACAAAGGAAACCCAGACCAAAAATACTAAGATCAATCCACTCAAGGCGTCCAAGAGAAAGACCCGCTAGGTTTAGAGATCAGTGGTCAGTGGTCAGTTCCACTGACTAAACCAGCTTCCCAAGAGCATCCTCTATTCTGTCGAGCCCTTCCTTTATGGTTCCAAGACCTGTTGCATAGGAAAATCTTATAAAACTGTCATCACCAAAGGCTATTCCTGGTACCAGGGCCACTCGTGCTGCGGCTAAAAGGTGCTCACAAAGGCCGGCGGAACCCTTTATGGTTGTTCCTTCCGTCTTGGCACTGAAATAATAGCTGAAATTCGGAAATGCATAGAAGGCCCCGCCAGGCACATTGCAATGGACTCCTGTAATGGCATTCAAGCGCTGTAATAGGTATCTCCGCCGCTCGTCAAAGGCCTGGACCATGGTTTGGATGAAACCTTGTGGTCCGTTCAAGGCCGCAACCGCAGCCTTCTGTGCTATGGAGTTGGGGTTTGAGGTGCTCTGGCTCTGGATTTTTGTCATCCCTGCAATGACTTCACGCGCTCCGGCCACATATCCGATGCGCCAGCCCGTCATCGCATAGGTCTTGGATAGCCCATTTACGACAAAGGTCTTAGATTTTACCTCCTCACTCACCTGGGCAATGCTGCAAAAGGATCTATCGTCAAAGATCAGTTTTTCATAGATTTCATCTGAAACGACCCCAATATCATATTTTAAGATCACCTTGGCCAAGGCATCCAACTCGGATTCGGTGTAGACCGAACCAGTCGGGTTGGAAGGGCTGTTGAGAATCAACAGTTTTGTTCGAGGCGTAATGGCCGTCTCAAGAGACTCTGGCGACAATTTAAAATCATCTGCTTCCCCTGTTCTAACAATCACAGGATCAGCACCAGCAAGAATCACAATCGGTGGATAGGATACCCAGTACGGGGCAGGGATTATCACCTCATCGCCTGGGTTCAACAAGGCATGAGCCAGGTTGTAGAGAACGTGTTTTCCTCCACAGGAAACCATTACCTCGTCACGTTCGTAACTGAGGGTGTTATCGCGCCGAAATTTTTCTATGATAGCATCTTTAAGCTCAGGAATACCACCCACGGCCGTATATCGTGTAAATCCATCCTCCATGGCCCGCATGGCCTCATCCCTGATGTGTCTGGGGGTATCAAAATCGGGTTCTCCAACACCGAAGCTGATCACATCCACACCCGCCTGTCTCATGGACACAGCCTTTGCGTTTATGGCCAGGGTAGGAGACGGCTTGATCGCCTTGATTCGTTCGGACAAGAACATTAGCCCCTCCTCAATCTCCTCGAACCTTTTCTCTTGACCGAGGGTATGAGCCTGCTTAAAATGAAAATTTAGTCCATGTTTTTCGTGAATCGTGAAAAAAAGGTAACAGTTCACCGCAGAGTTCGCAGAGAACGCAGAGACAATTCGTGCTTTCGTACCTTCGTGATTGAGCTATAGTGAACAAATAACGATTCCCGAATAACGAAACCTCCAGTACCAAAGATTGAATAAAAAGGCAATTCCTTTGAAAAAGAAAAAGTGGCCCAGCTATTCTATGCTGAAGATCAGAAGTACCCGCATTACCATGGCAGGGAAATGGATATTCTACTATGTCCTGATAGGGCTCATTGCCGGTCTGGGCGCTATGGCCTTTCAGTATCTATGCCAGATGGGCTCGCATATCTTCATGGATCAAATAGCAGGCTACCGCCCGCCCCCGCCTGCTGGAGAGCCTCACCTTTTCCACCCAACGGACACACCCTTTAATCGCTGGATGCTCTTCTTTCTCCCGGCTCTGGGAGGCATTATGAGCGGATGGCTTGTGTATACCTTTGCACCCGAGGCAGAAGGCCATGGCACGGATGCGGCCATCGATGCCTATCACAATAAGGGCGGGTTTATCCGAGGAAGAATACCTTTTATCAAGACCATCGCCTCTGCGATCACCATAACCTCTGGCGGCTCAGGAGGTCGCGAGGGGCCCATCGCTCAAATCGGGGCCGGATTTGGCTCGTTCCTTGCGACAAAGTTGAAACTCTCTGATCGGCAGCGTCGCATCATGTTGGCGGCAGGCATAGGAGCAGGCGTGGGAAGCATCTTTCGGGCACCCCTTGCCGGGGCCCTCTTTGCAGCCGAGGTGCTCTACCGTGACCCGGAATTTGAATCAGAGGTGATCATCCCGGCTGGCATCTCTTCGGTCGTTGCGTACTGCCTCTTCTGCCTCTTCTTCGGATGGGGTTCGCTATTTGAATCTCAGGATTTTATTTTTCAAAACCCCTTGGAACTGGGGCCTTACATTGTGCTTGCATTCGTCTTGGTTGGAGGCGGGATCCTGTATATCAAGTCCTTTTATGGAGTCCAACGCATCGCCAGGGCTGTAAAGATCCCAAATCATATCAAGCCGGCCATTGGAGGTCTGTGTACAGGGGCCATCGGTTTTTTTCTCCCTGAAACCTTGTCCTTTGGTTACGGTTTTGCCCAAATAGCCTTAGACAATCAACTGCCCACACTTCTTCTCCTTGGCATAGCCATAGGAAAAATATTCACCACCTCTTTTTCCATCGGTTCCGGGGGCAGCGGTGGTGTCTTTGGCCCGTCTGTTGTCATCGGCGGAGCCTTGGGAGGGGCAGTAGGCAGGACCTTCCATGCCATTGTGCCAGGGATTGTGACACAGCCTGGGGCCTTTGTGGTGGTTGGCATGGCAGGGTTCTTTGCCGCTGTTTCCAATGCCCCAATCTCAACCATTATCTTTGTTAGCGAGATGACGAACTCATATCATCTGCTGCTGCCCAGCCTGCTGGTTTGCTCCCTTGCTTTCTTGCTTTCACGGAAATGGACCATTTATGTAAAGCAGGTACGAACCAAGATAGACTCCAATGCACACCGCGGAGACTTTTTTGTTGACGTTCTTGGCACCATTCGGGTGAAAGAACTTATGCCTCAGGTGAGAAAGGTCGAATTGGTCCCTGAAGATATGCCGTTTTCGGCTTTCAGAAAGATGTTTTCTTCGACCGATCAGCATTACTTCCCGGTGGTGAACAAGGAAAACAGGCTGACGGGCATTTTCTCCATTAACGATATTCGAGGCATCCTCTTCGATCAGGCAATTGGCGATCTTGTGGTCATGGAAGATATCGCCAACCCGGATATCATCGTCACAACACCCTCTGAAGATCTGAATGAAGTACTCAAGAAATTTACCATTCGCAACCTTCACAGGCTCCCTGTTGTCAAGGAAGAAGACCACACGATTTTGATAGGGATGCTAGATCGCAGGGAGGTCATCCAGTATTACAACCAGAAGGTTCAAGAAATCAAATCGACATACCATAGAGTCGAGATAGAATCAGATCGTGAAGTCAGCCAACTAAAAAACGTACCCGTAGGCCGGGCTATGAGGCGAGAAATAGAAACGATCCGCTCAGATATGCCACTCAGACAACTCAGGGAATTTGTATACCACAGCAAGTTTAATACCTTTCCTGTAGTTGATGCCCCGGGCCAGTTGATCGGTATACTTTCCTTATCCGACTGCCAGAAAACCTTTGATGAAAATGCCGAGAAAGCGTTGACCGCCCAAGACATCGCTACGCATGATGTGGTGACTGTGACCGAAGATGACAGTCTATTTTTAGCCCTGACGAGAATTATCCAAGGAGATTTTTCCGTTCTCCCTGTGGTGAACAAACAGAATCCAAAACACATCACGGGAGTTATCAGCCGAAGGGATATCATGTCTGCCTATGACGATATTGTCATCAGGAAGGTCCTGATAGACGAGTCAGCGGCCTGAAGTGTACTTTACTTCCCTTAAGAACAGCCCGTGGGCAGGTGCTGTTATCCCGGCTTGTTTGCGGTCCTTTGATATCAGAATATCCTCAAAGGCCCCTGGCGGGATTTTCCTAAGCCCCACATCAACAAGAGTTCCCACAATGTTTCGTACCATGTGCCGCAGGAACCCGTCGGCTTCAATACTGAAGACCACGTAACAATCCGCATCCTTTCCGGTCAGGCTTACATCTATTGCGGTCCGAACGGCATGGGATCGGGGGCTACCAGCTCCCTCGAAGGCTGAAAAGTCGTGCTCACCCTTCAGGCAAAGCATAGCTGTCCTCATCGCATCGAGGTCAAGGGGTTTTCTGATGTGCCATGCATACTGCCTGAAGAGGGCAGCCGGGGTGGGCCGATTCAAGATACGGTAATCGTAGACCTTGCTCCGAGCATCGTATCGAGCATGAAACGTCTCGTCAACCGCTGCACAATCTTTGATGACAATATCTGGAGGAAGGAGGCTGTTCAGGCCTTTTGCAAAGACATCAGACGTGAGTCTCGTCTCCAGGCAAAAGCTCGCCACCTGGCCTGTGGCATGTACCCCGGCATCGGTTCGTCCGGAACCAATCAGCGTGACGGGCTGTTCTGTCATCGTCTTCAGCGCATCCTCTATGGTCCCCTGAATCGTACATGTATTACTCTGACGCTGCCAGCCATGATAGCCTGTGCCGTCATATTCGATAATGAGCTTGAAGTTCTGCAATAGAATCAAGTGCCTAAAGTGAGCTAAAGTGCCTAAAGTGCCTAAAGTGCCTAAAATTAAAGGAACAAAACTAGATTTTAAAAAAGCTTCTACAAATCCTCAACTTTAGCTCACTTTAGGCACTTTAGCTCACTTTAGCTCACTTATTAAATAGGAAAAGGGACCTGATCCAGGCCAGCTGTCTCGGCGAGTCCGACCATGATATTCATATTCTGGACAGCTTGACCAGAGGCCCCTTTGACAAGGTTGTCAATCGCTGAGATCAGAACCAGGCGCCTGGTCCGCTCGGCCACCTGAAATCCCACATCGCAGTAGTTGGTGCCTCTTACGTACATGGTGTTCGGGAATTTGCCCCTCGGGCAGATCCGGACAAAAGGCTTGTCCGCATAGAAGGAATCAAGGTAGGAGGCCACATCCTGGGTCAAGACATCCTCCTTCAACCCAACGTAGATCGTAGTTAGCATCCCCCTGGTCATGGGCACCAGGTGCGGCGTGAAAGTTATGTGGATAGTGCGATCCGCAAAGATACTCAAGACCTCGTCCATCTCCGGGTTATGGCGGTGCTCGGCCACTTTGTACGCCCTAAGGCCTTCGTTCACCTCACAAAAATGCGTTGCCAGACTGACGGAACGTCCGGCGCCACTCGTGCCTGACTTGGAATCCGCAACAATGCTCTCAGGGTCAATAAACGGGGCCTTGATTAACGGCAGCAGAGGGAGAAGGACGCTCGTGGGATAACAACCCGGGTTCCCAACCAGAGAGGCTTTTTGAATATCGTCAAAACAGATCTCAGGAAGCCCGTAGACCGCTGTTGCAAGCAAATCCTTGGCCTGATGGGGCTCATACCAGGCCTCATACAGGGCAGGGTCCTTGAACCTAAAATCCGCGCTCAGGTCAATGACCTTTTTCCCCCGGTCAATGAGTCCGGGCACAACCCCCATGGATGCCTTGTGCGGAAGCGCCGTAAATATGACGTCGGCCGCCTCGGATAAAGCCTCTTCTGAAAAAGCCTGGCAGGTCAAATTAACAATCCCGGCCATGGCAGGATAGATATCGGAAAAGGGTCGTCCAGCATACTGGCGAGAGGTAATCATCGTCAGTTCTGCATCGGGATGGCCTGACAAAATCCTTACCAGCTCCGCACCTGCATAGCCGGTCCCACCAATAACTGCCACATTAAGCATGTTACCTCCAGGAAAAGTGAGCTAAAGTGCCCTATAGTGGTTTATTGGTTAAGTTGTCGATTGGTTGAGTGGTTACCGACTTAACTGCTCAACTACTTAACAACTCAACTAAATTCAAAATATGTTAAGGAATTTCCTTTGTCAAATCAAAACGCAATTGCCGCCGTTTGCCAAATGCGGGGTATTTCGAGATTCATACACTGCTATGAATAAATCCGAATATCCAATTTCGTATTTTCCAGATTGTCCGGGTTAGGTGATTAAGGGTAAGCTTTATAGTTTGGGCTTGACCGCGGATAGGAAAAAAGGGTTGAAGGTGGGAGAAAAACAGGCAAGCAAGGTCATGGACAAAAGTTGTCACTCGTGTCCATTACTTGAATCGATATGTAATTCTCCCCCGGGACAAGTCATACGGTGAGAGTTCTACAGTTACAAGGTCTCCGGGCAGGATTTTGATAGAGTACTTCCGCATTTTTCCACAGGGATGGGCCAGCACCTGATGCTTATTCTCCAACTCCACCTTATAGGTGCCGTGCGACATGTTCTGAATGACCTTGCCCTTTACCTCGATGGCTTCTTCTTTGGCCATAATCAATTCACCCTCTTCTTCTAGTGTTTGTTGTGTTTACACTGAAACTCTCAGCCCCTCCCTTTCAAAAATTGTAAATGACCAGCCAGCTATCGCTTTGAATACTGGAAACGAGCACGTGCGCCCTTTTGCCCGTATTTTTTCCTCTCTTTCACCCTGGCATCACGCCTGACAATGCCTGCCTTCTTCAGTATTGGCCTGAACTCTGGATTGAACTGAAGCAAAGTCTTCGTAATACCATGCCGAATGGCGGCCGCCTGTCCGGAAACACCGCCACCCGTGACATTGACTTTCACGTCAAAGCTACCATAGGTATCTGTCAGGACGAAGGGCTGTTCTACGACCATCTTGGCAGTCTCCCTGCCAAAATAATCTTCGATGGTTCGATTGTTAATGGTGATGATACCTTTTCCAGGCTTTAGCCACGTTCTGGCCACAGAAGTCTTCCGTTTTCCAGTACCGTAATAAGATTCTGCCATGAGATACTCCAATACCCCTATAGTTGCAGTCTTTCGGGTTGCTGTGCCACATGCGGGTGTTCGGGTCCAGCATAAACCTTTAGTTTCTTCAACATGTTACGCCCGAGTCTGTTCTTGGGAAGCATCCCCCTTACTGCGCGAATCACCAAATCCTCAGGTCGCTTTTGCAAAAGTTGCTTGGCGGTCATCGATTTAAGGCCACCAACATAACCGCTGTGGCGATAATAGAGCTTTTCATTCCATTTCTTACCAGTCAAGGCGACTTTGTTTGCGTTTATCACAATCATGTGGTCGCCAGTGTCAACGTGCGGTGTGTAGATGGGCTTATGCTTTCCCCGGAGGCGGCCAGCAACAAAACTGGCCAGTCTGCCCAAGATACACTCGCTGGCATCCACAACGTACCACTTTCTCTCCACTTCTGCCGGTTTTGCACTATACGTTTTCATTATTCAGTCTTTTCGCATCCTCATAGCTTTTCCAAAACCTAAATTTTATTCTTTTTGCAAGCCTATGTCAAGATAAAAATGCCAACGAGAAACTTAAAATTACTTATCTGAAAATCTGTGCTTACAAACTGCGTGCCCCTACCTGGACGTACCGACTATTTTGTTTGACATCTTACCCTATTTCCAATACATTGCACAAGTTATAAAATCGCTCCGCGATTTTATGTGACGTCCCGCTACAAGCGGGACTCAAAAAAGGAAATTCCTATACTGTGAACATACGTCCCATCTCAGCAATTCCTGAATGTCAAGAAGCTATCATCAAGCAAAAGTCCTATGATTTCAATGCCTCGTAAAAATTCCGAGACGCTGCACGGTCCCCTCGAAATTGAGGTGAAGTTTCATCTGCCCGAGATCAAGCCCATACGAGACCGCATGCTTGCCATGGGTACCACCCACTGTGGCCGAGTGTTTGAAACCAACGTCAGGTATGAAGATGCATCAAAGAGTCTCAAGAAACAAGGCATTCTCTTGAGACTCCGAAAAGATGATCGAATCCGGCTGACCTTTAAGTCAAGTCTCTCTCGCCCTGATACTCAATTTAAGATACACCGAGAGCTGGAGGTAGAAGTGGGTGATTTTGATGTCTGCCACTCCATTTTACAGGGTCTGGGCTTTCACCCGGAGCAGGCATACGAGAAATGGCGGGAGACCCTTGTTTTTGACAACACGAATCTCCTTATCGACACAATGCCCTACGGTATGTTCCTCGAAATTGAGGGACAAAAATCTCACATCCGCAATATGGCAGATCGGCTTGGCCTGAAGTGGGAAGAAAGGATTTTGCTGAATTACCTGGAGATCTTTGAAATTGTTCAGCGTGAAGAGGGCCTCCCTTTCAGGGATATAACCTTTGAGAACTTCAAAGCAACACATTTGGACATAAGAAAATACCTCCCTTTACTCTATGCAGAGTAACTCCTGGAAGGGAGCATTCCCGGGTTTTTATTGACCTCAGCCATGACGTTTTGCTTGCATCAAGAAACCGGAAAATCCGAAATCCGAAATCCGAAGCACGAAACAAATACAAATGACCAAAGCACAAAATCCTAAACAATATGACATAGAAAATCAAAGGCTTGCATTGGCAAAAAAGACAATACTGCGTCAAGGTGAATAAACGTTTTGAACATTTGATATTTGAATTTCGAATTTGTTTGCGGCTTACGCCTTGAAAACAGTACGGATTTCGATATTCGGATTTCGGATTTATTCACAGCGGTGTGAGAATTTGC
The DNA here is from genome assembly GCA_019307135.1 of Deltaproteobacteria bacterium. Lineage (GTDB taxonomy): Bacteria > Desulfobacterota > Desulfobacteria > Desulfobacterales. Next base: position 66,330 of record JAFDKF010000028.1, read on the forward strand.
CAATGCTCGCGTCTTGGGGTGAACAATGAAGAGACTGTCAGTGCTGTCCCTGAATCTCCGGTTTGGTCTTGCTGACGACGGCCCCAATGCGTGGGACCATCGCAAACAGAGCGTGGTGAAGCTTTTTAAGAGACAAAGTCCTGATTTGATTGCCACTCAGGAAGCCAATCATTTCCAGATCGATTTCTTAGCCGAGAACCTGCCTGAATACAGCTACACAGGGAGACGGCACCCTGCTCCCAAATTCTGGCAGGACAATATCCTGTTTTATCGCAAAACGATCGTTTGCAAGGATAATCTCCACTTTTTCTTGAGTCAAACACCCCATATCCCGAGCCGGTCTTTTGGAAGCCGCTATCCCAGGCAGGGCACCCTTGGGCTTTTCCATCTCAACAGCCAACCCTTAATTTGTATTGACACCCACTTTGATTTTGAGACACCCGCCCAGATGGGAGCCGCGCGGGTGATCAAGGAACAACTGGCATCATATGATCATGAGATTCCAACCATTCTCATGGGCGATTTCAACGCCACACCCGAAAGCCTTTGCTATCAATGGCTGACGGGCAAAGAGGTCGATGGAAAAAATGGCTTGGATTTTAGTGAAACCTTTACGATGCCCTATCCCAGCACATTCCATCGATTCACGGGGGAGCCGGCTGGCGGTTACATTGACTGGATATTGTACAGGGGACCTGTCCGCCTTAAAGCTTGTGAGGTCCTGCAAGGGCCGGTAGACGGGACCTACCCTTCAGACCACTTTCCTGTAACAGCCATCTTTGAGTTAGGCGCTTAGCGACGTAACATCGACAAGAGATTGTCGGTATGACATAATTTTTTGTATTTATTTGGCATCCTTCATTCCTCGGTTTACACTTATCAAGGATGCGGGCGCCAAGAGATAAGTTCTTTTGTTCCTACTTTTTGGTGTCAGGTGTACTTTTTGGTGTCGGGTGTCAGGTTTCAGGTGTCAGGTGCAAGAAACACTGACACCTGAAACCTGAACACTGAAACCTGAAACCTGAAACCTGAAACCCCAAATCTGAAACCTGAACACTGAAACCTGAAACCTGAAACCTGGGGTGGTGAAAAAAAGTGTAAACTACTTTATGGCGAAAATGAAGGATGCCATTTATTTTAATTAAAATTGATGGTCTCGTAAAAATTCCAAATTAGACGGCAAAGTAAAAAACTCCAAATTCAAGGCGCGCAAATCCTGAGGAATGAGGCGTACTTATGGTACGCCGCAGTGACGAAGGATGCAGCGCAACGCAGAAGTTGGACTTTTTACGAAGCCGTCAAAATTCGAATTTCGTATTTTCCGGCTTGTCCGGGTTAGGTTAGAAATGACGAAAAGAATTATATGGGCAATCTGCTGCGTCTTTTTCATGGGCTGTGCCAGCCATAAGCTTGACTGGCAATCACCCTACAGGGAACTCTCCTCTCTCAAGGAAGGCGACATCCTCCATCTTTCAACCGGGGTTAAGATAACCAAGGAGCAATTGATAAACATGTTACGCGGAGCAAGAATAATCTATGTAGGCGAAGCCCATGACAATATTAACAGTCATAACGTACAGATAGAAATTCTAAAGGCATTTACAGAACGTTATCCCCAGAAAATAGCTGTGGGCATGGAAATGCTGAAGAGGTCTTCGCAGGAGTCTGCTGATCAGTGGATATCCCGCAAACTGGACGAAAAAGATTTCGTGAAAGTATGGCTGAAAAACTGGAGTAATGACTTTCAATATTATCGATCTATCTTGCACTATATGCAAGAGCACAAAATACCTCTCGTGGCCCTTCGCGCCCCTGACGACTGGTTAGAAGAAATAAAAAAGACTGAATCCACCGATCAGGTGAAAAAAAATCAAGACAAGCTTCCACAAATGGACTTTGAAGATCCCTACCACCGGGCTCACACGAAGGCCATTTTCAGCAAACATCCAAGGGGTGGGCAAAGTTTTAAGGCTTTTTACAGGGTTCAGGTATTATGGGACGAATCTATGGCCAAAAGCATAGCCGAATATCTTCAAAGCGAACAGGGCCAAGATAAGCAAATCTTGATCTTCGCAGGCAGTCATCATATTCAATATGGTTTTGGTATTCCCCGTCGGGTCTTTCGTCGCCTTCCATTACCCTATGCCATTGTTCTGCCTATGACAGTTCATGTTACCCCTGAGAAAAAACACAAATTCATGGCCGTCACCCTACCTGAAATTCCGTTGCAGTCAGGAGATTTTGCCTGGATTGTCAGCTACGAGGATCTCAGTGACCAGAAGATATATCTGGGAGTCATTATTCGGGATACTGACGATGGAGTAAAGATATTGGGCACAATCAAAAATTCAACGGCAGAAAAAGTGGGGTTGCAGAAAAACGATATAATAACAGCTCTGGACGGAGAGCCAATTGAAACGAAATTTGATCTGACCTATTTCATCGGATTAAAGAAACCGGGTGATAAAGGGGCCATAGAAGTCTTACGTGACAAGAAGCCTTTGAGCTTTGAGATCACCTTTCAGGCAGGTCGGAACTTTGGGGCTTCGCCCTAGTACAGAGATCGTCAAATAGTTGAGTGGTTGAGTGGTTGAGTGGTTGAGTTGGAAAATAAGCATGTTAAATCACCATATTAGAGCTGCAAACATACAAAGTGTCCAATTTTTAGGCAAAAGATATGAATTCAAACTTAACGAAGTCTGTAGTAGGAGTACTGGAGTGATGGGCTCGTTTGTTGGGTTTGTTGAGTTTGTCGGGTTATTACCCAAGAAACTCAATTACCGGATTTGGATCCTTCTCGGCTTTTTGTTGGCGGGTTGCAATCAGTCCCCATCCGGCCTACCCTTTGATCCTCATATAGAGAGCTTAAAGCTGGTCAAATTGATCACAGGGGATGATGCCATCAAGGCGATCAACCAGCTTCATGGCATGCCCATCAATGTGGTTCGGGGCTTTATAGCCCATTATGAAGGTGCTCATGACAAAGCGGTCATATGGGTATCCGAAGCCGCCTCTGAAAAGCTTGCCCAAAGGCAAATTGCGGTCATGATTCAGAAGATGAAAAGCAGTAGAAGGTCACCCTTCAGTCATTATCGTACTTTGGACATAAAGGGTTTCAGGGTTATTGCGTTTGATGGCATGGGGCAGGTTCATTATGTCTTCAGGGACAACGCATGGGCCTATTGGATTACCGCGGATGCAAAGCGTGTGGACAAGATTTTGAAGCATATACAAAGAGCCCGATAGACAATGACTATCCCGAAAAAACCTCTGTGTACTCCGCGGGCTCTGTTAGGGTTCTGTCTATTAACGCACGTATAACCGTCGGGATACATACACTAATTTCGATTTCCCAGATTTCAGACAGACCAACTTACTTTACCCCGTGATGTTTTCATTGACACGTAAGGACGGACGGAATATTATTAATTTAAATGCTTATTGACTTAGCTGCCAAAGATGTATATAGCCCCCGCAAAGGGGGTAAGCTATGCCCAGCCGTTATAGGGAGCGAAGCTTGCTGGACTTTCAAAAGAGCTTTGC
>JAFDKF010000165.1 GCA_019307135.1 Deltaproteobacteria bacterium
TATCGAATCGGAATATGATACGACCTATAACCTTCCGGTGTTGTATCTAACGCAGGTCCTTGGTTTGGCCATGGGATTTGAAAGGAAAGAGTTGGGCCTGAATATGAATGTGGTAAAGACCAAGGATTTGTTGTCACAATACTTCCAGAAAGAGTAATCCCCTTCAAAATCAACGGAACCATACCCCAAAAATAGCTGATTCCATCAAAAACACTCTGCACTTTATCATAGCCCTGTCATTCAATTGATAGGGCTTTTTATTGCATTGATAAAAGAGGAGTTTTGGGTATCCTGATATTAATATTCGGAATGTCCCATTTTAAGGTAGAGAAATAAATTTAATCCACAGATTACGCAGATTACACAGATTTTCGTGAGTTATTGGGTTAAATTCCCCGAAGCTTGCTTCGTTTAGATTGTGAAAATCAGATGCGCGATACCCCGTAGCTTGCTCATTTTAAAAAATTACTATTGACATTTTTGCAATATTGTATTAATTTTACAACACCCCCATGAACATGAAAGGAGGTGTTATCATGGAGCCATATATCTTATTTGGGAAGAAATTTAAACACTTAAGACAAAGAACAGGAAAAACCTTACGTCAATTCTGCTTAGAACATAATCTTGACCCCGGTAATTATAGTAAACTTGAAAGAGGAAAGAATTTACCACCAAAATCAAGAGAAAAGCTCGAAAAATTAGCAAGTTTTTTGAACTTACAAGAAGGTTCAGATGAATGGTATGATTTTTTTGATGATGCAGCGGCCTGTAATGGAACCATTCCAAAATATATAATGGATGATAAAGAATTGGCGACAAAACTTCCGCTTGTTTTTCGCACAATTCGTGGTGAAAGAGTAGATCCTGAAAAATTAGAAAAATTAGCAGAAATCATTAGGCAAGCTTAATGATAAAATTAGATATTAAGTATCGTGAACCTCAAGAATCTGAGTCCACTGGATAGATATATTTTACTAACCTTTTGTTAGAGGCAGACGTAGATTAAAACCACCCCCCAGCCCTCCCATTTATTTGGAGGGCTTTTTTAGTTCCTTGACAAAAGGGTAGGTTTGGGTATGCTTATGGTATTAGTTTGCAGCGTTGTTAATCTTTCATTGAGGGTTCTATGGATTAAAGATCAAGACCCCATTTCTCAGATAGAGTGGTGGGGTTTTTTGCGTTTGGGGAAAGCTATATATTTGGTTTGAAAGGGGCGTGACTAATGTCTGATTTCTCAGATTATGGCAATTATGTTTTGTTCGTGGGGGGGGTTCTATTTATTGGGCTATGCATTATTTTTTTTATTTACTTTCTTGTTGATAAGGAAAGACGTAGCGAGAGATTCATTTTTTCTAAAATTTTTATAATGGGTTTATTCGGGATCATCTGCCTTGTGGTAGTAACATCCGAAAAGTCTACTATTGCATTAGGCTCGGTGTCCATAACTACAGAAAGACCTAATCGTATTAAAGGAGCTTTGGGATTTTCTAAGACATTTAAAGTAGAGAACACAGGAAATACCGAATCCGAAGGGTTCATCTCTGCCGTCTCGAATGAGGTCATTATGAATGTGCCGAAAATATATATATATAAAGGCAGGAAATATCTTGAACCAATTAAAAAAGCTGGAAATGTTTTGATTTACAAATACAAGCTTCCCCCAGCAGGGGAGATCTCTGGTATCACGCCACATAATGTTGACATTATTCCAACTACCGGCGTTGAAGATTTTAAACCTTTAAATATGGAAGATCTTAAAATTTTTAAAATCGAGCCATTAGAAAAAGGACACTCGCCAGGAGTCAAATCTCCTTTGACTCAACCGGGGAAATAGCTTAAAAATACCTTTGATCTCTAACCCCCCCAGCCCTCCCATTTATTTGGGGGGCTTTTTTGTATCCTTTGAAAATCGTTGACAAAAACAATCTAATTTGTTCTAAATTAAACAATAATCACTTTTTGCAACCCTAATAAAGGGAAGGTATGGTGGATACTGATACAAAAACCCCATTTCTCAGATAGAGAGGTGGGGTTTTTGTCGAAAAAAGTTTAAATAGATACAATTTGCTATTTTAGCATGACAAAACCAAGACATCCAAAAGCAGGTAATTTTTTTCAACAAAGACTTTTCCACGGTCTTTCCCACTTCACCGAACTTGAATCCCGCATTTCCTCCCTTCCAACAAATATGGAACGTGGTAACGCTTTTGAGGTCTTTGCAGAGGGTTATATTACCACTCAGCCTATTGTTCAAGCCAAAGAGGTTTGGCCTTTTGAAGCTATTCCCTTACTTATAAGAGAGCGCTTTGCCCTTGATACTGAAATTGACATGGGCGTTGATGGAATATTCCAAACGTACTTGGACCAGTTTAACGCATACCAAGTCAAATTCCGCTCCCGTCGTTCTCCATTGACCTGGAGAGAACTCTCGACTTTCATGGGCCTTACAGACCAAATAAATCAAAGACTACTTTTCACAAATTGTGATGAACTTCCATCAGTGATGAACGAACGAACTGGATTCTATTGTATCCGAGGGGCCGATTTGGATTGTATGGAGCAAAGGGACTTCGAGGCGATTCTGGGTTGGCTTGAAGGTATCTACACCCCTATAAAGAAAAAGGAGCCAAAGCCCCATCAGACGGAAGCACTTGATAATATTTTACCTGCTTTTGAAAGTTATGACAGAGTCACAACAGTTATGGCCTGCGGGACGGGCAAGACTCTTGTGGCCTTATGGGTTGCAGAACGTATGGGTTGCCAAAATATCCTCTTACTTGTTCCTGCCTTGGCGCTTCTACGGCAGGCACTTCATGAGTGGCTTAGAGAGAACAAATGGGAAAGGGTATCGTATCTTTGTGTTTGCTCCGACCCAACAGTGGAAAGAAACGTTGACGACATCATCGTAAGACAGTCAGATTTAGACTTTCCAGTAAGTACAGATAGTGAGAATGTTAGCAAATTCCTTAGGCATGAATTCCATGGAATAAAGGTAATATTCTCCACCTACCAATCAGCTTCTGTCGTGGCTGAAGGCATGGACAAAACTAACCCCTTCGATTTTGGGATTTTTGACGAAGCTCATAAAACCGCTGGGAGGGAGGGCGCTAAATTCACTTTTGCATTAAAAGATGAGAACCTGCCTATAAAAAAACGACTTCTTATGACTGCCACTCCTCGTCATTACAACGTACGAAAAAAGGACAAAGAGGGTGATTCCAAAATAGTCTACTCAATGGACATTCCAGAGGTGTATGGCCCAATAATCTATAAATTGTGGTTCTCAGAAGCGGCAAAGCGTGACATTATTTGTAATTATAAGGTCATCATATCGATAATCACCTCAGATATGGTCAATGAAGAACTCCTTCGCCGCGGTGAAGTGATTGTCGATGGAGATCCAGTTCAGGCACATCAAGTAGCCAATCAGATAGCTCTGCAAAAATCTGTCGAAAAATATGATGTGAGGAAAATTTTTACTTTTCACAAAACAGTCGCTTCTGCAAAATCTTTCACTCAGTCAAGCAGTAAAGGTATTGGTAGACATTTGCCCAATTTCGAGACCTATCACATTAATGGGGCTATGCCAACTGCAAATCGCGCGAGGTTTATGTCTGCCTTTCGTGATACTGAGAAGGCAGTTATGTCGAACGCAAGGTGTTTGACAGAAGGTATCGACGTCCCAGCAGTAGATATGGTGGCATTCTTATCACCAAAACGTAGTCGAATAGACATCGTCCAAGCAATAGGAAGGGCTATGCGTAAGGAGACTGGAAAGAAGTTTGGATATGTGCTGGTACCTATTTTTCTTGAACAGTCAACTGGAGAGTCCCTCAGGGATGCTGTAGAGCGAGCTGAGTTCGAGGAAGTCTGGAATGTGCTTCAAGCAATGCAAGAGCAGGACGATTTCTTAGCTGAAACCATCCGACAGATGCGTGAGGCACGCGGCATATCGGGTGAATTTGATGACAACCGACTTGAAAAAAGTCTTGAGGTTTTAGGGCCGGAACTTTCCCTTGAGGTTCTACGTGAATCTATAGCAACAGCAATTATCGATAAGATAGGTAGTTCATGGGATGAATATTATGGAAAATTGAAAGCATTCAAAGAACAACATGGCCATTGTAATGTAGTGCCTGGTTGGTCTGTGACCTACTACTTAGCTTATTGGGTCAGTAGGCAACGATATATCCGTAGAAAAGGTTTATTAAGCGAGGATCGTATCCAGCGTTTGGATGAGTTAGGGTTTGTATGGGAACCACAAGAGGCGTTTTGGGATGAGATGTTTTCCTCACTTGTTCAATTCAAGAATATTCATGGTCATTGTTTTGTGCCAAAACGTTGGCGTGAGAATCCTAAACTTGGCAGATGGATTGTAAATCAGCGCAGCTTAAAGAAAAAGCTGGAGTTAAGCAAGGATCGTATCCAGCGTTTGGATGAGTTAGGGTTTGTATGGAAACGCCAAGAGGCGTTTTGGGATGAGATGTTTTCCTCACTTGTTCAATTCAAGAATATTCATGGTCATTGTTTTGTGCCAGAACGTTGGCGTGAGAATCCTAAACTTGGCAATTGGGTTCTAATTCAACGCAGCTTAAAGAAAAAGCTGAAGTTAAGCGAGGATCGTATCCAGCGTTTGGATGATTTAGGGTTTGCGTGGGAACTGCCTTACGCTCCCTGGAGACAGATGTTTGCAAGACTGGCGGAATTCAAAGAAGCCCACGGCCACTGTGATGTGCCTAAGAATTGGTCAGAAAATCTCAAATTAGGCAGATGGGTTGCCACACAGCGCCAGGCAGAAACAAGAGGTAGACTTAGTGAAAATAAGATCAAACTTCTGAATGATTTAGGGTTTGCATGGGAACTGCCTTTCGCTTCCTGGAGACAGATGTTTACAAAACTGGCGGAATTCAAAGAAGCCCACGGCCACTGTGATGTTCCTACGAATTGGTCAGAAAATCTCAAATTAAGCAGATGGGTTGTAATTCAACGCAGCTTAAAGAAAAAGCTGGAGTTAAGCGAGGATCGTATCCAGCGTTTGGATGAGTTAGGGTTTGTATGGAATAAACAGAAGGCGAACTGGGAGAAGATGTTTTTGGCATTAATCGAGTATAAAATGAGACACGGCCACTGTGATGTGCCTACGAAAGGGTCAGAAAATCTCAAATTAGGCAGATGGGTTGCCGCACAGCGCCAGGCAAAAAAAGGAGGTATGCTTAGTGAAGATAAAATCAAACTTCTGAATGATTTAGGGTTTGTATGGCAAGCAACCCGCTACTGGAGACAGATGTTTGCAAAACTGGCGGAATTCAAAGAAGCCCACGGCCACTGTGATGTTAGTAGTTCACAGAATTACGAACTCAGCGTTTGGGTTAAGACTCAACGGACATTAATGGAGAAAGGACGACTTAAAGAAGATCTTGCCCAGCGTCTGGATAAGATAGGTTTTCAATGGCATACTAAAGAGTAATTCAATGGTAGAAAACAAGAATTTAGCCAGCTATCCTTTCTATCCTTATATATAATACTGAGTGATAAGAAGGCGCTTTTTTAGACCCCCCGTTTTTCCAACTCCCCCCTTTACTTGTTTACCCCTCTAAAACCCGCATAGAATAAAGGCTTCCCTCACCCTTTGAACAATTGAGGCTCCCCCCGTCCTGTGGCACATTATTTGTATATGATTTTCCATATCAATTTCAGAAAGGGGATCTCATGGAAAATAAAGCATATCAAGATTTACTTACACAGAGGGAAGCAACCGTAATGTTTAACAAGGGCGTCAAATGCGCTCTTTACATCTTGGAAAAGGTAGAGACGCTAACCTTAGAAGGCCGTATGCATTTACACATGGAACTAAAAAAGGAAATTGCTGAAAGTGTCGATGATCTTATGAGATTTGCCAGCTATGGAATAGGATTTTTTAGTTCCTTGACAAAAGGGTAGGTTTTGGTGTTTTTTTATATTAGTCAACGGTACTGTAAATTTTTAAGGGATTTTTGGGGAAATTTGCCTTGGCCTTAATCATAGGTAAGATTAATATGCGTTAGATGGAAAAATGATAAGTCAAAAAGAGGAGCCTAAAAATGTTTGATATATTCTTTAATCCGAAACTCATAATATTAATTATCTTAATTATTACGGTGTTGATATGTCTTGGCATCTTTAAAATACGTGAAAAAAATGCTCAAAAAATTATTGCAATTGGTACTCTTTTAATGGGCATACCGGCAATTGGAGCTCTTTGTGTTTTAACCTATCAAACAAGCCAATTAAAAAGCAGCATTGACTTGCAGACAAGGAGCATAGAAATACAGACAGAAAGATTTAACTTAGAAAAAAGACCATATCTATGGGTTGAACTTAAAAAACGTCACATTGCGACGGGGGCGGTGGAAAAGAGAAGCATATTTGGCGGGGGTAATCTCCATTATTACAATAAGGGAGAAGTTCCTGCAGGTGATATAAAGTTAGAATTTATAGTTGAAAGTGACATAATCCGAACCAATGAGCTTGATAAGTGGTTTAAAGAGGCGCGTGGAGGATTTCCACAAATCAAAACCGTATTTCCTAACCAGTCTGATTTATATGTTGGACTTCATCCATTTATTGGCAATATGGGTAATCTTCCAAAGCTAATATTTATAGGAGCATTGATCACATATACCGGTATGGATAAAAACAAGAAATATTGGTATAAAGCCGAATGGTTGTATGAAATAATATATAAAATAAAAATTGAAAAACTTGAAGGAAAAGTAAAAGAACAACAAGAGATCCAAGAGGTAGCATTTAGCCCACTTAAAATTTATACTGATTGGGATAGGAATACAAATTTTGAGGTTCCAGAACTTAAAGAACCTGATTGGGATTATTATCTCTCTATAATTGGAAAATAGTTTGGTTGTTTTTTATAATATCCCCCCAGCCCTGCCATTCATTTGGCAGGGCTTTTTTAGTTACTTGACAGAAGAATTTGTTCTTGTAAACTTAACAGGCAGCAGGAATGTTTTGTAAATCCTTAATTGAGGGTTTTTGTTATGAAAAAGAATGGATACTTTTTTCTTTTGATCAGTATTCTTTTTTTTACTTCAGTCGCGTTGGCTGATCAAAAAGAATACAAGCATTTCGACATAAACACATTGTTAATGAGAACTACATTCAAAATTGAAGGTAATGGATCAATAAATAGGTACGGTCTTTTTCTTGGGAAAGCCAACCAAAATAAATCCGCAAAGAGGTTATACCGTATTGATTACAGCAGCTCACGTCTTAGAAAGTATAAAAGGGGATAAAGCGACGTTATATCTTAGAGAAGAGACTGAGACGAAATCTTTTAAGACATTAAAACACAAGATAGACATTCGTGAAAAAGGGAAACAGCTTTGGGTAAGGCATCCAACTGCTGACGTAGCTGCAATGTATGTAGGAGTGCCAGGAAGGGCTGCTGATGTGCCCTTGCTCCATGATGAATTCTTAATTACCGAAAACGCATTAAAAGAATGGGAAATTCACCCGGGTGATGAGCTACTTTGTTTAGGATATCCTTTTGGAATTTCAGCAAACGAAGCTGGTTTTCCAATATTGCGTAGTGGAAAAATAGCCAGTTATCCGCTGATACCAACAAAAAAATAGAAACATTCCTTTTCGATTTTGAGGTATTTGATGGGAACAGTGTAGGTCCTGTCTATATCGTTCAACAGAATCGCTTTTTTGGGGGAAAACTACATCCCCGCTCAATTATCCAGTGTCTTATAGGGCTGGTGAGTGAACAAGCTGTTTTAACCAAGAAGTTTAAATTTTATAATGAATATACGGAGAAAAAGCTTTATTTAAAGCTGGCAACTGTCGTTCACGCCTGTTTGATAAAAGAAACTATCGATCTATTGCCATTACATCCGTTAGAAAAGAAATAGTGTGTGGCTATGCATGCACAGTCATAAAGGGCATTGATTAGCCTCTTAAACTCCCTCCCCTCCCCACCTCACATCTATCCAAAATTACGTTTAATTTGCCAGAATTTATTATTAGAAGCTTACCTTTGGCATAATAAGGGCAATTGATAAAATATTTATATAATTGCATTCATTAACATTATTATGTATTTAATATAGTATAGTGAAATGAAATATGAATTTTATTGCTTGACATC
>JAFDKF010000166.1 GCA_019307135.1 Deltaproteobacteria bacterium
TCGTAGCCGAGGCTACTATGGCGAAGTCGGCTCGCTCGCAATGACGAAAACCCAAATTTTTTGAGAAGTTACAAAAGCTGGAGCTTCAAAATCCGCATTCCGCAATCCGCAATCCGCAATCCCAAAGGAGGAGCTATGGATAGCATGATTGAAATGGCACCTGAAACCTGTCCATATTTCCGGGACCATCCAACGCTTGGCTGTGATGGGTACTCCGATGGCTTAAAGATCCCTACGGGGGATGAGGTAAAAAACTTTTGCAACAATAGCGGAAATTTCAAGAGTTGTCCCGTGTTCAAGGAGAAAGAGAACGAGATTAAAACGCTTTAGATGCGAATGGTCAAATGATTGAGTCATTGAGTCCTTGACCACTCAACCACTCAACTACTTAACCATTTAACCAAAAAAGGGAGGTGAAAACAGATGACAGAAGCTAAAACAATGGACCAGGCGGTAAACGCGATGACCGACAGGGAAGGCAAATACCTTACCTTCACGTTGGACGACGAAGAGTACGGTATCGGCATCCTGAAAATCAAGGAGATCATCGGCATGATGCCAATTACAACTGTCCCCCAAACACCAGAATTTGTTAAGGGGGTCATTAACCTTCGAGGCAAGGTGATCCCCGTCGTGGACCTGAGGCTGAGGTTCGGGATGGAAGCGATCGACTACACCGAGCGCACCTGTATTATTGTGGTGGAAATCGCAGGCCAAGCCGACACTGTGCAGATCGGGACCGTGGTCGATTCGGTCTCCGAGGTGTTGAATATCAAGGGTGAAGACGTCGAAGATACACCGACCTTCGGCGCAAAGCTTGATACCGATTACATCCTCGGTATGGCCAAAATGGAAGGAGGGGTGAAGATCCTGCTCGATATAGATCGAGTGCTCACTGCTGAAGAGATTGTTCTTTTAGAAAAGGCGGCATAGTTGTGGATTGCGGATTTCGGAATATTGCGGCTCTTCAACTTTAGGCACTTTAGCTCACTCCAGTTCACTTTAGCTCACTTTGAATGACAAATGACCCCAGTGAAGTAAAAGCAAGAACTTCACGGGGCAGGCAAATGACAAAAAAAAGGAGGGTTTGAAAATGTTAAAGAATCTAAAACTTGGGGCCAAGATAGTCGGCGGCTTCAGCATGGTGCTGGTTTTGCTCGCCATCGTGGCCTATGTTGGCTACAACGGCCTGTCAGGCGTTACAGACAGGGTGGACAAGGCTGATGATGTGAACCGTCTTATCAAATTTATGCTAACATCACGCCAGCAGGAAAAGAATTTCATCATACGCGGAGACAAAACATATGTTGATAGGGTTGCGGAGCAAGTAGAGGCCATAAAAAAGCAGGCAAACGAGACCAAGGACAAATTCAAGGACCCGGCTAACAAGCGGCAAATGGACGATGTATTGGGGGCGATTGGCCTATACGAAAAAGCGTTTGGGCAGTATATGGCACTTACAGAGCAAAACAAAGCTGCCGATGCCGCCATGGTCAAAAACGCTAGAGATCTTCAAGCGGTTGCTGACGAAATGCGCCAGGAGCAAAAAGGCGAGTATGAAGCACTCCGTAAGGCAAACGCTGAAGACAGGATGCTTGACGACAAATTGACCAAGGCTGATGATGCCAACCGCATCATCAAGTGGGCTCTGGAAAGCCGGCGACAGGAAAAGAATTTCATTATGCGCGGCGACCACAAGTATGCCAATCGTGTTGACAAGTGCGTGCAAGACATCATCAATCTGGCCAAAGACATGAAGTCACGGTTCCGCCAGGCCAAGAACCTGCAGCAGTCCGATGATATGATTGCCTCGGCTCAGGGCTATAAGGCGGCCTTTGACAAGTGTGTGACGTTGAAGGAAAAGCAGGCAGAAGCTGAGGCTGAGATGGTGGCGGCAGCAAGAGACGTTCAGAAAGTCTGCGATGAAGCCCGTGCCGATCAAAAGGCCAAAATGGACAACCAGATTTCCACGGCCAACAGTGTTATGATCATCGGAACTCTGGTAGCGATTGTCCTTGGATCATTGCTTGCATTTTTTATCACCAGAGGCATCACCAAACCGATTAATCGCATCATCGAGGGCCTGAGTGAGGGGTCTGACCAGGTGAGTGCGGCCTCCAGCCAGGTATCATCCTCCAGCCAGTCCCTGGCAGAAGGCTCGGCCGAGCAGGCAGCATCCCTGGAAGAGACTTCCTCTTCTCTTGAAGAAATGTCCTCTATGACCAAACAGAACGCAGACAATGCCAATCAGGCAAATAACCTCATGCAAGAAGCCAATCAGACAATCAGCAAGGCCAACGATTCAATGGGAGAGCTGACCACGTCTATGGAAGAGATCTCAAAAGCAAGTGAAGAAACCTCCAAGATCATCAAGACCATTGATGAGATTGCTTTCCAGACGAATCTCCTGGCCCTGAATGCAGCGGTCGAGGCAGCCCGTGCTGGCGAGGCTGGTGCCGGATTTGCCGTGGTGGCCGAAGAGGTGAGGAATCTTGCCATGCGCTCTGCTGAGGCGGCCAAGAGTACGGCAGACCTGATCGAAGGCACGGTCAAGAAGGTCAAAAATGGCGGAGAGATTGTGACCGGGACAAATGAAGCCTTCACCGAGGTGGCCACGAGCGCCGGCAAGGTGGGTGAGCTGGTCGGTGAGATTGCTGCAGCCTCCAACGAGCAGGCCCAGGGGATTGAGGAAGTGAACAAGGCTGTGACCGAGATGGACAAGGTGACCCAGCAGAGTGCAGCCAATGCCGAGGAGTCTGCCTCTGCCTCTGAGGAGCTGAATGCCCAGGCCGAGCAGATGAAAGGGATCGTGGGTGAGTTGATAGCCTTAGTAGGCGGCAGCACGAAAGATGGAGTGACTCAGCAGTATGGAGCAGTCACAAAGGACACACCGGTGGCCACAATGATGCAAACCGCTGTTCGAAAAGCCATTGCAGCACCGGCGCAAAAAGCAAAAGGCAAAGAAGTGCCAGATCTCAAGGAGAAGGAAGTCAAACCTGATAAGGTTATCCCGATGGAAGAGGCTGATTTCAAGGACTTCTAACCCCCTCCCCCCCAACATGGTGATGGCCTTCGGGCCATCACCATATCAATCATACCACATGGTTTAAATGAAATATTTATCAAGACATAAACTATATCAGAAGCTGTTGATAGCCCTAATATTGGTCACAGTGCTTAGTGGCGCAGTGTTTTGTACCAAGGTAAAGAGGCACGATGATAATAGAGCTGTTTCCCTTATATCGGAAATGGAAATCGCCTTGCTTCAGTGTCGAAGGGCAGAGAAGAATTTCCTGATGCGTCACGACCGGGCAAGTGCGGATAGTTTCGCACAGGGAGTTCAGGCTTTAAGAAAACACGAGGCCGGTATGAGGTCTGTGATCAAAGGCAGGGCCATATTGGGCCTGTTGGACGATATTGATGCGGAAATTACCATCTATGAAAACGCCTTTCAAGACATAAAGGGATTATACGATTCTGCCACTTTTGGCCCGGTCCATGATGTGGCCCTGTCGAAAATTGCCGATGAGCTTTCTCTGATGGCAGAACCTGCTGTGACGCCATCACCTGCGGATACAGCCAAGAGTTTGATAGAGGCAGCCCGAAACTTAGAATATTATATTAACATCGCGCCGGAAAATTCAACGCCATTGATTTCTATGTTACAAGCCAGGAGGTGGGAAAAGAATTTTCAGAAAAGATACGATCGGTTGACAGGCTCCATAAAGTCTAAGTCCATGTTTTATCTGGGGAAGACAAGACAGGAGATATCAAAGATCAGGGACTGGTTGAAGTCCGAGGAAGATAAGGGGAGAACCACAGCCGTGTTCGTCCAACTAAAAGCGGCCCTGAAGCGATATGAATCAAATCTTGCACAGCTTGTTCGCAATCATGATGCCTTGCATATTAAGAGAAAAGAAATGATAAGATCTGCCAGGAAATTGGAAGAGACCATTGGAATGATCAAGGGAAAACTGTTTAAAACCGAAGCTGAAACCGACATAGACGGCATATACTATCTGAGCCCGAAATTGCCCATACATGGTCAACCGCAAGGTAATCATCACGACGTGGGGTCTTTGCTTGCGACCCGGCCGTCAAGCTACGGTTACAGGCATTGCAAAAACTGGATGCAGTTCTATTTTGACCAGGATGGCCAATACACTAAAGCAAATCTCATATCTTCCATATATTTTCACATCTGGATCCGAACAGTTAATAACGGCATAGACATAGGTTATGAAAAAGAGGGCAAGTATAGCGGTGGCCGTGGTGGAATGGATGACTTTATATCAATGAGCTACGATGCTTCAAAAGGCTATTCCACCAAGAACGGCTGCTCCCTGATAACCGGAAAATTAGAGTTGAATTGTCTTTTTAAGGGGGAAGACATATACAGATTTGCAATAAAACTTTCACGGCATTCAAGCTATCCCTCGGTCGTTATGGAGCCCAACCAGTATTCGTTTATCATCATTAACCCGCCTTGTGACAGCATATTGAAAGCAACGGATAGCGACAGTGACGGCCTCAATGACTATGAAGAGATGTTTGTCTATTATAGCAATCCACATGATGAGGATACTGACGGTGATGGATTTTGCGACAGGACAGAGGTTGTGAAGGGAACCTCTCCCCATGTTAACGATCTCTATTCCGGCAGAGTCATCGATGGCATCAATGATACGCCTCACATAGAATACCGTAAGGATATCGATGGTGACTGGATAGTGGAAAAAGAGGAAAAATACGTAAACAGCACGTTTACACTTCACGGTAACCTGTTCATCCGAAATGGCGCTTGTCTGACCCTGGATAACTGTATTTTGGATATGAACAGAAAAGGCAAGAATAAACATATATATGTGGGTAAGGGTAGCACGTTGAATCTAAAAAAGACCAAAATTAATTTTAACGAAACGGGCTACTGGTATAAGATCGTAGAGGGGGCCAGGGTCGAAACAGGTTCTAGCTTTGATATTTACGGAACGTTAAACTCAGAGGAAAGTGTGCTTCAGAACGGCTTGGGCGTTAAGGTTTATCAGGGCAGCAAGACAGACATACACGACAGCCATATCCTAAATTGTTATCATATAAGCTATGAAGGGGTCTCAGAGTCAAAGATAGAACGAAGCGTTATTTCAACATTCATTGGGATCCCCCTATATTGTAAGTCATCGTCACCCGTCATGAAAGATACTATTCTAAGTGTCGAATATGGGGGCGTAGGAGTCTACTGCTTTGGTTCGTCTCCTTCTATTGAGAATTCCAGGATTTTTGTATGTGAAGATGAGGATTCAGATGCCTCAGCATTTATTCTCGTTGAGAATTCGCATCCGGTGTTAACAGACACGTACTTTAATACTAAAAGGGTGAGGCATGATAAGACCTCAGGTATACTATTTGAGTGAACATTTCGGCGTCCTTCATGAGTCAGTTTACACTTTTTCCTGGCATTTTGGTTGCATTCAGGTGTCAGGTGTCAGGTGTGAGACGGGCAGAACCTGAAACCTGAAACCTGAACACTGAAACCCGGCCTTCATTTCGAACAAAGTGTAAACTACTTTTGGCCCTCTATGAAGAATGCCAACATTTCTTTAAGTATTTAGGGATAACAGCAGCGGGTAAGTCCTGTAACCCGCGAATACACCATGTTGGTAGCGGACTGCAAGTGACATCTGCGAGTACGCAAACCAAAAAGGAGGATGCTATGAAAAAATGGTTCAGTGTTGTTCTTTGCTCTACGTTTTTTTTGCTCACTATCGTGGTAAACAGTTCTGCCGAAGTATCATCTGACGAATTGCTGCAAATCCTCAAAGAAAAAGGGGTCGTGACCGATCAGGACGTTGAGAAGGCAAAGGAGTCACGGAAAGAAAAGGAAAAGGAAGAAACACTTGTCAAGGCATATCGGAAGACAAAATCGTTTGGCATTGCCGGCCGCGTTCAATTTAGATACATGGCCATGGAAAACGACGACGACCACGGTCTGGTGACATATCAAAAGGACTTTGATAGACCTGAATTTGACGGCTTCTGTCTCAGGCGCGTGCGTTTGCGTTGGCAGGGTAATATAACAGATGACTGGAAGTATCACGTTCAGTTCAGCTATGACGGTGCTGAAAATGCCGATGCAAAGCATGATCCTGGCGATCCAGACTATGAATTGAAGAAAAACGATATCGGCTTTAAACTCCAGGATGCCGAGATCAGGTATTCCCTCCATCCTTATTTCAATATTAACATGGGCCAGTTTAAGACCCGCTTCACCACTGCTTATCTAACAAGAGGCCCCAACCTCCCCCTGTGTGAGCGTGCTCTAATAATTGACAAGATCGCACCACCCACACGCGACATAGGGATCACTATTGAATCGGAAAAGGGCGGATACTCTTTTGACGGCCGGGAGCGTGGTAGGCCCATTTACGACAAACCAATATATTATGCGGTGAGCTTATACAATGGTTGTGGATTTAACCATATGCGCAATGACAATGAAGCTTACATGTACATGGGAATGTTACTGGTCAGACCCTGTAAGCACTTTAATTTCGGAGCAAGTTATGCCCGAAATAGAGAGGGTTATGATTATGATACCAACAAATTAGGAGATCCTGAATTTCGGCTGGTTGACAACTGCTGGGTGTTTGAGGATAAAAAGCGCAAACCAGCGGAGGATGTAAACTATTGGGACTTCAACGCTGCTCTTGATATAGGGCGGGTGCATGTGCAGGCCGAATATATTCGGCGTGACGCCGATCGCCGCCGGCATGGCCTTACAAGTTATATCGATTATGGCTATGGTGTTCAGGCGCAGGTAGATATATTTGACAACTTCCAGCTAACGTGCCGGTATGATGAGCTTGATCTCGATGACGAC
>JAFDKF010000029.1 GCA_019307135.1 Deltaproteobacteria bacterium
CGCACAGGCCTGATCCAGGAATCTCATCAGATAGGTAAATTTATAGGTCATTGGCTGTTGAGAAATCCCGATGTAGGCAAAAAGAACTGCCGCGCCAGCGGCTTACTTGAACCATCGGTTGGAGCCGACAATCCCGTGGCCAAGCAAGCTTGTCCACGGTCTCGCGGCTCACCCGCCGCACCGTTAGCATCGAAAAAATAACCCCAAAATATAGGTGATTAAAATGAAACATGAATCAACAAAATACGAATTTGAAGGTATTGAAATTTTAGACGACTTTGTATATGCAATCGTAAAAATCTCAATAACCCCACAAAACGACAATGTTGGTTTTACAAATATAAAAGTCAGCCTCGCATTAGAAAATGCCATTACAGCCGAGCCTGTTGATTCGATCCGTGAAAAAGTTTTAACCAAAATCAAAAATGCTATCGATATAGACAAATTGATTTGCGATTAATTTCTTTTTGAATCGCAGCCGTTAATTCTTTCATTATTGGTTCATTTTTTAAAAGTTGCCTATCCGCACGGGCAATTGTTTTCATAATAATTTTACCCATCGAATACCTCCTTAATTAGGTTGTATGCCAAATGAAAAAGCTACTTCAAAAATTCATCACATGGTACCGTGGGCAAACCGATTATTCTGTTGGGCAACAAATCGGGCGGCATGCCGATAACCGAACACGATCCGTAAAGTTGCCACCAATACCCGCTGAATTCGATCCGCCTTTAATCGCCCGGATTCTTAATCCAATCGGTCGGTTTTGGTTGAAACATTTCAAATGGCTAATAACTACAAGCCTCTTTGTTATTGGGCTTTACTTAGCGTACTTACAATTAATAAAGCCCAAATAAATGCAGCGGCAAAAAGACTGTACCAATCATCCCAATCGGTGTTTTCTTTATCATCGTATTTATTATGTTTTTTTTCATTTTAAGACCCAATTTTCTAAAATTGCTAACCAGCGGGTGAACTTGACCGGTGGAACGCTGCGGCAAAATCCAATATATTGGCCCGGCAAGTTACCCTTTTCGTTGTTGCCGGACGCTTCGCGCCGGCAACAACGCGCTGCGGATTTCATCCGCCGGTCGCTCGGCGCTCCGCGCCTCACAACCAGCGAATTCACCTGACAAAATCTGGGTATGACCCCTCCGGGCTCATACCCAGATTTGGGTGAGCCAGGGGGACGTCCGTAAATAAGTAACTAACTGGTCCTAAGGCACTTGCAGCCGCCACCTGAACGTTGCGGCTGAAGAGCGGCACATTTGTAGCGTAACAAAAAGGCAACCTTTAAAGGGTTGTTTCAGGAGCATGGTATGGCATGAAAAAGAGGAAGAAACGAAAACAGACTAGAAATGTACTCTTTAACACCTCACCGAAGATTAGAATGTCAGAGCTAATTTCGCAGTATGCTTCGGACTACATCAATATGGGAGACAACACCGAAGAACGTCAAAGCCTTCTCAACGGCGCTTGCTCAGCTTGGAATGTAGCGGTTTTACCTGAGCATTTACGTGAGTATGCACTGCGCCATAACGTAGAGGAGTACAAAAGACTCAATCCAGCCATCGACGACTCAGACAATTTGATTCATGATATGCAAGCCTTGATTACGAGGAAGCTGGAAATGTTTCCTGATGTAAAAAAAGTTATTGTAGACGCTTTCGTCGAACCGATCAATGATACTCAATACCGAATCAACATAGTCTCAACAGACAATCCAGAGCAACTGCAAAAAATGCTAACAAGCACGTGATCGGGGAAATGTTGGGGACGCCTTTTAGTTTTCCAGTTTCTAAGTAATCCTTTTAGAGCCGGTTCATGATGGCAGGAAAGTCGAAGATAGATGAGGATTGTGAGCAATTGAGCGTTGTAGGGAACGTTGGGGCCGTTGTTGACTAAAGGCACCAGTTGAATTAGCTGGCTACGAGATTTTCAAGGAAGTGGCCATGGGCGGTGGATTTGGAAAATATGGCGATGCCAAGCGCAAGGCACAGATCTCCAGAAACTGCATAGAGAAAAAAGCTGAGCCTCAGAAACTACGCCTGTTCTGCACGAAGGTCCCAGTTGTAGGATGATATTACAAGATTGAGCCAGCTCAGGGTAAAGAAAACAAGGTGGTCAAGACACCCGGGGATGTAGAACAAGCTGATGTTGACAGACTCCGTGATCTCGGTTGGCGCGACCAGGACATCTTTGATGCTGCCTACCACGGTGCATCGATGGTTTCATCGAGTACCGTGTACAAGGCATTCGTACGCTGAGAGTAGCGTTGCTCATTCATAGTATTCAAAGGAAAGCGGGGCGCCCATAGAATTATTAGTATCTGGGAAGACAGTGGGGCCACACCTCTGGCCGAAGTCAAGGAGTTCGGAATCTTTCACCTGGGAACCCGTGGAGTGGCCGTTATGGAGATGAATCGTGAAGTGTTGCGCATTGCGCTAATTCGACATGGCGAATCATGGCAAATACGATAAAGAACAAGATTTCACTGATTGCGCAGAAAATTGGAGAAGCGGGCAAAAACGTTGTTTTTACGGGCGCTGGCATATCCACCGAAAGCGGGATTCCTGACTACCGTAGTAAAGGGGGTATCTGGGACAAATTTCGGCCAGTCTATTTTGACGAATTCATGTCCTCGAGAGAAGCTCGCGTAGAATACTGGCGGCGCAAGGCGGAACTCTACCAAGATCTTGTGCAGGCCAGACCCAACCCGGCCCATATATCACTCTTCAAACTCTATGAGATGGGGTTACTTGAAGCAGTCATCACCCAAAACATTGACGGTCTGCACCAAGAATCCGGTATTCCAGATGATAGAGTCATCGAATTACATGGCAGCAACCGCCGAGTACGCTGCATGAGTTGTGGGAGCGTGACTTCTATACACGAAGCGCAAGAGCGTTTAAAGCGTGGGGACTTGGCTCCGCAATGCAAATGCGGGGGTTATTTGAAACCGGACACCATTTCATTCGGCCAGGCCATGCCTGAAGGGGAAATGCAAAGAGCAACTGAACTGTCTCGAACCTGCGACTCCTTTATGGTTGTGGGCTCGACCCTGCTTGTTCAACCAGCCGCCCTGATGCCGAACTATGCCAAGCAGGGCGGTGCCTTTCTGACTATTGTCAACCTATCGGGGGGGACCCCATATGACGAGATGTGTGATGTATTGATTCGCGGAAAAGCTGGGGAAGTTTTGCCTCAGATCGTCGACGCGATATGAAGTTGAAGCGGGGTAAGTTGGAGCAGCCCGTTTACAGCGGCTGCTCAATTCGGATGCTATGCTTTTCATATCGAATATTGAAAGATAGTTAGGTGAAACGGGGAATTATACCTACATTTCAGATCCAAGTGTGGGACTATCGTGGGACTTGGTGCCCCCGGCGTGAATCGAATACGCGGCGCAAGGATTAGGAATCGTTTCCGGGGCAATTGGTCAGGATGCGGGGAAAGCCTTTATCAATCGGGTTTTCCCCGTTTTTTCATTGGATTGTGACAATTTTTCAACTTTAGATTTTGTTAGGTTCTGTTAGGTCTTTTTTGAACGTCGTGGTGACAAAATGGTTACAATCTGGAATGAACCCCTCTTGGTGAATTGAAATGTCGAATACATATAATAACTATTCGAGAATTTCAATTAAGACAGATAGCAAGCATGATGAAACCGCCAATGAGCGGCCAGGAGAAATGTACCAGCGCTTTACGCCGAGCATCTGCTTGGAGTGCCTGGAAATCGCGCGGGAATAATCTCGAGACAGCCGTCTACCGCCTTCTTTGCTTCATATAGTCGATTGAGCTGGGCGAGGCCAGGGGCAACCACAACACGCCCAAGTCGCCAGGTTGGTTTTTTGTGAATACTCTTCCGCGCCCACTGCGCGACACGAAGCCTAACTGAGAAAAAAATAGCGTTATCATTTCAGCTTCAGTGTAAAGGTTACTAACATTCCAAGTCCGCTGCCGAGAATATTAGCAAATATGTCTGCCATTCCGGGGGTTCTTGTAGGAAGGAAGAGTTGAAGAACTTCAATTGCAGGACCCAAGAGACCACCCGTCAATGTTACTATCAGAAAGGTGCCAAGATAGCTGAAGGCATATTTCCTTAAAATTATCACTGTGAGCAGAATACCGAAAGGAACAAAGAAAATGATATTCTTTAGAAAATCTGCTACATACAGAGATCCAATTCTCATATCCTTATGTGGCAGACTAAGCACGGTTGCAGCAAGAGCATTTCGACTCGCAGGAATACAAAAGGGGCGAGGTTCACCTAAGATGCTTTTCGCTGTATTTCCTTCTCCTTCATCGAAAGCATACAATGCCAAGCAGCCAGGTGTTTTGCATTGGAACTCCAACAAGAAAAGTGTAGGTAAATTTGAGATAAGTGTCAAGAATAAGAGAGGGAGAGCGAGCGAGACGACTCTGAAGAGATGCCCTGTTGCCCTGAGAGAAGCTGGCGATGAACTCTTCTTCTGTGATCGATGCAAAAAGCGGATTGGATAAAATGCGTTAAAAACCAGGGCCACAGGACATGCAGACCATCAAAAGGAACGCCCTCGGTGTGTGGGATTCCCCTGGGAGCTTTGCACAAGGATTCTTTTACTTTTCCTCCTGTCCGTTCCACTTCTTCGGTCTTTGCCGCTTCGTCTTTCTGGGATGTGGAAGGTGTAAGAAAACTGTCTTCGCTCAAACCTGAAACGTCTTCCACCGTTATCTTGAGGTATAGCCTTTATTTGATTCGCTCCAATAGGTTCACAAAATACATCCGGGGCCAGGGTCTACGTCTCATCCTAATAGTTAATATAGGCGTGGTGAGACTAAATGTCGCCGGTGGCCCCAGACTTCTGTTGAAAAATATATGTGGAAATTGCCCCCACCATATGCCGTGTCACGAAGCTCTCCAGAACCATTTCAAAGTTTAGACCTTGTTGCTTCTTTAGGCTTTTCTGTGAGTTACAGAACATGCACACCGAAGCAAGCTAAGGTTTACGTACACCGTGGGTGTTGTTTCAGAGAAATTACGGTGATCACGAACACAGCAGGGGCAACATTGTCAAAGATCTTTTTCTAAACAAAAGATAATGCAGATTAAAAAGAATTCAATAAGAAATCGGCACAGGTGAACAAGAAAAAAGCTGTGATATTCTTTAAGGTAATATTCGGCCAAGAGTCAAAATAGGGGTCGGGTCTTCATTCTTGACAAGGGCGATGAGGATAGGAGAGAAACAGAAAAAGGGCTTAGGCTGATTGTAACTTTTCAATAGGTTCGGGGAAGTCACCTGAAATCAAGCCCGCCGACAGGCAATTAAATTTGAAAACGTCTGAAACTCGCTTATAAGTGAGCCTAAAGAAAAAAGAGTATTGATGACGTTAAAACACGCGTCCTTAGACTTGAAATTCGTAACTTCTCAATAAGTTGGGGCAAATCATGTTTTGCGACTATTCACTGGATTCCCGCTTTCGCGGGAATGACAGGGACTTGCAGCCAATCGTCATTCCCGCGAAAGCGGGAATGTTACCCGGACTTTTTGAGAAGTTACTGAAATTCATATGTGCTAACGAAAGGATCAGAAAGCCGCCTCTTTTTTCTTAAGGCTCACTAATGCGCTCAGACAGTCAGACGTTTTCAAATTTAACCGCCTGTCGGCTCAGGTTATTGAGAAGATACGGCTGACTAACCTAACACCTTGAAATCATTGGTGCCCCCGGCGTGAATCGAACACGCGGCGCAAGGATTAGGAATCCTTTGCTCTATCCACTGAGCTACGGGGGCTATTTCTATCTTATCTCCACCGCAAGCTGCTGTCCAGGGTATATCTTGCTCCGTGGTGTGAGGTCATTGATGCGGAGAAGTCGTTCCAGTTTCATGTTGTGGCTACGGGCAATTTGATAAGGGCTGTCCCCACGCTTGACCCGGTATGTCCTGGTATCCGCACCGGTTTGCACCGCATCTGTTCCTTTACGGACAACCAGTCGCTGCCCAATGTGCAGACGGTTGGTCTTAAGGTTGTTGAGACGTATGATCTTCTTGGTGTTTGTGTTGTAACGCCGGGCCAACAGCCAGAGGGAGTCCCCTCTTTTGACGCGGTGGATAATAGATCCTGATTGACCAGAATCGACAGTTTGCCTCGCCTCTGCGTAGACCGGTCGTCTGCCCCTTGAGGGTATCTTTAGCCTCTGTCCTACCCTGATAAAACCCTGCCTTCTGAGATTATTGGCAGATGCAATGGCGCGGACACTTGTCCGGTAGCGGGCGGCCAGGTACGAAAGCGTTTCTCCCCGCCGAACCCGGTGATAGGCATACAGCCTTTTGGGTGGAGTCCACACAGGGATTTCGTCCAGCCTTGCAACAAGAAGGGCACCGTTGTCCTTCGGTACCTTTAGCTCATAAGAGTCAGGAGGCGTTGCCTTGTGACGCAGTTCCGGGTTGAGGTCCTCAAGGCTTTTGTCAGAGATGCCCATTACCTTTGCAATATCTTTGACCCGCATCTGCTTTGAAATCGTGATCTTCTCATACGAGTGCGGTGGGTCAAGACCTTTCAGGTCGAAGCCAAATCTCTCCGGGTCGTTTATGATAAAAAGGGCTGCTAAGAAGCGTGGCACATAACGCGCTGTTTCCCATGGGAGCTTTTCAAAAAGATCCCAGAAGTTGTCCAGGTAGTTGATATTCTGATTTCGTATAACCCTGAGGACCTTTCCCTCTCCGCAGTTGTATCCTGCCAGCACAGTAGTCCAGTCACCAAATATGTTATGGAGTTCTTTAAGATAGGCAATGGCCGCACGGGTAGACTTGGTAACATCCATCCTTTCATCTACCCATTGGTCCCTTTTGAGACCGAACTTGTAGCCTGTGGAAGGTATGAACTGCCACAACCCCAGCGCCCGAGCACGGGACAGGGCCTTGACCTTGAACCCGCTCTCAATGAGCGGAAGCCAGAAGAGTTCCTTTGGGAGTCCGGCTTCTTCCAGGGCCTTGACAATCTCGGGCCGATATCTTCCTGAGCGTTGGTAAGAGCTCATAAAAAATTTGCGCTCCGGGCCTTTGAACAGCTCGATTTCCTTTTCGACGTACCGATTCATGACCATGGGGATGGCATTATGGTTGCCCGTGGCCACGATATACCGAGAGGCATAGATTTCCAGCATCCGCTTGCAGATCACGAAGCGTATGTCTTCTTTTTGTTGAATCAACTTGGGGTTATCATTGATGTCTGCCGTCAAGATCAAGTTATATGCCTGATCCAGAGCATCAATGGCATTTTCAAAATCGCCATGCCCCCAAAAATCCTGCGAGGTCTGACAGAACTCCAGGGCCTCATCCAGGATTTGCTGGGTGTTCTTAGTTCTTTCCCCTTCTCCTTCGTCAACAGAAGCTGCTGCTGGCTCACTGTCGCCATCCTCTGCAACAGAGGACGCTGCTTCTTTCAGATGGTTTGGAGACGACACGACTGAGGTTGATTCATGGCCTGGTCTATGAGATGAGACTCCTTGCAGATTTTTCGAGCATCCGGCGGCCGCATAAGCAACAAGGATCAGGACAGTTGTCTTCAGGTAGGACTTCATAACTACCTCTCTAAACGCCTCGGAGATTCTACAACTAATGGAAATTATATATTTTTTGTGGCAATCCATTTATGCCATTCACAGGGAGTGTTGGAGTACTGCATCACTCCAATTGGGACGAAGCCCCTTGTAACGCCCTGCAAAACTCGCGCCTTATTTGTCTCTCTATGGAAAAAACCCTTACCAAAAGGCAAGGGTTTAAGTTCTTGATTTGCCTCATAACAGAGCCCTTATTTCCTGTCAAGCCCCTCTCAGAGTTTCTGCTTAAGATACGGCCACAAGCGGCTCTACCCGAGCGGCGCAAGTGCTGCGCTTTATTATACGCCTTATGTGCAATTCCATTTGGTCCAGGAGGGGGGTCAGTGTCTGCTCATCATTGGCTGAGATGGCCACAGCGTCCAAGGTGCGGGTCAGCTTTTTCACAGTGACTGGGCCCACACGATCCTGCTTGTTCAGGACCCTCAGTACAGGAATTCGATCCAGGTGCAGGCTTTCAAGAATCCGTTCTACGGATTTAATCTGGTCTGCAAATCTTGGATTGCTGATGTCAATAACGTGCAAGAGCAAATTGGCGTCCTCCAGTTCTTCCAGGGTGGCACGGAAAGCTGTTATCAACTCTTCCGGGAGTTGCCGGATAAAGCCGACCGTATCGGTAATGATGACTTCCACGTCTTTTGGAAACTTTTTTCGTTTGCTGGTTGGGTCCAGGGTGGCAAACAAACGACTCTCGGCCAGCACTGAGCTTTTGGTCAGCGTATTAAGAAGTGTCGACTTGCCTGCATTTGTGTATCCAATGATCGATATGACTGGCAGCCCTCTTTTATTCCGCCTGGCCCTGCGCTGTCCTCGCTGTTTCTGAATTTCCCGGAGCAACTTCTCAAGGTGACCTATCCGATCCCTAACGCGCCGCCGGTCGACTTCAAGTTTCGTCTCGCCAGGGCCCCTGCCGCCAATACCACCGGTGAGTCGAGACATAGCTGTGCCCTTGCCTACAAGCCGGGGAAGGAGGTATTTGAGCTGGGCCAGTTCCACCTGGATTTTTCCTTCGCGGCTGCGCGCGCGCTGGGCAAAGATGTCCAGGATCAGCTGGGTTCGGTCTATGACCCTCATATCAGTAAGATCGGTAATAGAGCGAACCTGAGAGGGGTTTAGCTCCTGGTCAAATATCAGAAGGTCTGCCCCCTTCTGCAAGGCCAGGATAACCAGTTGGCTCAGTTTGCCTTCTCCCATCAGGAAGCGGGGACCTATCTTTTGCCGGTGTTGAATGACCGTGTCTGCAACGGCGATATTTGAGGATTCGGCAAGCTCACGGAGTTCAATCATGGAATCCTCGGCTACGCGCCTGGGAGCCGTGGTCACACTCACCAGCAGGGCCCGTTCCCATTTCCTTTTGACCTTCTGAGACTGGGCCTTGCGGGCAAATTCCGATTCCAGAGACCGAATCAGGGCCTGGCAATCAATGTCAGGGTCCCACGGTGGCAAAGGGGGAAGCATCTGCCAGTTTTGCCCGTTTATTCCTTCTGTAAGAAGATGGGCAGCATGAATATAATCCGGCCGGCCCTCTTTATCTATGGTAATGGCAGCCATCAGATCTAGTTTGAGCAACGCCAGATCCATGAGGTCATCCTGTGTGAGGGGTTCATGCTGGAGATGGGTGTGCACACAACGGAGGCCTTTCAGGCGCCCCCCACCAGATCGATATTTCTCAAGATTCGGGATCACGATCGCTTGGTGGTTGCCGACCATTACATGGGTTATCCAGCCTTGACGGTCGATCAGGAGTCCGATCTGACGGCGGATTTCAAAAGAGAGCTGGCTAATGGCCTTGGAGAGTTCTGGCGAGACGACAAAGGCCGGTGCGGTTCTGCGACGGTACAGATTGTTGAGGCGGCGAAGCTGGTTTGCCTTCAGTCCGCCCGTTTGACCATAAATCTTGATCAGCTGATCCCCACTCAACCATTTCGGAATGCGGATTTGCGGCTCACGCCTTGAAAACAGTACAGAATGCGGAATGTACTTGGTTCTTTTCTAATGGCATAAATCCGCATTCCCTATTTATTTAACATATCACTATCTTTGCTTGCTTGCAAGTAACTTCTCAAAAAGTTCGGGTATGTTTATTATGAGCCAGCTTGCTGGATGCCCGCTTTCGCGGGCATGACGGGGGATTTATTACATTCGTCATTCCCGCGAAGGCGGGAATCCAGGTGTATTACCCGAAGTTATTGAGAAGATACGCTTGCAACCCCGACAGTGAGATTGGAGCAAGCTATGTCATGTCTGAGCATTGTAATGTCCTTCTTGTCTCAAAATACCACCAACATCTCAGGGGGGCATTATGGGTTGTTATCAAAAAAACTTTTCCACTTAGTAGGAAATTTTTTCACCTTATTGACCTAACTCCGTTGATCCGTGTAGTGGATATGCAGTTTAGGGCTGGTGGCTAACTCATTAAAATAGTTTGATATCCACATTTATGCTAAAACTTTTCTACCGTTTCCCCCTTTTTAGGCATAATGAATGCATATACCTTTTTGCGAATTGATCGGAACCTAACCCGGACAGATTGTCTTTGTGATTTTGTGCCACAAAGAACACGAATTTCACCATTAAGCGCCTAAGAACTGCAATGCTTACTAAGTGATAGTATCGACAGAATGTATTAGGGAGACATAAGATGTTTGGTGAAAAGGTTACTCATGCAGCCAAACACGGAGATGAGATTGTGTATCTGAAGATCATACTTGATAGTCTGGTCCGAAGACAGTCTTTGCTTGAAGCAGGTGATGTTAATCTTAATAGGCAATTCCTTCAGGATCTCAGGCATTCTGTGGACTCGACGCTGAGAGTCGATTCTCGGATTAAAGAAGATGTTCGTACCAAGGTTCTGAATGCCTTTAATGTGCTCATTAACAATTATGCGAAATACATTGGGGTGTTGCCATGAATATCGATGAAGTCAAGGGGTATACCCACGCAAAACAGCTTTCTACAGGTCGGAAGGTGGGGGATGACAAGAGATTTGACCGGATTTTGAATGATGCTATGGATAGCGTTGTCCATGAAGAACGTGCCGGAGACGAGGTTTCTCCCGTAAGAAGGGTAGAGATCCCTCCCCTATGGGACCGTGGACACGCGGACCACTTAGTCTTGCAACACGCTTATGATATCCTTGATTTGCTGGAAGAATACTCACAGGCCTTGAGCAACCCCCGGATGACCTTGAAGGGGATTGAACCGATTGTGACCCGAATAGAGCAGGAACTCAAAGGCTTAAAGGTGCAATCTGGGAACAATGTGGCCCAAAATGATGAACTTGCCGAGATTGTCAATGAGATAGCTGTCACAGCCAGCGTTGAAGCCCTTAAGTTCCAGCGTGGCGACTACATTTAAAAGAATAGAGGTCAGAGATCAGAGATCGGAGGTCTGACTTCTGACTTCTGACTTCTGACTTCTGACTTCTGATCTCTGACCTCTGAACGGTGAACCCTGAACCTGGGAACGCCTACTGAAATCGCTTGTCGATCAACCAACGGTGTGGCCGGGGCTACCCATCTTGCCTCCTCTGTCCTTGGCCTCGAACAACAGGCAGGGGATACCCGAGCTTCTTACCACTACGCGAGACGGCAATTCCTTGGATTTAAATTTCATGGCACGGCATCCGTGAGGAAAGTGCTTATCCCACGTGACGTAATAGTGCTTGCACCTGTGGCAGTCGATCAATACTCCAACACTCCGTCATTATTTTTTATGCAGGCTTTTGATGGTTTTAAGAATGGCCAACAATAAAGCGGGTATCGCCCCAAAAACAATAATCCCCTTTTGATAAGACCAGATGTTAAGAATAGAGGACATTCCATGTTTTTGCAGGACCAAATTCAGGTAGTAGATCGTAATTGGGAAAACAATAATGGCGAAAAAGACAACGGCCGATTGAAAAATCAGGGCTTTCTTCAAAAACCTGGTGAAAAACAGAATTACCAGATGGATAGTCTCCAGTCTTTTCAACTTCGATTCAATTTGATCCAATTCAGCAGAGAGTTCTTCAGGCCGGGCAAGAGCCTCCTTGAATTCGCCAGGAACATCAGATCTAGCCATGTCCCGGGTTTGGTCAATCTTTGTCTGAAGAAGTCTTAACTGTTGATAAAGAGCATCGATTAAGTTTTGATAAGGATAATTGCTGACAAAGGTAAGGTATTTCTCAACACGGCTATTTAAGACATAAAGAACTTCTAAGAGGTTTCCTCTGCGTTTTTCTATGCTTCCGCGGCCGATGGCAAGGATAGATCCGCCATAGTGAATAATGTCAAGATAAGCGAAGTAACTGTCAGCTTTTGGTAATTCTCTGATCTTCAACCACAGGGATTGGGCTTCTTTGATTTCTTTTTCACCCACCAGGTCTTCTAATTTATTCAATTCGTTTTTTGCTTTGTTGAAAATTTGCATAGCCCCGTCTTTGGCCTGTTCAAAAAGATCTTTGAGTTCAGCGTGAATTATCTTGCTGAAAGGCGCAAGATCGGGATCAATCAAGGCATTGACATAAAATTCCCTGTCTTGTTGAATAAGCTTGATTAGTCGGCTAAGGGCATCAGAGTTTTTTTCTTCCCTGAATTTGAATATGATGTCTTGATATCTCGCGTCTTCGCAATGAGAATTAATGAAGAAAATTTCTCTTATCTTTTCACCAGCCTTGAAAGGACGATCGTTCACGTCGTAAAGGCGAGAAAGTAAGAGAAGAAGGAAGATCCTCTGTGGTTTGGTCTTGGCATACTCCAGGGCTTTATCAAAATAGTACTCTGCCCCCAGAAAGTCATTCTTTTCCACATTCAAAAATCCCATGGCGCAATAGGGCCTGTAATCCTTTGGGTATTTTGCCAGAGAGGATTCCAAAAAGGCTTCAGCCTGGGCAAGATTCGAGACCCGCAGACAATCTAAGGCTATCCAGAGAAAGCCACCTTTATCTTCCTCAGTACTGGTTTTCTTGATATTGTTCCAGGTCTCGTCTGTGGCATCCCAGATGTTTGTGAAAAAACGGAGTTGAAAGATCCTCTTGAGTTCGCAAAATCCATTATAAGCTAAAGGGGTTGACCCGTCAGTATCAATTTTGGGCTCTTCACCTGGTTCTGCATTTGGTCTTGTTCCGGCGATGTAATTCAAGAAAAGCCTGTTAATTGTATCAAAGGAAAGGTATCCCAGCTTCTCCAAAGCCCGGGTTGTCTGGGGCAGGTGCTTAGTGGGGCAGTTTGTCGTCAGGTGTTTTTTGTCGCCGCAATAGTAACAAGGTGGATTGTTGCCCTGAGTCAGAGCATTCTGGTAAAAAAAGAGATATGGCCCACTCTTTTCCCGGTCTTCTTGGAGGATAAGCTTATAGAAGGACCTGGGTCGATTTGTATCGGACTCGGAGATAACGCAAAAAAGGCCCTCATTTTTTATCAGCTTACGGGCAGAGGCCGAAACGTAGATCTCGCCTGGATCGATTTCTTCCCAGTTGACTTCAAGACCTTCCGTGACTATCCTGTCGGCCCTGAGATAAGGCCCCGAATCGATGATTGTCTGGATTGGAAGGATTGAAGGATCGGTATCGTGCCATAAGTTCTTTCCGATAAACGCCATGACATTCTTGGCTATGGCCAGGGCTGACGGAACTTCATTTACAATCAAAGCAACAGACCTATCCGAAAGGGTACTTTCCTTCTCGATCTCGCCACTCCAGAAATTGTCCTTTTCCGCAAGCAGGCGATTCCATATCCTGGCAAAGTCATCATTGGCAATGTTCCAGATAGGTTTGAAATAGAGTAGAGTTTTCACGACAGGGTCGAACCTGACAGCTTCTTCCCATATCACCCTGTAGGCGGTAAGTCCCCTGGGAATATCCTTTTTGCCCGAAAGGTCAACCAATTCGAAACGAACCTCAGACAAATCATCAGCCAGCTCGTAGACTTCCTGAGATATGTAAATCTGATCACGATCTACCAGAGAAGTCAGTTTGGCTGCTATATTCACAACATTACCAAATATGTCGTTGGTTTCAATAATACCGTCGCCAAAATGAATGCCGATTTTGATATGAATCTGATCTTGTAGATCTCTTTTCCGATTATGTATCTTTAGTTTTTGCTGTATTTTTATGGCCGACTTCAGGGTCTCTTTGGTATTAAGAAAATAGGCCATAACAGAATCGCCCAGGATCTTAACCAGAACGCCGCCGTGTTCGGTTATACATCCTGAAGCGATGTCCTGATGCACCTGGAGCATTTGCCGACCAGCCAGATCACCGTGGGACTTAAAGAAGTTGGTAGAACCGACTATATCGGTAAAAAGGACGGCTATTTTTTGTATGGAGTCCTCGGGGTACTCATCCATCGGCCTGGACGATGAGCTGTGAGATGAATCGATCTTTGAAGGTGAATGGAGTCTCATGGTTATTCTTAAAGATCGACAAAAGATAGGCTTAACTTTAATTGCGTCTCGGAATTTGCGTGAACTAATTGAAATTATGTCTTCTTGGTGATGCCAGATTTGTGCTTGCCTGATGGTTGAGCCGGTTTAGCCCGTTTTGCCGGTTTAGCCCGTTAGGCCCGTGAAAAGCGCAAAGCGGTGAAGGCAAAAAGCAAAGAATAAAATCGCGAAGCGATTTTATAACTTGATTTTTACCAGGGCAACAAATAAAGGAAGAATTGAAATAGAGCAAGGGGGGAGGGATTGTTGTAGATGAAGCAGTACGTCTCTGAAAAACTATTTGTACAGGCCCAAAAGGTCATACCTGGTGGTGTGAACAGTCCTGTGCGCGCTTGCCGTTCAGTGGGCGCGAAACCTGTCTTTATCCACCGAGCCGAGGGCTCCAGGGTGTTCGATGCCGATGGCAATGCCTATATAGACTACATCGGTTCCTGGGGCCCCATGATCCTGGGGCACCGCCATCCTGATGTGATATCGGCTATCCAAGAGGTGATGGAGCGAGGAACCAGCTTTGGAGCTCCCACAGAACTTGAGACAGAACTGGCCGAGATGGTCATTGAAGCGGTTCCATCGGTAGAGATGGTCCGGATGGTCAACTCTGGCACCGAGGCCACCATGAGCGCCATTCGCCTGGCACGGGGCGTCACGGGGAGGGACTTGCTGATTAAGTTCGACGGTTGCTATCACGGCCACGCCGATACCCTCCTGGTAGCAGCAGGCTCCGGGGTGGCGACGCTGGGTATTCCCGGTAGCCCTGGTGTCCCTGAGGCGTTAGTGCAAAACACCCTTTCCTTTCCATACAACGACGCAGAGCGAGTAACCGACGTAGTTTCAAAAGAGGGCGACAACATTGCGGCCGTTATTGTTGAACCTGTAGCAGGAAACATGGGGCTTGTTCCGCCTGAGCCCGGGTTCTTAGAGACCTTGAGGGCCTTGACACAGGACCACGGGATCATTCTCATATTTGATGAGGTCATGACAGGTTTCCGCGTAGCTTATGGTGGTGCTCAGGCCCTCTACGATCTCGTGCCGGATCTCACCTGCATGGGTAAGGTCATTGGGGGCGGACTCCCGGTAGGGGCATACGGCGGAAGGGAAGAGATCATGAAGAAAATTGCCCCTGAGGGCCCGGTCTATCAGGCCGGGACCCTTTCCGGCAACCCGCTGGCCATGGCAGCTGGAATCGCCACGTTGAAATGTCTGCAGCAGCCCGAGTTCTATGAAACCCTGGAAACCCGATCAGCCATGCTGGAGGCAGGGCTCAGGGAGGCTATTGACAAGGCGCGACTGCCTGCAGTGATCAATCGTGTCGGTTCTATGCTGGGGCTCTTTTTCACTGAAAAGCGTGTTTCAAACTTTGCCGAAGCCCAGACAAGTGACCTGACGATGTTTGCCAAATATTTCAAAGGGATGCTGGAACGGGGCATCTACCTGGCCCCATCTCAATACGAGGCTCTTTTCGTCTCAAGTGCCCACAGTGAAGGGGACATCCAGGCGACGATCCTGGCAGCCAGAGAGGTTTTTGGTGCTTTAAGAATTTAGGGATTGACTTGTAAACCATGATATGGTAGGAAGCGCTTTATTCCTCAGAAGCCGGATATGTTGCACTGCACGGCCTTTTGGGTAAGCGCTCTTTGTCATGAAAAAAGAGACCAAGAAACTGTTCAGGGAGCTATGGTATTACAGCAGCTTGAGCTTTTCCATTGCCCTGGCTATAGTAATCGGCCTGGCCATTGGATACTGGCTGGATACCCGGTATAATACCTCTCCGTTGCTCACACTTGTCTTTCTTGGTCTTGGCATCATTGCTGGATTTCGCAATATATACCTGGCCATGAAAAAGAGCCAGAGACTGTAAGAGAAAGACCTCAGGCTGTGCGTATAGAAAGGAGACTGCTCAGATTTATCACACTGACGAACTGGATCCTTTTCTGTACGGTGACTATTTCCGGCTTCATCCTGGCACCAGGGCCTTTTGCCTGGGGAATCCTGGCAGGCGGGCTCATCGTAACCATTAATTTTCAGCTTCTATACCGGTCCCTTAAAAAGGCTTTGACTCCGCCACATCTTGCCAAACCCAGGGTGGTTCTGGGCAAATACTATATCCGTTTCCTGGCCAGTGCTTTGATTATATATGTACTCATAGCAGACCATTATGTAAATCCCCTGGGACTAATCATCGGCCTTTCCGTCGTGGTTACGAGCATCTTCATAGCAACAGTTAATGAAATAAGGAAAATCATTTTCAAGGAGGCGGCGTGATATGGAACATCCAATTCTTTTTTTAGTCTCACTATTTGACGCTATTGGCCTGGAACATTTCGCCCACCACTATCCCCACGTGATCTATTCGTGGTTTGTAATGCTTCTCCTGATAGTATTTGCGCTTCTTGCCGCCAAGGGGATCAGCATGATCCCTACCAAGGGGCAAAATGTTTTCGAGCTTATAATCGGAGGTATGGAAGAATTCGTTGTAGACATTACAGGAGAGGAGGGCCGTCGCTTCTTTCCGATTCTTGCCACAGTCTTTATCTATATCTTTGTCTGCAATCTAATAGGCCTGGTTCCGGGATTCTTCCCGCCCACTGCTAGTGTTAATACGACCCTGTCTTGCGCTCTTGTTGTGGTCCCCTTCACCCATGTGATTGGCGTAATGTATCACGGGCCCAAGTACATCAAGCACTTTATGGGGCCCGTATGGTGGATGATACCCATCATATTGCCGATTGAACTGATCGGCCATGCAGCCCGGATCCTGTCGCTCACCATCCGTCTTTTTGGAAACATGGCGGGCCACGAGCTGGTTTTGGCTATTCTTTTTATGCTGGCGGGTGCTTTTTTTGCCCCGCTCCCCATCATGGCCCTTGGTATCTTTGTGTGCTTAGTTCAGGCATTTGTGTTCTTTTTGCTTTCCACTATGTATTTTGCTGGTGCAATGGAAGAAGCCCATTGATATAAACATCTTAAAGTAAAGGAGGGAGAGTCTATGTTTAAGAAGCTGTCGTTTTCCACTCTGGGGTCCGCGTTTTTCCTGCTTGCCCTTTCCACAGTAGCCTATGCTGCGGGTGACGAGGCAGCCATTGCCGGTCTGAAGTACTTTACGGTATCCGTATTTGCTGCAGGTATCGGTATTGGCATCTCATCCTTTGGAACCGGTATCGGCCAGGGCTATGCAATCAGGGGTGCGGTTGAAGGTATTGCCAGGAACCCTGAGGCATCGGGCAAGGTAACCGTGACCATGCTGATTGGTCTGGCCATGGTTGAGTCCCTGTGTATCTATGCCCTGGTTATTGCCCTGATCCTTATCTACGCACATCCGCAGTCTTCAGCGATTGCAGATCTGTTTGCAAAAGTTGCTCATTAATTGATTGAGAAAAGACGACAGGGTTGCCGTTGCCCCGCCTGCTGCAGGCGGTGGGCAACCCTGTCTCTTTCTTACTTTGCTTTGAGCCCTTTCTTACAAAGCCTACCCACGGGATTCACGCAATTTTCATACGTATGGACTGAAGAATTGCCACTATGAAATCTGCGAAGATCCCTTCAGTCTCAATCACCCGCTTATCGCTTTATGCAAGAAGTCTTGAGCTGTTAGACGAGAAGGGCGTAGAAGTGGTCTCGTCTGTGCGCCTGGCCGACATCTGCGGCATTAATCCCGCACAGATCCGGAAGGATCTCGCCTACTTTGGTCAATTCGGGGTTAGGGGCGTCGGCTATTATGTGAAAGAACTTCTGTTTGAGATTAGAAAGATCCTCGGCCTGGACAGAGAATGGCGTTTGGGCTTGGTGGGGGTAGGAAATCTTGGCTGTGCCCTGTTAAGGCATGCCCAGTTTGAGAGTCACGGCTACACCTTTGTGGCAGCATTCGACAAAAAGCCAAAGAGAATCGGCATGAAAATTGGGGACGTAGAGGTCGCACCCTTGCAGGCCATGAATCGTCTGGTCAAGGAAAAGGGCATAGAGATCGGTGTAATTGCCGTAATGCCGGCATGGGCTCAGAAGGCTGCGGACATGCTGGTAAGGGCCGGCGTTTGCGGGATCCTGAATTTTGCACCCACCCAGCTCCGGTGCCCGGCTAATGTCTTTGTCGAGAATGTGGATTTTAGCCTCAGGTTGAATGTCCTCCGTTACAGGATCACCTCACAAAGGTCACGGCGCCAGCGTACCCGTTCAAAACCGCCTCAGCGCCTTGCTTAGGAACCTGCCGGTGTGCGATGCCGGAAGTTGGGCAATCTTTTCAGGTGTACCACACCCCACTAGGTGACCGCCCTTATCTCCTCCTTCCGGCCCAAGGTCGATGATGTAATCGGCTGACTTGATGACATCCATGTTGTGCTCAATCACGATGATGGTATTGCCGGCATCCGTAAGCCGATCTAAGACCTCCAGGAGTTTCTGGATGTCGGCAAAATGGAGTCCTGTTGTGGGCTCATCAAGGATATAAACGGTTCTCCCTGTTGCCCGCTTGCCGAGCTCTTTTGATAACTTGACCCGCTGAGCCTCCCCGCCGGAAAGGGTGGTCGCTGGTTGTCCGAGGCGAACGTAGCCCAGACCAACATCTGCCAGCGTCTGAAGCCTGGTTCTTATCTTCTTGATCTTGCCAAAGAAGTCGAGGGCCTGGTCTACGGTCATGTCCAGCACCTCCGAGATATTCTTTCCCTTGTACCTGATATCGAGGGTCTCCCGGTTGTATCGCTTTCCCTGACATACATCGCACGTCACGTAGACATCAGGGAGAAAGTGCATCTCGATCTTGATAATTCCATCCCCGCGACACGCCTCGCACCGTCCTCCTTTCACGTTGAAGCTGAAGCGTCCAGGTTTATATCCGCGTGCCCTGGCCTCCGGGGTTCTGGAGAACAGGTCCCGGATGTCGGCAAACACACCAGTGTAGGTGACTGGATTAGAACGTGGAGTTCGTCCGATCGGGGACTGGTCTACATTGATGACACCATCTATCTTTTCAAGGCCGGTCAGTCGCCTGTATTTTCCCACGGCTTTCCTGGAATGATAGAAGCGACGAGTCAGAGATCGATACAGCGTTTCAACGACCAGGGTCGATTTGCCCGAGCCCGACACCCCGGTGACGCATACAAAACATCCCAAAGGGAACCGAACTACAATATCTTTGAGGTTGTTGGCCGATGCCCCTTCCACGGCCATGTGGCCGTTTTTGATCGGACGGCGCTTTGCAGGCACCGGTATGGTTTTACGACCTGACAGATACTGACCGGTAACAGAGGTCTCGTGGTGAAGCAAAGCCTCGGGTGGCCCATTAAATACAAGGTGTCCGCCATCGGCCCCGGCTCCGGGCCCCATATCAATCACATAGTCAGCCGAAAGGACTGTTTCTGCGTCATGCTCCACCACAAGAACCGTATTTCCTATATCACGCATCTGTTTGAGAGTGCTAAGGAGTTTCTCGTTGTCCCGCTGGTGGAGCCCAATACTGGGTTCATCCAGGACATAGAGTACGCCGGTTAGCTTGGAACCGATCTGGGTGGCCAAGCGAATCCGCTGCCCCTCTCCGGCCGAAAGCGTGGCCGAAGCCCGATGGAGCGTCAAATAGCCTAGTCCCACCTGGGTCAAAAAAAGGAGCCTTTCGGTGATCTCTTTCAGTATGGGATCTGCGACGACCCTGTCTCGAGGGCCGAGATGTATCGCCGTAAAAAAGTCAAGGAGGTCAGTGACTGAACGTTTGCACACCTGGTGGATGGATTCCCCGCCAACCTTTACTGCAAGGCTTTCTGGTTTGAGCCTTGCACCATGACACTCAGGACATGGCCGCATGTTCATAAACCGCTCAATCCCTTCACGGGCCTCGTGTGATCGGGTTTCCCTATAACGCCGTTCAAGGTTGGGAATAACCCCCTCAAAGGGTCTGGAGTAGGTATAGCGTTTGCCGTCCCGTTCAAGATAAAAGGGGATAGCCTTGCCCTTGGATCCATAAAGGAGGAGCCCTCTGAGGGCTTCGGGAAATTCGTCGAAGGGCGTATGGATGTTCATGTGAAAGTGTCGGGTGATGGCGTCTAATACCTGATAGAAGTAGACCGAATGTCGATTTTCCCACGGGATAATCGCACCATCCCTTAGAGAAAGGGCAGGGTCAGGCACGATCAGGTCGGGGTCAAAGACCATCATGGAGCCGAGGCCGTTGCAGGCAGGGCAGGCCCCCTGGGGGCTATTAAAGGAGAAACTGGCGGGAGAGAATGGCGGATAGCTGATACCGCAAAGCATGCAGGCTGCCTTTTCACTAAAGATGAGTGGCTCGCCCTCCAACAGGTCCACCGTGACCAGGCCTTCTGACTCCCCCATGGCAAGTTCGATAGAGTCGGCCAAACGATTCCGGACTGATTCTTTAACAATTAGACGGTCAACCATGACCTCTATGCTATGCTCTATGTTCTTATCAAGTGAAACCGGTTCATCCAGGTCAAACGTCCTGCCATCCACCCTGACGCGAGCAAAGCCGTCCTTTTGCAGTCTTTGAAACAGCCCTTGATGGGTCCCCTTCTGACCAGTGACCACAGGAGACAGGATAATGACCTTGGTACCCGGCTTAAGGGCCAGGACTCGATCCACGATCTCTTGGGTAGTCTGGGATGTAATGGGTTGGCCGCATTTGTGGCAATGGGGTTGGCCGATGCGGGCAAAGAGGAGTCGAAGATAATCGTAGATCTCAGTAACGGTGCCAACCGTAGAGCGGGGATTCTTGGTGATTGTCTTTTGCTCGATGGCGATGGCTGGGGCAAGGCCTTCGATGCTGTCCACATCCGGTTTGTCCATCTGCTCCAGAAACTGGCGAGCATAAGCTGAAAGTGACTCGACATATCGTCTCTGCCCTTCAGCGTAAAGCGTATCAAAGGCCAGAGTCGATTTGCCGGAGCCCGAAATACCGGTTATTACGACGAGTCGATTTCGAGGGATGTCGAGATCGATATTTTTGAGGTTATGCTGGCGCGCGCCGCGTACGGCGATCTTGTCTAAAGGCATGGTTACTTTCAGTTTCCCGTTTGTGCTCTTAGCTCTGCTTCGCTCGGCAATTGGCCCGTCCTGGCGCGGGCGGGGTAAACCCGCCCCTACCTTACGTAGGGTCGGCTTTATGCCGACCGCTTCATTCTCACGACGGAGTAACTTAAGAATAATAAACTTTAAAACCTTATCCTGCAAGATGGAAAGCTTACTCCACAGGGCAGGCAAACCCAAGAAACACAACAAACTCAAGAAACTAGTTATCTCAAGGTCTTTTTCCTTGACCCTCATTGTATGGCCGCTATATCCTTTCGGGCCGGAGAGTGTGTTTATACTATACGCCGCCATAAATGGGGTTCTTAAAAATTCCGTGTAGTATCAGGTTTGAGCTATTGTTTGAGTAAATACGAAATCCGAATATCGAAATCCGTACTGTTTTCAAGGCGTAAGCCGCAAACAAATCCGAATTTTCAAATTTCATAATGTTTAAAACTATAGAGCAGGTAATTTCTTTTGAATTTTGGTAATTTGATATTGTTTCGTATTTCGTGCTTCGTGCTTCGTATTTCGGATTTGGCAACATATTGAGCACGGTCATGTTCATGAATCAAAAAGCTCCTACTATGCCCGTTTAAAGTATAAGAGAAGCAAATGAAAGGGGGATCTTGTGGCCATTGCAGAATTTAGCATCATTCCTATCGGAACTAAGTCCACCAGCCTAAGCAGCTATGTTGCAGCGTGCCTTAAGGTCCTGGAGGACTCTGACCTCACCTATGAAGTACATGGCATGGGCACCATCATAGAGGGGGCTCTCAAAGACCTCTTTGAGGTTATATTGAAGATGCATGAGGTGCCCTTTGAAGTCGGGGCACTTCGGGTTGTGACTTCTATCAAGATCGATGACAGAAGAGATAAAGAGGCGTCAGCCAAAAACAAGGTGAAAGCAGTATATCTCAGACGTAAATCGTAAACAGAATCTGGCATCCTTCATTCCTCGGTTTACACTTATCAAGGATGCGGGCGCCAAGAGATAAGTTCTTTTGTTCGTACTTTTTGGTGTCAGGTTTCAGGTGTCAGGTACAAAAAACACTGAAACCTGAACACTGAAACCTGAAACCTCAAACCTGGAGTGGTGAAAAAAAGTGTAAACTACTTTATGGCGAAAATGAAGGATGCCCAGAATCTTTTGAATCGCATGAATAGCACAAGCCAAAAAGGAGAGAGTGATCTCCTGAAAACCCTCCATCGGCAATACAATACCTACCCGACAGAGATTGCCGTGGCTGGCAAAAGGCTCAAATTTCTCCAGGCAAACGAAATCGAAGGTGCCCTTGATGGCGTTTGCCTGGGTGAAAGCGGTTCGGCCGAATTTCCCTTCTGGCTGAAAATATGGGAGGCCTCTGTTGTTTTGGCCAACTTCTTGTCTCACATTCCACAGGACGATAACAAGGAATGGCTCGAGGTGGGAGCCGGCATGGGGGTGGCTGGTATTTTTACAGCAGCCTTTGGGCACAAGATGACAATCACGGACCATAATGAGGACGCCATCAAGTTTGCCCGGGCGAACGCTACGTTAAACGGTCTGGAAAATATCGAGTTTGCCCTTTTGGACTGGACCCGGCCGACCGTTGCCAATCAGTACGACTACATTATCGGATCAGAGGTAATTTATAAGGAGGATCTCTTCGAGCCCCTTATGCACGTGTTTAAAAGCTTGCTGTTGCCCGGCGGAACCATTTTCCTGGCCGGGGATGTCAGAAGAAAATCACCCTTGAGGTTTTTCGATATGCTGAGGCGCGATTTCGAAATTGAGAGAAGTTCTCACACCTTGCGAGCCCAGGACGAAGTCTATGTGATTGGTCTTTACAGGCTCCGTTTTCGCAAGTGAGCAATTTGCTTGAACGGAATAGAAAAACCAATGCCGATTGAACTCAATTTCTGGGTTGTACCACCCTTTGTCAGTTTTTTGACCTTGTTTGCCTTGGCGGGCCTGGCTCTGGTCAAGGGGAAGGGCCGGAAGGTGAATCTGCTTTTTGCAGGTATTTGTCTTCTGGGGGGACTTTTAAGCCTCGAGAAGGCTTTTGCCTCAATAGTTACCGATCCTGATCTGGCCTTACGGAGCAGCCGTATAGATCACATGTTCGTTGTCTTTTTTATCCCTGTCTACCTACACTTCACTCATACTTTCCTGGGAATAGCCAGGCGAAAATGGTTAATTGGCCTTGCCTACGCATTCAGTGGGTGCCTGAGCCTCCTTTCTCAAGGGGACTATTACCTGGAAGGGGTGAAACAATATTTTTTCGGGTATTATGCCAAGGGAGGGCCCTTGATATATGTGTTTGGGGCTGCCAGCATCACAAACACCCTCTATTGTCTTTATCTTCTTTTTCATAGCCTGAGGCAGGAGAAAGACCCGGATCTAAAAAACAAAACCAAATACATCATGTCGGGTCTGGGGGGCGCTGCCCTCATGGCCCATTTCAACTTTTTGCCCTTGGTCGGCATCGGCTTTTATCCATTGGGAAACTTAGCTTTCATCCCCCTCCTTCTTCTGGGCTTTGCTATATTGAAGCACGATTTGTTGGACATTGGCTTCGTGGTTCAAAAGGGCCTTATTTACTCCATGCTTACAGGCATGCTCACAGGGTTTTACGCCCTGATGATCATTTTGTTCAACCGGGTCTTCAAGGGAATGGGTCAGACAGGGTCCATCTTTTTTTCGATCTTCTTTTTTGTTGTGATCGTCTTTGTGTTTGACCCCTTGAAAAAGCGGGTGCAACTTGTCATTGATCGCCTACTCTTCAAAGGCAAGTACGACTATCAAAAGACCCTGGCGGCGTTGAGTGATGCCATGGCCTCCATGCTGAACCTGGAGGAGATCATGGACAAAACCCTCTGGACCCTTACTGAGGCCATGCATCTTGATTGGGGCTATGTGATGCTCATGGGTAAAGGAGGGGAGCAGTTTCAGGTCCATCGTCAAAAGGGTGCTCTCTTGGATGCAAAGGGACTATCGATCAGCAAGTCGAGTCTCCTTATTCAGGAAATGAGTCGCCGCAAGAGGGAAGTAACCCTATACAATCTTGAGGAATGGTCGGAGTCCCATGATGATCCGTCTCTTCTGAAGGAAGATTTTGGCAGGCTGGGCGGGACTGTTGTCATACCCATGGTCCTCAAGGGGGAGATCAATGGGCTCCTTGTTCTAGGAAACAAGAAATCAGGGGACCTTTTCACGTCAGAGGATTTAGAACTCCTGCATACCCTGGCAAACCAGTGCGCTATCTCCATCGAGAATGCCAAGGCGTATCAGTTGATTGAAAACTTGAACAGAAACCTCGAGAAGATGGTGGAAGGGCGGACTCAAGAACTCAAAAGGGCCCTGGAGGAGAAGGAAAAGACGCAAGATTTACTGGTCAGATCCGAGAGCCTGGCTGCTGTGGGTGCGCTCGTGGCAGGAGTTGCACACGAACTGAACAACCCCCTCGCCAGTGTCTACAGCCTGGTCCAGTCAGCCGTAGAGACCATGGAAGAGATGCCCGCTAACCAGGTTGTCGGATCAGAAGGGGACGCTGAAGAAACAGAGGAGTTGATTGACGATCTTAAATTTAGCTTAAAAGAATTGAATCGGACAAAAGATATTGTGTCAAGCCTTCTTGGAATTTC
The DNA here is from genome assembly GCA_019307135.1 of Deltaproteobacteria bacterium. Classification (GTDB taxonomy): domain Bacteria; phylum Desulfobacterota; class Desulfobacteria; order Desulfobacterales. The sequence continues at coordinate 24,656 of JAFDKF010000029.1, forward strand.
CCGTCAGACCGACGAATACTCCGAACCTGTGGCAGTAAATGACGTGTGCAAAGATGCGCTGAAAGTTCTTCACAACCAGTACAAGCGCACGGGGATTGAGATTATTGAGGCTTGCGAAGACGGCCTTCCGGAGATCAGGGGAAATTTTGCCAACCTGGGGCAGGTCTGTCTGAATATTATAAGCAATGCCATCCACGCGGTGGACAGTGGTCAAGGGAAAATCGTGCTGAAGACCCGGTACGACGAGCACAGAGCGATGGTCATCTTTGAATGTGAGGACAATGGCCCTGGAATCTCCGAAGAAGTGATGAAGGATATCTTCAAGCCTTTCTTTACGACCAAGGATGTGGGAAAAGGGACCGGCCTGGGCCTGTACATCTCCTATGAAATTGTTCGCCGGCACAACGGAAATATCTTTGCCCAGAATAATTCCCAAAGGGGCGCCACTTTCAGGGTGGAACTTCCCGTCAGCCATACCGCGTAGGGCATAGAGAATAGAGAATAGAGAATAGAGAATAGAGAATAGAGCATGATGGAGTATTACTGCAGTTTGCCCTCTGCCCTCCGCCCTCTGCCCTGTGCCCTGTGCATAGCATGCTGGGCAGCCATTTGTATCGCAGCCACAAGGCTACCCGGATTGGCTTTGCCTGCGCCTGCAATATCATAGGCCGTGCCATGATCGACAGATGTCCGCACTATGGGCAGACCCAAGGTGGTATTCACCCCATCGGGAAAATGGACCATCTTAAAGGGAATGAGGCCCTGGTCATGGTACATGGCAATCACTGCATCCCACCTGCCCTTTAGGGCCCAATAGAACAGGGTATCTGCTGGATAAGGGCCAGATACATGAATTCCTGCCTCAGCGGCCCGGCGGAGGGCTGGGGAGATGACACGGGTCTCTTCATCTCCAAACAAGCCATTTTCCCCTGCGTGCGGGTTCAGGGCTGCCACTGCGAGTTTCGGCCTCGGAATACCAAAAGAGTTCCTGAGGGCCTCTTCAGTAATACGAATCGTTTTAAAGACCACTTCGGTCGTGAGTTTTTCGGGGACCCGGGCCAGGGGAAGGTGGATGGTTGCCAGGGCCACCCGGAGCCTGCTTCCGGCCAGCATCATGACATACTCTGATGTCTTGGTACGCTGCGCCAGGAGTTCGGTATGGCCATCAAAGTCGATCCCTGCCATATGCATGGCCAGCTTATTGATGGGACAGGTGGCCAGGCCATGAATGCGCCCTTTCATGGCCCAGTCGATACCCCGAGTTACGTAGGCCACCATGGCGCGGCCGGTCTCTTGGGTAGGGTGCCCGTATTGAAGCTGACCGTAATCCAGGTGAGAGAGCCCTATCACATCGATACTACCGGATTGGTATAGGCCGGCTTCAGGGGCATCCACAGGGCGAATCCTGAGGCCCGTTCTTAGCCGCTGGTTTGTAGCCGTCATCACCGCTACATCGCCCAGAACCAAGGGACGGCACGTCTCATAAACCGACTTTTCGACAAGCACTTTTAAGATGATTTCGGGCCCGATCCCGACAGGATCCCCCATTGTGATACCTATGATGGGAAATTTTGTTATCACTTTCACCTTTGTTCAGTTTGTTGAGTTTGTCGGGTTTTATGCACCACTTCTTACCTGGGTTAAGCGGTTCAACGTTCACGGTTCCCGGTTGAAGAGCCCTAACTGGCTGTTAACAAAAGGATGACGCGTCAATAAAGAAAGTTCACCGTTCAAAGTTCATAGGTTCAAAGACCTTTGAACCTTGAACCCTGAACCTGGAACCGATCACTTTAGGTCTTAAACCATTTAGGCGTTTCGCCCGCAAAAGTCAAATCCGTGTGGTCCCCTGGGCTCTGAGTCCTGTTGAGTGCCCGGGATTTCTGTCATGAATTTTTTATCGTCGTAAAAACAAATTGTTATGCGCAAAATGGGATGACGGTCACATTTTCAAGAAAATCGAAGCAAACGGGAGCAAATCCCAGCTTTTTCGAGAACAAGGGGGTGTTGAAAAGTGACCGTGAAATCGGCCAAGGCTTTAAAATACTAAAACAAAATACCGGTTTAAGGAAAGACCGAATTGCAGAGCTTTTGAGCGGACCTTCCCCCAGAATATAATCATATTAAGGAGTTATGAACTGTTGAAAAGTATTTCACGAACTAATCAAGACTCCAGACCTTTCGGTTTGACAACCCATCAGCGATGTTTTAAAAGCTCCACACCTTACAAAATAGAGAATTGTTTTTCTCTGATATCTGATCAGAATCCAGTATTTTTGCACTTTTTTTCACAATCCATGCACCGTTAAGGGACCCCTACAGATTGGCAGTGTCTGATAGAGTTTGTGGGGTTTATTGAATTCTTTGAGTTAACTCTGGCCCAGACTGGAATCAAGCGGTCGGCATAAAGCCCTGGCCCAGACCGGGATGTTGAAAGACTGCGGGGCCTCTTTTCCTGTCGCGCCAGGGCGGGCCGACCCTACGTTATGTAGGGGCGGGTTTACCCCGCCCGCGGCAGGACTTCGTGTCAAGGCGTAAGCCGCAAATCCGACACGAAGTGCATCTTTTCAAGGCGTCAGCCGCAACCCTGCGCCAAATCTAAAATCCAAAATACAATGTAAGGTGGAAACATGCAATCTGCCTGGGATCAGGTTAAAACCCAAATCCACAAAAAGATGTCACACCACGCTTTCATGGTCTGGATTGAACCTCTGCGGTGTAAAGACCGTCGGGACGATGAGGTCGTGTTGGGGTGTCCCAGCACCTTTGCCAGGAAGTGGGTCACTAATCATTATATCGACTTGATCAAGGCCGAGGTTGATAGGGCCTTTCAGAGACCGTGCCGGATCACCCTGGAGGCATCTAATGGGAAGGAGGAGAACGGTGACCGCCATCCGGGCGCAGAGCAGCTTCTTCTTCCCAATGTCACACACCGGCAACATGCGCCGTCTCTTTTTCGCAAGAACTTTACCTTCGATCAATTTGTTGTGGGGATGTGCAACGATTTTGCGTATAAAGCAGCTCTGGCGTTGGCAGGCGGAGAAAATGGCTACCACAATACCCTCTTTCTTTTGTCAAAGACAGGTCTTGGCAAGAGTCATCTTTCCCAGGCCATAGGGAATCACATCTTGCATCAGAATTCTACTATGCGCGTTTGCTACATGACGGCAGAGGATTTTACTAATGCCATGGTTTACGCACTCCGGCATGACAGTATTGAACAGTTCAAAGAGAAGTATCGGAGGCAATGCGACATGCTGCTTCTCGAAGACGTGCAGTTCTTAAGTGGCAAGGAGAAAACCCAGCACGAGTTGGGTTACACCCTTGATGCTCTCCTTGCGGCAGGAAAAAAGCTTATTTTTACAAGTAGTCATCTGCCTAATGACATTCCCAAGATGGATGGAAAGCTCGCGTCGCGCATGTCTTCCGGTATCATATCCGGTATAGAATCACCGGATTACGAGACTCGTGTGCGCATTATCGACAAAAAGGCATCCTTGAAATCCCTTGAGATTCCGCAAGACGTAGTCCATTACCTTGCCAGCGAGCTCACCGAGAATGTAAGACAACTGGAAAGCGGTCTCATCGGAGTTGCAGCCAAGGCTTCGCTACTTGAGGTGCCCGCAGACCTTCAACTGGCTGAAAGCGTTGTCAGGAATATTGCGCGACGATCTCAGGAAATCACTGTAGAGAGCATTCAAAAACTCGTTTGCAAATATTGCAAGATCAGCATGGAGGAACTCCTGTCCCGCTCCCGCAAGCGGAGGATTGCCCAACCCAGACAGATTGCCATGTACTTGGCCCGCCGCTACACAAGCCAGTCTTTCCAGGCAATTGGCCGGAGCTTCAATCGCTACCATGCCACCACCCTTCATGCCATCGGGACAGTTGAAAGGCACATTCGAGAACAGGGGCCTGTACAGAAACAGGTGGAGTTCCTTTGCAGGAGGCTGGAATCAGGCAATCTTTGACGTCAATCATACCCAAGATCGAGGCGATCGTTGGCCGAGAGCACGTCACGACCGCGGTAGAAGACCTGCTATGTTATGCCTACGATGCCACGAACCGTCACTGCCGCCCAGACGCTGTGGCCTTTCCGGCAAATACAGATGAAGTCTCAGATATCCTGAGACTGGCTAATGAGCATCGCTTTTTTGTGGTTCCCCGGGGTGCCGGTACAGGGATGACCGGTGGGGCACTTGCAGTCCAGGGCGGGCTGGTCATGGTCATGACCCGTTTCAGTCGCATCCTGACCATTGATACCGACAATCTTGTAGCAGAGGTAGAGCCTGGCGTCATTACAGGCCATTTTCAGGAAGTAGTGGAGGGAAAAGGGCTTTTCTATCCACCTGATCCATCAAGTGCCTCATACTGTACGTTGGGGGGGAATGTCGCTGAGTGTGCGGGCGGCCCCCGTGCCGTCAAGTATGGTGTGACGCGCGATTATGTCCTGGGCCTTGAGGTAGTGCTTCCCAGCGGAGAGATCATTAGGACCGGCGTGCGTACAGCCAAGGGTGTGGTGGGTTATGATTTGACCCGGCTCATGGTTGGTTCAGAAGGTACTCTGGGGGTTATTACGAAAATCGTGCTGCGGTTGTTTCCTTTCCCTGAGGTGGTTCGCACACTGAGTGTCGTCTTTTCCCGGATCCAGGACGCTGTAAGGACGGTTTGTGAGATCATTCGCTCAGGGGTTGTACCCAGGACAGTCGAGTACATGGATCAAGCTGCCATAAGATGCGTTGAGGACTATCTCAACTTGGGGCTCCCTGTGGACGCTGGTGCCATGCTCCTGATAGAGGTGGACGGAAGCCTGTCTGCTGTTGAGACTGCCATCAGTGATCTGACCGACATCTGCAAAAACTGTGGCGCTTATCAGGTACATGTGGCCAGTTCGGCACAAGAGGCAAAAGACCTTTGGAGGGCGCGTCAGGCCATATCGCCTGCCCTTTTTAGGCTCGGCCCTGACAAGATCAACGAAGACATCGTTGTGCCGCGCAACCGAATCCCGGACATGGTCGAATGGATAGACGACCTGAGAAAAAGGACTGGCCTGACCATCGTGACCTTTGGTCATGCGGGTGACGGCAATATCCACTTCAACATCATGCTGGACCGGCGTGATAGGGAGATCCTTGAAAAGGCGGAATCTGCAGTCGAAGAACTTTTCAGGCAAACTATTGCATTAGGGGGAACCATCTCTGGCGAACACGGGGTGGGGATCACCAAGGCACCTTATATAGGCATGGAGATCGGCAGCGCTGAGCTTGCCCTGATGAAGCGTATCAAAGCCGTGTTCGACCCGAACGGCATCCTCAACCCGGGAAAGATATTCTAACCTGGGTTGAGCGGTTCAACGTTCACGGTTCCCGGTTGAAGATCCCCTGGCCCAGACCGGGACTACATGGGCACCAAAATTATCTTGGGATGTCGCGCCAGGGCAGGCCTAACTGGCTGTTAACAAAAGGATGACGCGCCAATAAAGAAAGTTCACCGTTCAAAGTTCATAGGTTCAAAGCCTGCCCTGGTGCGACACGCTCGCGAGAGACTATCACGCTCACCAACCAGGTCTGGGCCAGGGGTTGTCAACCCTGAACCCTGAACCGTCAACCGTGAACCGTGAACCCTGAACCTGGAACCAATCACTTTAGGTCTAATTAGCCTCTGCCCATACCCCCACCTCTGCCCATACCTCTGCCTTTGCCCATGCCTCTACCTCTGCCTTTTCCTCTGCAATCGCCTCTGCTTTGCCATTCCCCCTGCTTTAGGCCTCTTGACTCTACTTTAGCCTGTGGCTCTGCCTTAGAAGCCTGACTGACAACTATACGGCGAAGTGTTTTATACAAGGAGGAGCATACGTCCAAAATAATTCGCGTGCCTGCTTCAACGGCAACTTCTGTTTTATCCCTCGCCTGAGGCTCTGCTTGAGCCTTATAGTACTCTGCCTCAGCCTTTGCTTGTGCTTGTGGGTCTGCTTTTTGGTCTGGCTTCACCTCTTGTTTCCCGGACAGAAAGGATTTCACCGTTTCATACGCTACGTTAACTTCCTTCAATTTCTCCTCAGCCTTTTGTTTTAGCCGAGGATTGTTAAAGAAGCGATCTGGATGCCAAACATTCACTATGTCTTTATAAGCCTGTTTCGCCTCATCTAACTGGGCACCACGGTCAAGCTCAAGTATTTCAAAACATCGCTGAATATCCATTTTGACCTTCCAATGTACTATTTTAGTAGTTTCCTCCTTAACCGCCTACACATAAACTTCGTTTGATTTTGAATCATCCAGGAGAGCACAGAATTTCCGCACGCGTCTATCCTTTTATCACGACAGGAATGCTAAATCAATGGGCTGACCTAAAACTTGGGGAAAGCAATTGGGTCAAATAGATCATCATAAGCTTGGCTTCAGGCAAAATACTGTTCAAGCGGTCAACAAAATCCTCAAGGTCCGCCTTGTTCAAAAATATCTTGCGACGCTCTGTCCCGCGGATAATAACGTGATGTATAGTCCTTAAGATAAAGTTTTTGGATGACAGAAGCGCGTGTCTTCCATGGAAGGGGTCGGAATCAGCGCGCTGATGCTGGATACTGGTCACTTGATACTGGATAAACGCAACAATTTCAAGCGCATGATCCGGCATCCAGTATCGAGCATCCAGTATCTGACTGCCATGAAGTACAACGCTAAAAATTCTCCAAAAATCCATGACCCCAAAATCTTTTTCTGAAACTCTATAGCACCAAGCCTCCACTAGGGTGTGAATCACGGCTGTTGGCAATGAGAAAATCCATGTCCGTCTGGCTACGTATTTAGCTTTGGGGAAAAGGTGTGAGGTTTCAGGTGTCAGGTATCAGGATCGAGAAACTTGAAGACCTGTACTGTTCTCAAGGCGTAAGCCGCAAACCTGACACCTGAAACCTCACACCTCACAATTGAACTCAATAACCAACAATCTTGATTTACACCCTCGGTTCAGCAGGTGAGACTGTAGCTCGAGAAAAATGGAAACATACATTCTCCTTGCATGTAAGCCACAACAACAGTAATAGTGAAGCCTCCCTGTGCTTCCGCACAGGGCATCCTGAGTTTGTCTCAGGACGGCGGAGCTCGCCGAAGCAATAACCCGCCTTCGCCGAAGCTATGGCGGGTCACCACGCCATTTCAGCCGTTCAGCCGTCGCAGCCAGTGCTTTGGCGAAGTCGGCTCGTAGCCATGTGGCTACTTCGGCCTCCGCCATAGGCTATGGCCGACGGCGGATGGCGAAGTCGGCTCATCCCCGTGCTTCCGCACGGGGCATTCTGGCGAAGGTGAGTAATGCTGGTTTGTTTCGCGCTTCGCCTCACTAAGATCTTCTTGACAAAATGGTCAAAATTGGCTCGCTCGGAGATCTTTGGAGACTTTATCGTGACAATTGAAACCTATTGCCGCAAATGACAGTTGGCACTTATCTTGCTGTCACCCAAAAAGAGGGCTGACATTCTCTCCGGGAGGTCTGCTTGTTTGACTATGGATTTTACTTCCGGTGATA
>JAFDKF010000167.1 GCA_019307135.1 Deltaproteobacteria bacterium
TCGCAAACGCAGTCATCTGAAAGCCATCAAATAAGGATAATTTCTTAAATGGATCCGGATACCATATGCCAAAAATTGCTTCTCAAGGTCGTCCTAAAAGAGCCGCACCCAATTATAATCCCAGTGATCTTGTTCATAATATCAATTCTTCATTTTTTGTGAAAGGTTTTCAATGGGCTACTCAGCATACCTGAAACCAAGGCAAGAGGCGATTTCTGAAGAGGGAATCGAAGGAATTATCGACCTGGCGAACTTGAAAGATGAATCTAAGACCAAAATCGAGGCTCGCCCGGATGATTTTTTCCAACTAACCTATCCAACTACAGATGTTATTAAGGTCCTGGATGAAATCAATGTTCGGTTTTCATCTTTAAAGGAGTCTTCGGGGCTTTTTCTTTTCGAGGGCCTAAAGGGCAGTGGTAAGTCCCATCTACTTTTGATGATTTACCATTTGTTTAAAAACCACCAGCTTGCCCATGGATGGCTCAATGAAAACGGATTGTCATGTGAGATTCCGCAGGATGCTGTTGTGATAATCAATAAGTTCACTGATGATCCTCATGATTCCATATGGAATATGATCTTCGAGGTACTTGGATCAGAGGCAAAGAAGGCCAAGACTCATCCAAAATTAGCTGAATTTGAAAAGGCCCTTGGAGACAAAAAGATCATCTTGATCTTCGATGAGCTGGAGCAGGGCATTAATGTCATTGGTGATACGGCACTTCAAGCCCAAAATATAGCCTTTCTCCAGATGCTTTCTGAATTTAGCAACCGTTCGAGGCAGGTGACCCTATTTGCGAGCGTCTACAGTACCCAGCAAGAGCCAGGCGGTACCCTTAAGCGTGTTCCTCGATGCGTGGTTCAATTCGATAACGCCAAAGACCAGAGCCACATCATTTTGCACAGGTTGTTTGAGAACTATAAACAATTTGACAGGGCTTCTATTTTGCCGGTGCTTGAGAGTTATGTCCAACTATGGAACAAGCATGCGCCGGTTGACCAGGAAGAGCTTAAAGCCAAATTTAAGGACACTTATCCTTTTTCGCCATCTCTCATGGAGATTATCCTCAAGAAAATACCGGCCAGGGGAGGTTTTCAAAACGTACGGGGCGCTTTAGCTTTTCTTGGCAACTTGATTAGATTAACTCACATCTCGAATGATATCATAACCCCTGGGAATGTTTCCCTTGAGGATAGGGCCACTACGATCATGTTGAAGGACCTTGACCTGAGCGGTGACCTGATCAACCGCGCCAAAGAGAATATGGAAGACCTGATTCCAAGAGTGCCACTATCTCGCCAAATGGCACCTACCGTTCTTCTCTATACATTGACCGGCGTTGGAGCCGATACCGGTGTTTCTCGGGAGAATCTCATCCGGGATATTTTATCGCCTGCAACGGATATCAATGACATTGAACAAACATTGATGGGCTTTCAAAAATACGCTTCCTACTTTCATCACCAGGAAGGCCGCTATTATTTTGACCTGGAAGAAAATTCCGAAGCCAAAGTGGAGTTTAAATCGCTTCAGTACTCGGATGAGCAGGCACGGGAGGAATTATATGAGATCCTGAAGTCGGACATATTCAGGGAGACTGTGAATACGGCCATCTTCGGCTCAATAGAACAAACCCAGGAATTATTAAAACAGTTTGATAAGTCTCGCCTTCGCTACATTTTAACGGGGCGAAGGCTCACTCGAGAGGAAAGGCATCAGATTTATTTTGGAATGGACGTCAGAAATATGATTCTTCTTCTGGAGCCAAAGGACGATAGATTTCAGATCGCAAACGATAAGGACTTACTCAAGTGGGCAAAACGATGTCTTGCAGCGAGGGACTTAGCGGAAAGCACAAAGAATGGGGCACGACAAAATGACTATAATCGCATTGCTGGTACGGACAAGAGGTATATCATCGAAAGAATCAAGAAAGCAGGTCTGGTCTTTGTAAGCTGGGAAAAGTATGGCAGTTCAGTGACTGAAGATCAGGTGGAGCTTGAACCTCTTCCTGGAGATCTTTCAAAAGATAAGGTCCTGGAAAAGCTGAATCAGGACTATTTCCCGATGCTGCGCTTCAAGGAACATCTCGAAGGAAGGCTCGACCAGGTCAAGGATCGTCTGGTCAAGGAGGTTGACGCTGAATATCGGGCCACGCTCGGTTTTCCTATTCCCTTGATTGTAAGAGCCGTTTCCAGCGCCATTCGCGACCTTTGCAAACATGGGGTTATAGGCATTCAGCATAGCGCAGGCAACTTTTGCCATGTCAACCCGAACCTGACTGAAACTGAACTCTTCAATGCCAAAGTAACGGATCCCTTTGAAGAACCAGCTAAACCGGAGCCATGTCCCAAATGTGGAAAATTCCCTTGCCAATGCCCTAAACCACCGCAAAAATGTCCGGTCTGTGGAGAATACCCATGCCAATGCCCGACACCTCCTGTGGTCTGTCCCAACTGCGGGAAAGATCCTTGCGAATGTCCAGAAAAGGAGACTCTTACCGTTAGAATACCCCCTCAGAACAACATCGGAAGTCTCAGGCAGGAGACAGCCTTTAGGCTGCAAGACTACGAAGAGGGGATCATTACAAAGGTCACCTACAAAATTTTTCTCCAAAAAAAGAACGTCGGCGATCTCAGCACTCTGCCTTCGGGTATTAGAGGCTCTCTCAGCGGGGAGGGTGATATTACGGCCGAGATTACCATCTCAAAGACCGGCGCATTCTCAAAATCACAGATCGAGCAGCATATTGAGTCCCTTCCGGTCATTTCCGAGGCCGATTTTTCTGTGGACATGGAGGTGGAAGTCACAAAATAGCGGATAGGGAAAAATGGAAATTATGGATCAAGCCCTTTTCAAAAAATTGACCGAATCCGGCCCTCGCCTGGCCTGGATAGTGGAGTGGCTGCTGGAAGAGGTATGGAGCCCTGAGCGTTATCGAAACTTAAGCCCAATCGAATTCCTACGCGGGGGAGAGGAAAAGCTTAATCGTTTTGAATTATTAGTATCCTCAGCCGCTGACAGGATTTATGGCGAGCTTCTTTCAACCCAAGATCCCTCAAGAAATCTACTCAGTGCTCTCTCCGATCCAAATACTGCTGTCGTTGTTTTCGACGGGCTATCCATCAGAGAAATACCCATGATTCTGACCCTTGCGGATAAATCAGGGCTCCCAGCCTCGTTGATAGGCACATCGCAGTCGGCTATACCCAGTGAAACCATGGATTTTGTTGAACGGGAACTGCCGTGCGGCCATATTGCTCCGTCTCAGCTTCAAACCAGAAAAGAGCTCAAAGAAAAAGGGATCATCGTGATCTACAGTGGGGATATTACCCAGCCCATTTCAGGAGAGTATGAGGGTTCCCCGCTTCTCGTGTGGTCTTCTTTCCCGGATGTAACGTACAAAGACAGCGGGGCAAAATTTGAGAGCCACTTTGAGAATATCCATGCTCTGTTTGAAACAGCGTGGATGAATATCGTCCAGGCAATAAAAGGGAAAGGGAGAATCATCATCACGAGTGATCATGGCTACATATTTTTCGGCACAGGCATGGATTTTCCCAGAAGCCCGTCAGAGACGAAAGCCTTAAATGCCTATTTTGGAAATGACAGGAATGTTTCCCTGGAAGAAAAACCTACATACCCTGTAAGTGATGATCTTTTTGTAGTTCAGTCGCAAAACGTGGCCATGGTAAAAGGCCGGGTGAGGACAAGATCAACCGGGGAAGCGGCAAGCAAGCTCTATAGACATGGCGGACTTTCCTTGATGGAAATGATAACGCCCTGGATTGAACTTGGGGTAAGTCCATAATGGAAAACACGAAAAAGGCTATTGAAGAGAGCTTCCCCGTTGTCGAGATCAATCGGCTTGCCATACCCGAAAGAAACGCCTTTAAACCCATTTACCAGATGCACAAATGGTTTGCGCGCAGAGCATCGTGCGTATTTCGAGCAATTCTGCTGGCCGCTATGAAACCTGCCGGAACGGACATTATGGCCGAGTTTTACAGGGATCACACGAATGATCCGGATACCAGTGGCGTCAGGATCTTGGACCCGTTTATGGGCGGGGGAACCACTATAGTGGAGGCCCTTCGTTTGGGTTGTCATGTCACCGGCATAGACCTAAATCCCGTGGCGTGGTTCATCGTAAAGACCGAAGCAGAGCCTGTGGATATCAAGGAGCTAAAGGCTGCCTTCAAGAGGCTGGAAGAACGGCCCACTTTAAGTGGAAAGCCTTTAAAGGAAGAACTGCTCAGTCATTACAAAACGGAATGTCCCTGTTGTGGGGCAGGTCGTGAAAAGGCGGATATCATTTACACCTTTTGGGTCAAGTCAGCGATATGTACGAACCCTACTTGTAGAAAAGAAGTTCCATTGTTTCCAAATTACGTTATTGCCAGGAAGTCTCCATCTATCCGCTACGTTATTGATTGTGAATGTCCAAAATGCAAAAAAACATTTGATCTGGATATTGAACGAGCGTCCTTGATCGCAGAACAATCCCTGATGATCAACAATCCAAAGGACTCAGCCGGAGATAAAGGAACGAACAAGCGCTGGGCGAATCTTGAACCAAGCGGCAATAGTTTCAACTGCCCCTGGTGCCTTCAGACCAGCCCCTTGGTTGAGCCCAAGGAGCTATTAAAGGCAAGGAAAAAGGTACCTCTGGCAGTTTTGTTGTGCCCTTACTGCTATGCCGTCTGGCAATATCGGGGTACCTTGCCGGAGGAGGTGTCTTGTCCTGTATGTTCAAAGAGCTACAACCCCAATAAAGGGAACACCGAAAAAGGGAGCTTCCTTTGTCCTTCCTGCGGAACCAAAGACAAGATTATTAATGCCATCCGAAAGCTTCCCGAGAATCAACTTTTTCCAACCAAACCCTATGCCATAGAGGGCTATTGCGCTGAATGTGCGGGGGAATCCAAACAGTTAAATATGTATGGCAAAGCCCTGAATCGGAAAGAGGCTGTTTCTCATCCGTGCAATATCCATAATAATCGAGGCAAGTTTTTCAAAAGGATCAGCCCTGCAGATCTCAAGAGGTATCAGAATGCTGACATGAGGTGGAAAGCGGAGAAAGAGACGCTGCCTTATCCGAAGAGTGAGATTCCTGTAGGAGAGAAAACAAAATCAGGTTTGATCGCGCACCACTATCTTTATTGGCATCAGATGTTCAATCCTCGGCAGTTGTTGTGCCTGAGTACTCTGTTGAAGGCGATTGGGGAGGAAGAGGATCAGGTTTTGAAGGAGATGTTATTGAGTGGGTTTTTTAGTGCACTAGAAGCAAATAACGTTTTTACACGTTTTGATACTTCTAGGAACCATGCTGCAGGGGTTTTTGCCAGACATGATTTTCAGCCTAAACTTACTTCATGTGAGAACAATGTTTGGGGAAGTAAATTTGGGAGAGGAATATTTGTTAATTCTTTTGCCAAAGTTGTTGAAGGCAAGATGTTTGGTTTAAAGCCCTACGACAAGGGCCAAATTACAGGTATACACGGAGAATTTAGAGACCCTTTATACTCAAGAAAAGTGCACTTAATGTCCAAATCATCGACTTCAAATATATCGGAAACCAAGGTTGATCTTGTGATTACCGATCCCCCATATGCAAGCAATGTTAATTATGCAGAATTGGCTGATTTTTTTTATGTTTGGTTAAGGCTTATACTTGCAAAGACTTATCCCGAGTTTAGTCCCAATCTTACACCAAAAGCGGATGAGATCATAGAAAACCCTACAAGGGGAAAGAGTGCAAAGGATTTCGAAGAAGGGCTTACACAAGTTTTTCGTGAATGTCATCATGCTCTGGAAGATAATGGTTTGATCGTTTTTACTTTTCATCACAAAGAAGGAAGTGCATGGGAATCGCTTCTTGAATCCGTTTGTAATTCAGGATTTTCGATAGAGGCTGTTTACCCAATACACAGTGAAGCAGAAAACACCTTGCATCTCATGAATAACAAGGCCATTGCCTACGATCTAATCCATGTGTGTAAAAAGAAAAAGGACCAGTCAGATACCAGGCAGCGCTCCTGGGCCGGGGTCCGTGAGGAGATTAGAAAAAAAGCGCGCATAGAAATTAAGATGATCGAAGCGGGAAGATATGGAAGAGAAAAGCTTTCTCCGGAGGATGTCAACATAATCCTTATCGGAAAATGCCTCGAACTATACAGCAGGCATTATGGAATGATCGTGGACTATAAGGGCGATGTGGTTCCTCTTGGTGAAGCGCTTACCTCCATCCGCATGATGGTGGAGCAGATCGTCACCACTCAGCAGCCCCTGCCTTCGGAGCTTGAGCATATTGATCCTGTCAGCTACATATATCTCACCTGCCTCTGTGATAGGAAAGAGATCAAGAGCGATGAGGTGCATAAGACAACCAGGGGCATTATGGAGCCCGAGGTTCTCATTAAGGCCGGCGTGATTAGAAAGGGCCGGGCCAAACGAGGCAGGACTTACGAGGTGAAGCTTCCAGTTGAGCGATACAAGGATCTGACCAAATTGTTCAAAAACAAATCAAAGAGTTTAGACCAGCTCTTGCTTTTCCCTGAACTGGAGGAGGCCAAATTTGACAATGTAGCCCTAATTGATGTTCTCCATTACCTGATGGGTCTTGCTGAGGCAGGGGAAAACCTGGTCCCGTGGTTAAACGAGTTTAAGCCTATTATTCCCAACATCCGGGTTTCTTTTGAGTATCTGCTGGATAAAAACCCAACTTTTCAGGGTCCAATCACTTAAAGGTTGCTCGAAAAACTAGCTAATGGCCAGCAAAGTCTTATGACATAAGGGTTTCATGATGTCATGCAGCCTTGAGAACCGTTTGTAGCTCGTTTTTATAGCGGTCGG
>JAFDKF010000168.1 GCA_019307135.1 Deltaproteobacteria bacterium
TACAAAACGCCCGCCACATTACCGATAAAAAGTCAAGCAAAAAAGCGACTTAACCTGCTGTTTTGTTAAAGTTTTTTCATTGAAAGCATGCAATTTTCTAACCGGAAACTACTGGTTGAGAACCGTATATTGAAAACCTCATCGACTTTTAGTCAAGATCGCTCCAAAAATATTCATAAGTTCCGTGGACTCTTGCACAAGATCTTTTCGATCATTTTCTTGTTCCGGTTGACCATCAGTAGTATCTATCAATTTCAGCCAATATCGACTTTCTTTGGCTTCCTTACGACAGATCTTGATTCTCATGACAAAGTCTTTCTTGCTCAAGGCTTCGTTGGCTTCAATATAATTGGCGCCGACGGAACCGGAAGATTTGATCAGTTGTTTTGCGTCCTCAATGTTTGCTATTGTTTTCCGCAATTTTTTTACAAAGGCTCTCACATTCTTAGCGAATGCAAATGTACGATCTTCTAAATCATATTGCATATTGTTTCGGATTTTCTGCTTTGGTCATTCGAGTTTGTTTCGGATTTCGGATTTCGGATTTCGTGCTTTGGATGCCCCAAGCCCTCTCACTTTTTCTGCTGCATCGGCCATGCTGTTGGCTACAATAAAGTCGAGGCCGGACTCGGCCAGGATATTGCGACCCTCCTCTACGTTGGTGCCGTCCAGACGGACCACCACAGGCACCTTGATCGCCACCTTTTTGGCTGCGTCCACCACGCCTTTGGCCAGTACGTCACATCGCAGGATGCCGCCAAATATGTTGATCAAGATCCCCCGAACGTTTTTGTCCCCAAGGATAATCTCAAAGCCCTTGGTCACCATCTCTGTGGTGGCCCCGCCACCCACGTCCAGAAAATTCGCCGGACTGGCCCCGGCCTGCTTGATCAAATCCATGGTGGCCATGGCCAGTCCTGCGCCATTGACCATGATGCCAATATCTCCCTCCATGCGGATGTAGTTCACGCGGTGCCGTGAGGCCTCAAGCTCCAATGGATCCTGCTCGTCAGTGTCTTCCAGTTCCAACAGATCCTTGTGGCGGTACAGGGCATTGTCATCAAACTCTATCTTGGCATCAAGGGCCAGGAGGCGTTTGTCCTCCGTCACGACCAGAGGGTTGATCTCAACCAGCGTGCAATCGTGCGACTCAAAAACCTTGAAAAGCTGACTAAAGATCCCTGTGCCCGCCCGCACAAGACTGGCGTCTATGCCCATGCCAAACAGGAGATTTCGTGCCTGAAAGGCCGGAAGCCCAAGGCCCACATCCATCCACTCCCTAACAATTCCTTCAGGACGGCACGCGGCCAATTCCTCAATTCCCATGCCGCCTTCAGAACTGGCAATCAAGACCGGGCATTGCTTTGCGCGATCAACGGCTGCCCCCACGTAAAATTCCTGTTTGACTGCGACTCCCTCTTCCACCAGAACCTTCCTTACCAGCCTTCCCTGGGGGCCAGTCTGAGGCGTCACCAGGGTCATGCCGAGCATCTCTTCGGCTATCTCGGCCACAGCCGCAGGTGTTTCTCCTATACGGACTCCACCACCCTTGCCACGGCCGCCAGCATGTATCTGGGCCTTGATGACCCACCGGGCCCCGCCGATCTCCTCAGCGATTCGCTTGGCTTCTTCGGGATCATGGGCCACTGAGCCCCTTGGAACAGGAATCTTGAACTGTGAAAAGATCTCCTTAGCCTGGTATTCGTGTATTTTCATGATTCGTTATCCGTTATCCGTTATTTGTTATTTGGTAACCGTTCACGGGTTCAGAGGTTCAGGGTTCAGAGGTTCAGGGTTCAGAGGTTCAGGGTTCAGAGGTTCAGGGTTCAGAGGTTTAGAGATTAACCCAGAACCCAGAACGGTGAACGCCTACACACAAGGTAACCCTGAACGGTGAACGGTGAACGGTGAACCTGTGAACACTTACGTTACTCAACTACTCAACTACTCAACTACTCAACTACTCAACTACTCAACTACTCAACCATTCGACCACTCAACCACTCAACTAAGGCTACATATTCACAGGGCGTTCCACGAACTCGCCCATGGGTCTTCCGTTCAAATCGTCGATGGCTGCTCCAAGGGCCTGCATCGCTTCAAGCTTGTCCTGGCCTCGGACCTTCAGGCTCTGGTGATTGGCCAGTTGGAAAAAGTAGAGGTTTTTGAGCTTCCTGATGCCACCCAGATACTTACGGATCTTCCAGTGCGTGTCCACAGGCAACGTGGTGTTTCTGTACACGGAGAGAAACCCGTAATGAACTTTCAGGCCCTCCGGACTTACCGTGACGGCACTAAACCCCCAAAAAGGACCATTGAAAAACCACACGGCAATCACCCCCCAGATAGCCACAGCGACAATGTGGCTGATCTTCTGTTTCCGGATCGAACGGATCAGGACTCCCACAATAATTGCCGCAATGATCCCCATAATGACATTCTGGACCATCACGGAGCGGATAAAAAAGGTTTGAGCCTCCATCTTAACGACCCTCAGTGCGGCATGGGAAATTTGATTAGTTATCACCCGCTGGGTGCTCTGTCAAATGAAAACAAGGCGTGACCGTTCACCGAGCGCGAGCGAGCGGGGATAAACCCTGCCCCTACGAACCGCACCTTCTAATGTCTAATGTGTGTAGGGACCACAATACCCGTCACCCGAGAATGGTTACTGATCTCCCACACACACGAAAACGTAGGGGCGGGGTTTATCCCCGCTCGTGTCCACTGTAAGTAAAATTCTCTCAAAAAAAGATTGACCGGAGCAAGCCTTTGTGCTAACAGGCCGAGGCAATTTTGTAGGAAAAACACGGGAGGAGGATCTTTCATGCGAACACAAAAATCTCTACTGGTTGGCACGGTAACTATTGCACTGGTTTTTCTTGCTTCACTTGCCTTTGCCGGTCACGGTGGCAAGAAGATGCACGAGGCGGTTCATATTGAAGGTGGAGAGTATGTGACCATTGCAGGGACCATAATGGATTCCCACAAGGAGCCGGTTGCAGAGATGGCGATCGAGGTGAGTCTGAACGGCCATGATGTGGCACAGGCCGAAACGGGCCGAAACGGCCATTTTGTGTTGGAGTTCATGGTCGAGAAAGATGCCATGCAGACCGCATCGGTTGAGACGAAGATTCACAAGTCCAGCTTCAAGACCACGATCAAACACCTCGAGGGGTCGGAGTTTGCCAAGAAGGGCGACCACTACTATATTACTGAGGAGATCGCCGTTGACCGGGTCCTGGGTCCGGCCTTCTGGATATCAACGGTCGTCTTTATCCTCGCTTATGTTTTGATCGCCTTTGAGCTCCTTCATCGTACCATTGCCGCCATGCTGGGCGCGGCTTTTATGATGGTGCTCTCGTACACTATCGGCACGATCAATCCTGAGTGGCGCATCTTCTCTTTTGAGAGCGCCATCCACTCCATTGACATGAACGTGGTCTTTCTCTTGATGGGTATGATGATCATCGTAGGTGTCTTGAAGAATACCGGAGTCTTTCAGTGGTGTGCGTACATATCTTACAAGGTTGCCAAAGGGAAAGTCTTTATCCTTACCGTCATCCTGATGATCTTTACGGCGATCTCTTCAGCCTTCCTGGATAATGTGACCACCATGCTGCTCCTGACAGGCGTGGCCATTGAGATAGCCGTCTCCTGTAATCTCAATCCACTCTATTTGCTGATTCCGTTAGTCCTGGCCTCCAACGTGGGAGGCACCGCCACCCTGATCGGTGACCCGCCCAATATAATGATCGGGTCCTATTGCGGTCTCACCTTCATGGACTTTGTCATTGCCTTGGCCTTGATATGCGTGGTCGCCATGGGTGTCATGTTTGTTTACGCCAAGATAATCTGGGGCAAAGCTTATGCGACGGCACAGGCCACAGTAGCGAATGTGGATGAGTTTACCGCGGAGTTGAAGGAAAAGTACAAGATCTACGATCCGACCCTGCTCACGTACGGTCTGATTATCTTAGGTTTTACCGTCTTTCTCTTCCTGTCCCACGGTTACTGGCACATGGAGGTTAGTGTTGCAGCCCTGACCGGCGCTAGCGTCCTTTTTACTGTGGCCATTCTCACCAAGAAGGTGGATATGATCCACTTGATCGAAAAAGATATTGAGTGGCCTACCCTGATGTTCTTTATCTTCCTGTTCATACTGGTTGGCGCGGTGGAGCATGCAGGGCTTCTCGCCGTTATTGCCGACTGGATACTGGATCTGTCCAAAGGAAACTTCTTGATGGCCATGACCCTGATCCTCTGGGTAGCTGCCATCATGTCGGCCTTTGTGGACAATATCCCCTTTACGGCCACCATGCTTCCTATTGTGGCCTATCTCACCAAGGTCATCCCCGGCTCCGAGAACACCCTGTGGTGGGCCCTGGCCCTGGGTGCCTGTTTTGGCGGCAACGGTACCATCATCGGCGCTTCAGCCAACGTGGTCACAATGGGTATTGCCGAGTCCAAGGGCTATAAAATATCCTTTATTGGGTTCATGAAAACGGCCTTCCCGTACATGATTATAAGTATTGGCATTTGCCAGATCTGGCTCATGATCTTCAGGCCTGCGTAGAAGCGAGATTCTTGCGGGCGGGGGTAAACCCCCTGGCCCAGACCGGGGTTGCCACCTGGTGAGATTCTCAAAGTCTTGTCGCGCCAGGGCGGGCCGCCCCTACGTTGAACAAGAAAAGCCCGACCTTTTGACAGGTCGGGCTTTCTTCGTTGTTAATTGGTGAGATTTTTTCGGGCGGGCAATCCAATTTCGGATTCTTGCCGTGGCATCCTTCATTTTCGCCATAAAGTAGTTTACACTTTTTTTCACCACCCCAGGTTTCAGTGTTCAGTGTTCAGGTTTGCGGCTTACGCCTTGAGAACAGTACAGATCTCGCGTTTGTCGCTCCTGACACCTGACACCAAAAAGTAGGAACAAAAGAACTTATCTCTTGGCGCCCGCATCCTTGATAAGTGTAAACCGAGGAATGAAGGATGCCCTTGCCGTCGTTTCCGTTCTACGGACCGTTGAGCCCTTTTATTTTTTTCAGGTATTCCTGCTTGCCTAAGATAATAAGCCTGTCAGTTGCTTTGATGAGCCGGCTGGGAGAAACGACCATGCTGATTACATCTTCCACAGTGTCTTGTATGCCGATAATCTGGATCTGATATTTTTTTCTCAAATCAAGATCACTCAAGGACTTTCCTACAAAGTCCTTGGGCGGGATGATCTCCATGATGGAAAAAGCATTTGTTAGAGGGAGATAATCCAGAACATTGGGCGTGGTGATGCTTTGTGCCAATTTCACGGCCATCTCCCTTTCAGGGAATATGACCTGGGTGGCACCTACCTTTTCCAGGATCTTCTTGTGGTCGTCATTGATCGCCTTAACAATGATATGCTTCACCCCAAGCTCTTTAAGATACATGGTCGCCAGGATGCTTCCCGAGAGATTGTTCCCCATGCTGACAATGGCAGTCTCAACCGTTGAAAGCCCAAGATTTTCCAACACCTCTTTTTCAGTGCAGTCAGCAACGACCGACGTGGAGGAAAACTCCTGGCTTTTCTGAACGAGATCATCTGTCTCGTCAACAACCAACACGTCGTGTCCGCGAGCATACAACTCCTTCGCAACGTTCATCCCGAAGCTACCTAGACCTATAACCACAATCTTCATGTGACTCTCCTGATGAATTTAGTTACTGCTTGACCGAAAACCTCTGTTTTTTCCGTCAAAAATTCGAAATCCGAAGCACGAAATCCGTGATGTTCTCAAGGCGTCAGCCGCAAACAATGACAGAAATAAAAATGCTCGAATGACAAAAACATCAAATTTTCAATGTATTAGTTTCGGTCATTTTGTCATTCGGTATTCGAATTTGTTTCGGATTTCGGATTTCGATATTCGGATTTTGCCTGAATATGACTTTTCGTTCAGGCGATAGTTAGCATCCTCCAAACTTTTCAACCAATCATAACAGCCTCTTCGCTGTACTTCAAGTGAGCGGCTGTTTCTTTATGGCGAATCGAAAATGCAAGCGTCAGCGGCCCGAGCCGTCCAACAAACATCAGTACGATGATCACCAATTTCCCGATAGCATCCAACGCCGACGTCTTGCCCATAGACAGCCCCACCGTGCCAAAGGCCGATACGGCCTCAAAAAGATACTCGAGAAACATCCCCCGGCTTTCCAAGTGCGAGGTGTCGCCAAGCTGCGTTAACAGGAGAATAACCACCGTGACCGCTATGACCAGGCCGGAGGAGATAACGACTGCGACTGTTCTGGCTACAGACTCCCTGGGAATGGTCCGATTCATGATCCTTGTATGGATTTCTCCCCTCAGCCGGGACCGGACAAGTGCAAAGAAAACCGCTGCTGTTGTGGTCTTGATCCCGCCCCCACAGGAGCCGGGCGAAGCCCCAACAAACATAAGGATGATGAAGAAAAAGAGAGTTGCATTTGACAGCAGACCAAAATCGACCGTGTTAAAACCGGCAGTCCTTGCAGTAACCGACTGAAAAACGGATATGAGAATCCTATCAGGAAAATTCATACCTCTTAAGATGTCGTTGTATTCGACCATAAAGAAAAACGCGGTCCCTGCCACGATCAAGATCAATGTGGTTGAAAGCGTGAGTCTTGCATGGAGGGAAAGGCTCTTCCTTTGTCGCCCATTTTTTCCCTTATTCTGACCATAACGTTGGTAGAGTTCAAGGAGGACCAGAAATCCTATGCCACCGGTAATGATGAGAAAAATGGTATTAAGATTCATGAGCATGTGACCCTGGTATTTTGTGAAACTATCCGGAAAGAGGCAGAATCCTGCATTGCAAAAGGCAGAAACCGCATGAAAGAGGGAAACGAACATGGCGTCATCAACAGGAGCTTCACGTACCCAGTGAAAAAAATAGAGCGCCATACCCACGAATTCCACCGCAAATGTGAATAACACAACCGAAACGATCAGTGTGTGGAGGTTCTTCGTGGGAGAGTGGGCAAAAGTGTCCCGAAGCACCGTATCCTGGGTCAGTGAGGGTTGCCTGCCCAGAATGAAAAGAAAGATCGTTGAAAAGGTCATGATCCCGAGTCCTCCCAACTGGATCAACGCCAGGAGGACCCATTGGCCGACCCTTGTAAAGTCGGCCCCTGTGTCCTTTACCACAAGCCCTGTGACGCACACCGCAGATGTGGAAGTAAACAGGGCGTCTACGTACGACATCCGCCCGTTCGTTGTCATGCCAGGAAGCATCAGGACAAGGGAGCCAACAAGGATCAAAAGAACGAAACTTGCGATCAACTGCTGCTGGGGTGTTGATTTTCTTATCATGGGGTTAGGCATTTTGTAGGCGTTCACAGGTTCAGAGTTCAGAGGTTCAGGGTTCAGAGGTTCAGGGTTACCTTACGATTTGACATGACTGGTGCCGTAGAGTGTTGTTTTAACGTTGAATTACTTCAACTGTTTCCTCATGCCCAGTTCTTCGGAGTATAGCAAGCTTCCTTCTATCCTTTTGATTGAGACTTTCATTCGACTTGCTCTATTTGTAGGCATTGGCCCGCCTTGGGCCTTATCCTCATTTTTGTTCCGGCGGCGGTCGGTCGGGAAAAATGTAAGGGGTTTCCTGCTCTTGGGATTCAAATACATCGTCGCTAATTTCATCCACATCAGCGCTGAGAGGGAAACTGGCCCTGCCAGGAGCACGGTCCTCTCGCTCCCATATCAACTCAGTAATTTGTAGGTGATCGATGATGGACGCAAAGCCCATGACATCGATCAGGATCTGCAACAGAATTGAGTGTTCGTTCTCGCTTGGGACAACGCCTTCCAGGTAGATCACTCCGTTTCGGCAGGAGATCTCGAGTTCTTCCAGATCGAGCCGGCCGTCGTTACGCAGATACTCCAGAATCAACAGTCCCAGTTCCTCGTCACTCAGGTTCTGATACTCGCTGGGCAGTTCCGCACAGGCAATCACCTCCCGAGCCCGAGGCAACCTCTTCTGTTGTTCCTCATACTCACGGGCACACTTTCCGCACAGGCGGGTCGCAGGCAGCACCTCCAGCCGTTTCAACGACATCGGCTTCTCACAGCTTTCACAGCTCCCATAGCTCCCCACGGCCATTCTACACAGTGCCAGATCGATTTCTTCAATCCCCTCCTTTCCACGTTCATCCAACTGATCGAAAAGACTCGTCAGGTCAGCCTTTTGGGCTTCTTCTTCCAGTTCGATGTCTCGGTCTCCAAGGGCCTGCCAATCAGATTCGAATTGCCGAAGCCATTGAAAGACCTCCTGGCGCCGCTTGAGGAGCATTTCTCTTAGACGCACCATATCTCGTTTGGACATGAGTATTCCTCCTTCCAAAGACAACTTTACACCCTTCGGGCGAATTTAAAAAATCTCTGACACGGATTTCACTGTCTAAAAAGGAAATTCGGCATCGTTCATTTTCGCCACAAAGTAGTTTACACCTTTTTTCACCACTCCAGGTTTGGGGTTTCAGGTTTCAGTGTTCAGGTTTCAGGTGTCAGTGTTTCTTGCACCTGACACCTGAAACCTGACACCTGACACCAAAAAGTACGAACAAAAGAATTTATCTCTTGGCGCCCGCATTCTTGA
>JAFDKF010000169.1 GCA_019307135.1 Deltaproteobacteria bacterium
TCGTGTAAAACCCCTTAAGCAAATCTCATTAAAATCCCAAATAGCATCACATGGCTTAGTTCAACCATGAATTAGTGTGTCGGCTTCGCGACACACTAATTCTTAATTCGTTATCCATCAACACAAAAGCATAGGCCTCAACGGAAAAACGTTCGGTCAATTCACCAATGATTTCTAGAAATGATTGTTTATCCTTTTCACTCAGGAAAATGTCCTGGTGATCATTCCCACGAGAAAGCACGTGATATAGTGCGCCTGGGTATTGTATTCTCCATTGTCTTGCCATGATTCTGAAATGTTATATAAACCTCAAAATATCGTCAATCTTTAATCACAAATCAAGGTTTGACCCCAATTGTTTTACTCGATCGCTTTGTTAGGCGATATTTCAATCTTCTTTAAAGGCTACCAATAAAGTTTTTTCCAACGCCTCTGGCAGTTCGATTTGGAAAAACCGATCATTGGAATAACCGTAATCTTCACCACTCTCATCTATGACGCGAAGGTACCCATGCTGCAAATTGCATCTCTGGTTTTTCCTTTCTCTTCATAGCTAGTCAATCAAAGGAAATTTCAATTTGATTTCTTTCTTACCGATACCGTGTGCCTCATACCAATGGATTTCTGCGGTATGAACCGTGCCATCTGCCATCTTTTAAGCATACCGTCGCAAATCCTTTAAACTTTTTCCAGTGCCCTTGGCCATATTGTTTCCGCAATCGTGGTAAATCGCGAATCCCACGGCCTACCGCCATGGATTCAGCATCTCTGATACTTCCAATAATTTCAAAATCCATCAGAAATTTATCTTATCCTCATTGCCTAACCAGCGGCGGGGCTGGATGTTTGTGTTGTGCAATACGGCTTTCCCCGTCCGCTGGATTGACTTTGTTGGGGGTTCATGATTCGTCGTCATCTGTCATGTATTCCCACATCTCATTCTGATGTAACCAAATGGGATCTGCGTTCCTTCGGATGAATTAATCCACATCCATACCGTCGATAGTCGGCGGGCGCTTGACCCTCTTTTGTTTCCCATTGACGAAAATGGTCATGTAGTCCTGTCGCCTTCGCTTCTTTTCAGCCTTTTCGGCATGAGTGAGTTTTTGTTTGCGCTTGCTCATAATGGACTACTAGTATTTGTGCCTCTCCCAACGCTGGAGCTGAGACGCGCGGAAAGTCGAAGGCTTTTCCGCGTTGAATCTCCAGCGACTTGTTAGGTTGCTATCCATTCTCGTTACCGCACGCCTGGGAACTTGCCCAGCTGGATCAATGGCGGCAGCTGACCACTTACGCCGATGATCCCGATCAAAAACGAGACTACAATTAAAACTGAGGCACCCGTATCAATGGCCTCGCACTGACCATGTAACTTCCAGAGAGAGCCTGCCACGTGAAGAGCGAAGAAGCCAGCCAACGAACAGACGAAATAGAAAAGCGCGTCCTCGACACAACGAACTACCACAATCTCTGCCTTGGACCATTCGCGAAGGTTGTTCTTGGCCGCTTCCTGATTCTGCTGGTGGGCGAATATCCACTGAAGCATAAAACCCCGGTAAGCGTGGTAGATGCTCAGAAGAAACATGACTCCCAAATACCAGAGAGGCGTTTCGGCTAGTGAAGGCATTTCGTGATTCTCCCTTAAGAGTCTAAACCGTGTCCGGCAACCTAATGACTGAGCTAAACCCGCGCGCCCACCTGCATCCGATACGGTACTACTTTCCCGCGGCGGGTTGAGCGATTTGTTATGTGGCTCTGGCAATCCACAAGTAGCCATCCATCTTATTTTCCATTCCCATTCAATACAGGTCGTCCAATCTTATTTCGAAATATGCGGTTTCATCGGGGAGTTGGAGATACTCTCGTCTGACCTCGCCCTTTGAAAGGGCATGGTGCGGAACTTCGCTTGACGTACCCGGGATTGGATTACCGTCTCGGTCAAAACAGTCAACTATGATTCGAGTGGAGTGAATGCACGGAGGTGATACTCTGGCCTGGTACAATACCGATACATGAAGAGGATAAGAGTTACCCCTCCTAGACTTACCGACCTCCCTTTTGTAATTCAATATCTTGATGTTCTCGCTACTGATTAGTCCTTGAAAGTCCCTGCTCTTCTTTTTTGTGGCCCGTTCGACCTTCCTCGATATCAGGCTTTTGACGGTCTGTGGGTCTACATATCCAGCGACTGCTGTACAGACCGTTCTTCCATCAACATTTTGCTTTAGAATCTCAATATTATCCACGTAGCCAGATGCTATGGCCTCGACTATGTCTTTCTTTAATTTGAAGTCCTTGACAATGCTTGTGGAGGATATGAAAATTCTATACGTTTCTATTGCCTTCCTCAAAGCCATTGCATATGAGATTTCTTTTGCCACCATCAGGGATTCACTGTCTCCATATTGGTAGCAATACTCACCCTCAATTCTAACCGGTTCAGCATGACCTGAGCCAATAACACATACGGTCATAAGCAGCACGACCAGGATAGTCACAGCAAGAGAAAATCTCATATGCAGTCCCTCCAAAACTGAAATGGTGGAAAATTGGGGAAAATTGGGGACGTCCAGGGGAAAATTGGGGACATCCTATAGTCCTCCTGTCAAGCAAAAATTGGTAGCCCTAAATGTCGTTTGAAATCAATATGATATAAATGTAACAGAAATTCGTGCATACCTCTCCTGGAGGTCTCTATACAGACTTTTTTGTCGGCGAGTCTCTCACCTGGGGGTCAGAGGGGGACGGGTCAGAGGGGGGCGTATATAAATATATAA
The DNA here is from genome assembly GCA_019307135.1 of Deltaproteobacteria bacterium. GTDB lineage: Bacteria > Desulfobacterota > Desulfobacteria > Desulfobacterales. The sequence continues at coordinate 2,778 of JAFDKF010000169.1, forward strand.
CTAACTCCTCCTGAGCCCCGCTTATTTATAAATTTATGAACGTCCCCATTGGTCTATTATCTTCTCCTGTATAACGCCGCAAATCAGCCGGCGCGTTTTTTTGCGATCGGCTACATTTGCCTGGTTAGGAGGGCACACCAATTTGTTATACTTTCTCAAACAGTGGTGCGATGCTATTCCAAATGGCATCAGTTTTTTGCCTTATGAACTCGACGATACCATGAGGCAAATTTTTAGCGTCAAAACGTTCCTGCAGGGAATACGCCATCTGCTCCAAAGGACTGTCTCTATAACCGAACTGCATTAACCCAACTCCGTATGCCAATAAAAAATTGTCCACTCCCAACTTTTCCCATTGAACGACGTGAACCAGTTCATGAAAATGAAGACTCTCACTCTGATGAGCATGATTAATAAAGAAAGTGTCTTTGTATGTAATCCCTGACATAGGCATATTTTCCATTTGCGATAGCTCAGGCAACCCCATACGGCTTAGTGGCGGAAAAGGAACCTTGCCTGACACGACTATCACCCTTGCTTTTTCTAGTAATTCCGAAGGGAATACCTGTTGAAGTCTGGGAAAACCGAGGTTGACTATTGGAGTTGCTTGGTCTTTGTGACCATCCAACACATCATCAATCCATTTGCGAACTAGAGGTAATGTTGACTGAAATTTCCTAATGAGATCGAATGAATCCATTTCTTCCTCTCATAACGTAGAGGTCACCAGCAGGAAGGGAACAAGGCTGTGTTAAATGTAAAAATGGCTTAAAACCCAAAACACAGATATGAAAAAAGGCCGCCGCCCCTTCCTGTCTGGTGGACTGACTTGTTATGCCTTTGTTGCTTTTAAATCCTTTTTTGCTACTCTAACAATGTTCTCTAAAGCTTTTTTATAATATTCGTAATCTTGATCATAAATCTCCCAAGGTGGATTTTCATTCCAGTCCAATTTTGGACGGCTACGCAGTTCTTCTAGAACTTTGGCTCCTTCTTGTGAGATTACAAATGCGCCGATATCAGTTGCTTTTTTTAACTTCCAATACGCCATAGAATATCGATCTTGAAATTCTTTCATTTTTTCATCTGAATATGTTTTTCCAACCTCATAATGATCTTTTTTTATTTCACAATATTGCATCACCTGATAAAGAGCTTCGACTATTTCTGAGTAAGCTTTTTCCTTTCTTTCCCACCATTTTTCAGAATATAGCTTTCTAAGAGACCATCGAGCTGTAAAATAAGCAGCAAGAATAGCAGATATAATTCCAGGTAGGTATTTAAAAAATTCCTTAATCATAATTTAAATGCAGGGGTTCGGGCTCTTAAGCGGCGAGGCTTTGCCGGGTCCGACTGAAAGCGCGATGCTATGCATTATTTGGCAAGAACTTTCCCAATATCAATTAGTTTCTTGCCATTTTTCTTGGAAATTTTATAAATATCATTAAGAGTTTCTGTTATCTCGTCGACTAATTCTATTCTTTCTTCTCTTGTAAGTTTTCTTTTGAGCTTTTTCAGTCTATTTGAAATACTACGCTTTTTTCCAAGCAAACTATAATCTTCAACCTCCCAATAAATATTCCAATAATCGTAATTTTTAAACTTTCTGGCGATATCAGCAATCGTTGCTCCTTTACTGACTAAATCGTTCATTTTTTCTAAATCACTCTTTTTTATTGACATATTAAATCCTCCTTTTAATGTATAATAGTAGTTGGGCGGCGATCTTCGCCCTACGCCTCGTTGGGCAATGCTACTGCGATGATAGCAAGTGCTTCTCTTATCTCTTGCTTGATTCTTGGAAAATGTGCAGTGATTGCCTCGACCAATTGTGCGCGCCTGTCCATATAGTTGGCCATTGCTTTATATGGGCTGTACTCAATCTCCAACTGTAGTTCGACCTTGCGATGCAGGTGGAGCAGTTCATATCTGATCGAGTCTAGCCGTCGATTCAAGTCCAGGTCTTCTATGGTCTCATTCTTCATAGAGCTTGTTGATTCGAGGAGTTGAGTGTCGACGTTGTAAAAGATAACAGATTCTGGCCTCAACTCTCGTTCCATCTGTTCTACCAGCGCAAGGTTTTTCCGTAGAGCCTCGTGAAGCATCTGTAAGAACTGATTCTTGCGCTGAGTTAGGGCGTTTCGACGTTCAGCGATCTCCTTGGATTCCCGCCGTCGCGAGACGAATCTATCTATCCAGAGGGCAACCGGTATACCCACTGCGACTCCCAATAGGGTTGCCAACACGTTTGAGGCGAAGTCTTTCCAAAATGCGGTGTCGAAGAATTCCATTGCGTTTGTGTTCCCTCAGTGAATTGGCTTTGCCAGAGTGGTCGAGGGGCATGCCGCCCAACGGAGAAGTCAGGGGTAGCCAGGGCTTCCACTGACTTCAATAATATTGAAAAATTCAATTTTTACGATAATCTGCATAACCGGCTCGGCCCTGGCTGTCTCCTGAACTGAAGTGTTAGGCAATTTACGGCAAAAGATGGTTACTCCACTCAGTTCTAAAATAGCCTATAGTGGCATCCCATGCACTTTGGGCTACGTTGCTACTAGATTGGAGAGTTTTCCCCACCTCTGCTTGCCAAGCATTGGAAGCTGTGATTACCCTCCAGTCAAAATATTGTTGCTCCTGTCCAATCGAAGGGAAATAATATGTTTCGGCGATTACACTTGGCAACATTCGGCCATGAACAAGATGGTTTCGGTAATTTCTAATGTCTTGTAGCGGATAGTTATTATTCTTTTGCCATTCTTGTCTTGCCTCACGACTGCCAAGTATCCCACCCTGTTTAGTTGAAAGCCATGGGTCATATGTCCCTCTATTTGTATACCTTTCAAGCATCTCAAACGCAACATCTTGAGCACCAGTTAATCGAACAAAAACTTCAGTAAGTAAATCAAGGTCGGGATGCGGTTGTTGTTTAATTTCATATACCCTTGCGAGGTGTCTCAATATAGAATAATGCAATTGAGCGATACATATATCTTCAGCAGTATAACCGTCTGCAATTAGGGCAGGATCATCTTTGAAATGTATATCAACTGGTCTATTTGTAAGAGGGGTTACATGTTTAGCCCAGAACTGTCCATATTCAGGAAATTCGGGTGATATGAATAAAAGCCAATAATGTTGTTCAAATCCATCACCGTCATCCTGAAGGGTATAGGGAGCCATAGTTCTGTCCTTTCTACATGCCTAACCTGCCTCTATGGAGTGCCAGCGGAATAGAGGTCAGGTGGATTGGTTAGGCTTCAATTATCCATTATTTCACCGGATTTGTTATTTGAATATCACCGAGATTCGCCAAACAGACCATAAATTTCTTCTGCAAATTAAAATCTGCCTCAAGTAGTCTTTTGTATTCTTCTATTGAGGAAAGAAAAAGCTCCTTCAATTGCCGTATATCGACTAAAAACTTCTGTGAATCAATCTCTGATATGCATTCATGATAATTAGACGTATCATCGACAACAAAAGAATAAAACTTATTATCCTTTTTTCTTTTTGTACCAAGACGATAACCATGTGCTAAAGCATGACGAAACTGGACTAATGCTTGTGCCTTAGATTTTTGTACTTGGGCAACTTTGCTTAGAAAGTCTTCTGTTAAGCTGCTACTTATCTCATGATTGCCTGACCACAGCTTTGTCAGGAGTTCAAACCCTACCATGATACCTAGGCATGTAAGCAATGGGGATTTCACCTTAACAGGTGTGCCACCTTCTTGACCATATTGATTCTGCAAGTCTGTTCGCAAAAGATACAGAAGCGACATTTGATTAGCATAGCCTCTATCTAAGGGAGGGGAAAAGACTCTTGCTATTTCAGCTTGAACGTCATTGGAAAATAACATAATTTTACCCACAGCCGCCTAAAGTTTCACGCTGTTTTATAAAGTGGGCAAATTGGTTCCTACTTTCGCCGATGCTGGCAAAGTGGCGTTGGATCATAGTCCCGCTCAAATTCCTCGTAGAAGTCATCACCACTGAAGGACCCTCGGTAGTAGCTGTATGCACGGCCGTCTGGGCTATCCCACAGCCAAGATGGCATAGGATACATCCTACTACAAAACAAACACGAGTTAGAGTGGATGGCGAAACCAAATGTTGGTACATCTGGGTGGATGTATCGGGTGTACCGACCACACCACTTACACCGCATACGGAATTCGAAACCCGGCATTGTCCATCTGAGCCACTTTGGAAGAGCCCGATAACGGGCCAGCTTAGCTTCGTACTGCACTTCCTCCTCTGTTAGTGGAATAGCTAGGACATGCTCGCACACCCTAATGCTATGAGCGCAAACGACGGTTGGCATCTATCTTGCTTACGCCGAAAATAGACCAAATATTTTGTCCGGCAGGTCCGATTCGGTGATCATCTTTTTGACTTCTGAGGGGATTCT
>JAFDKF010000301.1 GCA_019307135.1 Deltaproteobacteria bacterium
TTATAAGTGGATTAAATGTAACCAGGTTGACAACATTTCATTTTGCCAATTTGGAATACGGAATTTATGAGACGGGGCACTAGGAGGCTGTGCGAGAATAGGGACAGATGGGTCCATTGGATTATTGGTTTAAAAACAATTAATGTATGATAGCCAGATAATATGCCACGTAAAGCCCGCATAGACGCACCCTGTGTCCTCCATCACATCATGATCCGTGGGATTGAGCGTCGAAAGATATTCATAAGGATAAGCAGCAACGAAGAGTGAAGGCAAGGAGTCTTTTCTGCTTTTGGCCTGCCTGTGCCGGCACGGCAGACAGGGCAGTCAGTGAGTTGGGAATGTCGCTTAGAGAACTGGCCAGGCGGTTGGAAATGAGCTCCCCTGGCGTGGGGTTCTCGGTCGAAAGGGGAGAAACCATTGCCAGATTTTGTTACTTTATTACCAGCGTCCCCATTTCCCCAAAATATGTCTGAAATCTACGTACTCTGTGCCGCGGTGAACTTTTACTTTCACTCTTAACGGATTAAAAATCCGCCGGGCTTTTTACCGCCACCCCAGGCTTATTTAGGACGTGCGTATAAATCATAGTGGTCGAAACATCCGCGTGCCCCAAAAGCTCCTGTACAGTGCGGATGTCGTAGCCCGCTTCGAGTAGATGCGTTGCAAAGGAATGTCGGAAGGTGTGGCAGCTAACCCTTTTGGTTAATCCGGCCTGCTGTGCTGCTTTTTTGACAGCCTTTTGCAGACCGTTTTCATGAATGTGATGTCGCCTGATTTTGCCGGATCTCGGATCAGCAGAGAGCCGGGACGAAGGAAACACATACTGCCAACCCCACTCTTTGGCCATATTCGGGTATTTCCGGCCCAAGGCATGAGGGAGATACACTTCACCAAAACCCTGCTTTGAATCTTTATCGTGTATTTCCTTGACGCGCCGCAGATGCTCCTGCAACTTTTCCGTGTACCGCTCAGGCAAAGGCACATCTCTGTCCTTATCTCCCTTGCCAAAGCGAACGGTAATTTTCGCGTATCCAAAATCAATATCCTTGACCCTCAGCCGGATACATTCCATAAGTCGCATACCTGTTCCATACATTATCCCGGCCATAAGTCCATAGACTCCGCTCATTTGAGCCAGAAGTGCATTGACTTCGTTTCTGGTCATTACAACAGGTAGCCTCCGCTTACGCTTGGGACGGTCAAATTCGCCAATATCACCAAGTGGTTGCTGCAAGATCTGATCGTAGAGAAAAATGAGCGCGTTCAATGACTGGCTCTGGGTACTTGATGATACCTGCCTTTTGACTGCCAGATACTCTAAATAGGACCGCACTTCATCAACTCCCATATCAGCCGGCGCACGTTGGTTATGAAACACCAAATACCTCTGAATCCAGCTAACATATGTCTCCTCTGTGCGAATCGAATAGTGCCGACGGCGGATCTCGGCCCTCACCTTCTCGAGGATGTCCTTGTGTGCAGTAACTGCTTCTTTGTCGGATAACGAATCCTCTTTTCCCTGATATCGCTTAGAAAGTGAGTCCGACTCCCGCTTTATGGTCGCATGGTCAGGCGCGAGCGTCCTTGCTGCCTTCCTCCAGTATTCCCAATCAAAACCCTCAGCCCAGTCGCACTGCACCACCTCACGAAACAGAATTTCAAGGGCATGAACAATCTGGATGAATTGCCACTCCTCCAACCGGACTTTTCTGCCTAATTCCTCAAGGTATCTGTTAACATCGGGAGGACTCTGACGTCGCAAAGGGGTATCACGATTTGTCTTCACATACTCCCTGGCCCGAATGACGTACCAGCGCATCTGGTATTCAGGTACATCGAACTTGCTTAGAGCCTGAATATACCTGTCCCAAAACTCTGCTATTGCTTCAGAAGAGATTTTTCCTTGACTCTGCCTTCTGGCCATGATATTTGTACCTGACTGAATTTTTTGTGAATTCTACAACTAATGGCAATCAAACAAACCCATCAAGCCAGTATTAGAATACTGGAGGTAAACGGAGGTAAGTTCATGTTTGTCCGTTGATTTCCAGGAGGTTCTCCGTACTTAAATACTCAAATAGCAAGGAGGTGACATCATGATTATATCAAGTCCATCAATGTTTCCCTAAAGCAGGAAAAAGCTGCTGGCGTTAGGCAGAATCATTATATAGGATAATAGACAGATTCTGTCAAGCATTCTTTTTAACCATTCTGTCCAATATACTGTTAG
>JAFDKF010000170.1 GCA_019307135.1 Deltaproteobacteria bacterium
AGTATGACGATGAGATTCCGTTTTAGTGGAGAAATTAGAACCGGAGGTGTGATCATATGAAGATTGTCTTTGAGAAGGAGAAAGAAACCAAGAATACAATCAAGTACGCGGAAAAGCCTAACCCCGGTAAGCCACCTGTTATCGGTACGCTGTATGTTCAGAAATGGTTTGCCAGTGATCGGGAAACCATCGAAATTGAAGTTCCCGAAGCAGAGGAGAGTAGCTAATGCCGTTGAGCCGACCGTAGTAGATGTCTCAAGCTCAATCCCCTCTGATCGAAATATTGTCGTAATTTGGCCAGTGAAGAACAAGGCTAGAAATTGAGTTTCACCAAAGGAGAAGTGCATGGGACAGACAAAGATCACCATATTGTGTGAGAACACTGCTGGGGGACTGATGGGGTTGACCGGAGAACACGGCTTTTCCGCCCTGATTGAAAAAGACGGACAAAGAATCCTTTTTGATACAGGCCAGGGCATGTCCCTCGCCAATAACGCACAGGTGATAGGAATCAATCTGACGCAAGTCAAGAGGGTTATTCTCAGTCACGGCCATTATGATCATACCGGGGGTCTCCCGGCTGTGCTGTATCCGCCTCGGGGAGTCGAGGTCATTGCCCATCCAGACATTTTTTCAAAGAAATACGCTGAACTAGAAACACGTGCTGGTAAACAGAGAATTTTCATTGGCATCAAATATTCCCAAGACTACCTGGAAGGGGCACTGCAGGCCCGATTCAACTTGATACGGGAGTTTTCCGAAATCGCGCCGGGAATCTTCTTTTCAGGGGAAGTGCCGAGAGAGACGGACTTTGAACACCCAGACAAAAGGCTCAAGGTAAAGCATAAGGGGAAGATCACTGACGACCCCCTATTGGACGATATCAGTCTCTTGATCGAAACGGATCAGGGACCCGTTATCCTGCTTGGATGTGCCCATTCCGGGGTGGTCAACATCATGAATCATTTTTCGGCAAAAACGGGACACAAGAAGTTTCATGCCGTCATCGGAGGCACGCATTTAGGCTTTATGAGGGAGTCTGGTCAGCAGTTGGAAAAGTCTATGGATGCATTTGACGACTATGCAGTGGACGTCATTGCCGTCTCCCACTGTACCGGACAGGAAGCCGCGGCTGTGTGCTATAACAGATTCAAGGGCAGGTTCGCCTTTGCCTGTGCCGGTTGGAGCAAGGTGTTCTAGATGACATGCTCTGCAGGACGACCAAGGTATTCCACCTTATATCTATAGCCCTTCTTTCTCGTCTGCACGAACGTCCCGGTTGAAGCGCAGCGGGTGAAAGCCCGCAGCCTGCTTTGCTATTGGGACGCAAAGGAACCGGGGATCAGTACCACGTCAGTTGCCAACAAACTTGGCATGCACCAATCAAGCGTCAGCCGAACAGCACCTGCTTCTCGACATCAAAAGAAACGCATAAACGCATGACCGTCCCTGTCCTTCTGACACATATCGTAAGGTCGATAAAACACAGATTGGAGCAAGACAGTTGTTTGAAAGAAAAACTTAATCAAGGTTATTCACAATTCAAGATGTGACACCATTTTCCCCTAGGAAGATGAAGCAACGCCTGCTATGCAGGAAAGATACTGACTAGGGCGTTAGTTTGATGATGATGGGAGCATGTTTCTTGGTATCTGTAATCAGAAAGAACTTCCAAAGCATGAGGCTGCATGAGAATTTCATGGCCATGCAGCAGAAGAAAGGAGCATAGCATGTCAAAAAGGCTGGTTAAATGCGTATCGTGGTGTCTCGTTGTCGGGATGTTTGTAGTGGGTATTGCACCTAGAGTTGACGCAGGGTTTTCACCTTCAGAGATAACCGCTCTTTCGCAGGCTGATAGGATTTCTGACCTCCAAAACATTCAAAAGATTCTTGAGACAAAGATGATACGGAAAAGGCTCCAACAACTCGGCTTCTCGCAGGATGACATTCAGGGGAGGTTAAGCAGGCTGAATGATCAGCAGATTCACCAGATCGCCTTAAAACTCGATGAAATCAGGGTTGGTGGTAATGGCTTCGAGGTTCTAGTAGTGCTTCTTCTCATAGGAATATTGGTTGGAGTTTGGCTTCATGTTTCAGGTAAGAAAATTGTTGTTCAAAGCAAGTAGTGCTCATGTTATCCAACATCTGTTTCCATGCATGATGAAATACAGCTATCCAACCTACCGTGCCTAAAAACTTGACAGGATTAATCGTGTGGGTTCGTAGATGCCTGCACATATTTTCTTTCGTCCTCCCCATACTTTTTTCATGCGCGGGAGCTCCTGACGTCAAGGAATCCAGGACCTCTCAGATAATAGAAAGTGTGCCGTTTTATCCTCAGGAAGCATATCAGTGTGGTCCTGCTTCACTTGCAGGCGTTTTAAATTATTGGCAGACGGGTGTTTCTCCCGAGGACATTGCAGGCGAAATATATAGTGAATCAGCAAAGGGAACGCTTGACATTGATATGATCTCGTATGCGGAGAGGAAGGGTCTTAAAGCCATGCAGTATAAGGGCAGTGTTGAGGACATTAAGCGCAATATTGATTCGGGCTACCCAGTGATAGTCTTGGTTGATTACGGTTTCTGGGTTTATCAGCAGAACCATTTTATGGTGGTAATCGGCTACAACGAAAATGGAATCCTTGCAAATTCAGGAAGAGATCGGCTCAAGTTCATACCTTTTAGAGATTTTCTAAAGTTATGGAAAAGAACAGATTTTTGGACGATGCTAATAAACCCCAAACAATGAGCTATATGGAGCTACATGTTAGATCTAAAGTGCCAACTACCTTATTTCTTGTTGTTTAGCCTTTGCTCGCTGCTGTTTTCTTCTAGCTGCGCCCTTCCAAGGATTATTGTGCTTGAAGACCCCCTAACTGCTGAGGAACACTTAAGTCTCGGGGTGGCCTATGAGAAAAGAGGTGAGTTTGACAGTGCAATAAAAGAATACAGATTGGCAGCCAAGAAACTTCCTATTGCTTATCTTCATCTCGGCAATTCACATTTCCAGAAAAATGAATTGCATGAGGCAGAAGAATCTTACAAAGAGGCAGTCATGACCACCGGCAGAGCCGGTGGCTTGAGGAGGCCCCCTGGAAGGGGCCATGGGCTTGACTCCAGTTCTAACTGTGCCCGACGTTCACCAGTTTTTTGCTGTTGGTGAACATCCTTTGAAAAACGCTCAGGCACATTATTGTCTGCGTCGGGCATTCTTCGATGGCCAACCCATGAGGTCCCGGTTGAGTTGACTGGCTGTTTCAAGGCAACTTTAGGTACGTTTTACTCTGCTATTTTCGGGTACCAGTGGTTTGCGTCTTACCTATGCTAGAGGCGCTTATCACGCCTGACCGGCAGAGCCTATTAGGTTCGCACCAGCAGAGCTGGTGGTTTAACGTCATTAATTAAAAGGGAAGCTCACAATGCTGATGCCTATAATAATCTAGCATGGCTTTACTACGTGAAGGGCAAGAACCTCGATGAAGCGGAAAGGCTTGCCCAAAAGGCTCTCGAACTCAATCCTTCGAAAAAGAACATTTACAGCGATACACTGGAAAAAATAAGAGGAGTGAAAAAATGCCCATTTTCCGATTAGGCTCCCTACCAGCCGTGCACCGACCCCAAATTCTTTTTCGGGCGGTGAGTCTTTGGTTACAGACGAGCCAAACAATACGGTCGGTTCCTTGATGACGTTGTTTTCAGAAAGGCAGGCCAATCGGTAACGTAGATTGGCCACCTCTTTGGCAATCTTGCTTTTTTCATTATCAAGCTCTGTGAGACGAGCTTCAACTTCGGCCCTACTGTGAACGACTCTTGTGTTGACAAAGTTGGGGTTCATGATAAAAAACGGCGTTGATCTTCGTTTCGGCCAGGTTACGATAAAAACACTACGGAGTTCAAATGGATACATCAGCACAAAGAACCGGCGTTGAGGCGTATCTTATTGGCATCCTCGAACGGTCGGAAAGGGTATTGTATTATGCCCGGTCCAGGGGATGGGGTTTCATTATAACCTGGGCACACAGGATCGCCGGGCTCATACTGATTCTCTATATGCTTTTTCATATCTACACCCTTTCGGCTCTTTACGAGCCTGCGACGTTTGCCTCGAAGATGAAGTTTGTTGACAATTTCATTTTCAGTTTCTTTGAATGGGCATTGGCTGTTCCGGTCATATTTCATGCTTTGAACGGCACCAGGTTGATCCTTTATGAAGCCTTTCGCATAAGAAAGGACGCGATCATGATTCGCTGGGTGTTTGTGCTGGGCAGCATCTATATACTGACATTAGCCCTTTTTATGTTGATGGGTAATCAAGAGGTATCTCCCGGCTTTTTCTGGATCACGGTGGCCATAGCAAGTGCCATCTCAAGCATCATTGTGTACAAAAGGCTCTGGCACACCCAAAATGGCATGTTGTGGAAACTCCAAAGGATATCAGGGGCCTTGCTTCTTCCCTTGGTTTCAGGCCACATGTTTTTCATGCACTTGAATCACAGGGTGGGCCACGATGTAGATACCATACTGGCAAGGATCTCTGCGCCCGGCATCAAGGCCCTGGATGTTGCCTTTGTCAGCTTAGTCTTTTTTCACGCCGGCTTCGGGCTTTACACCATTATTGGTGATTATGTGGAAGACAGCCGCTTAAAGAAAGGGCTTACTGTCTTGATGAGTTTTATCCTGTGTGTCTTTGCTTATGCAGGGGCTAAGATTGTTTTAAGTATATAGAGGGTACAAGGGTGGCAAAGAAACTACAAATCGATTCCGTACTCAGGCCCGAAGTGCTGGTCATCGGCGCTGGTGGAGCAGGCCTCAGATGTGCTGCAGAAATATTGGAGCGCCGTCCAGGCACAAGCATTGTCGCTGTGACCAAGGTGTACAGCCCTCAAAAGTCCCATACGTCCACAGCCCAGGGCGGCATGGCCGCAGTTGACCCGAACGATCCCGCGGACAAAATCATATACCACATGTTCGACACCTGGAAGGGCTCGGACTGCTCCTCGGATCAGAATATCATCAAAAAAGTCTGCGAATCGGCCTGGGAGCAGATCCTTTGGCTGGAAAGACACGGTATGCACTTTAGCCGCACCGAAGAAGGCCGTATTGCCAAGAGGCCCTTTGGCGGCCATATGCTCAATTTTGGCGAAGTCAAGGCGTTTCGTGCTTGCTACGAAGCCGACCGCACCGGCAAAGGGATCATGGATACCGTGTGGGCTGAATCCCTCAAGCACGGGGTCGTGTTCCTGAATCAAAGTCTGGCCACAGAGTTACTCTTCAAGAGTGGTCGCTGCACTGGGGCCATTGTTTTTATGGAACAAAACGGAAAGTTCGTAGCTGTTCTGGCAAAGGCCACGGTCATGGCCACAGGGGGAAAGACCCGTATGTATCAAGTGAGCAGCAACTGCCGCCAGAACACAGGGGATGGGCTGGCCCTGATGCTTCAGGCCGGGCTTCCGGTTATGGATCTAGAGGCCGTGCAGTTCCACCCCACCGGAATTGTGGGCCCCGGGATCCTTGCCAGCGAGGCCCTGCGTGGTGAAGGGGCCATACTGCGCAACAAGGACGGCGAACCCTTTATGGAGCGGTATGCTCCCACGGCCAAAGACCTTGCGCCCCGGGACCTCGTTTCCCGGTGTGTCATGACGGAGATCCGTGAAGGGAGGGGGTGCATTCACCCCGATCACAATCTCCCCCATGTCTGGCTGGACCTGAGACATATCCCTGAGCACGTTCATAAGACCAGGATTCAGGAAGTTTGCGGGTTTTTCCGTAAATTTGTAGGGGTTGAGCCCCAAACTGAACTGTGTCCGGTCACCCCCACGGCCCACTATCAGATGGGTGGTGCGCCGACCAACGAATTTGGCGAGGTCCAAAAGGACGCCCGGCAAATCGTGCCCGGCTTATACGCTTGCGGGGAGTTTGCCACGGCCAGCCTGCACGGTCACAATCGCCTGGGTACAAACTCCCTTTTGGAGTTGATCACGATGGGCAAGGTGGTGGGAGAAAGGGTTGCAGACTATCTTCACGACGCGGAAGATCCCGGCGATCTCCCCCAGGATGCGGGACAGCACGTTCTTGATCAGTTCTCGCGTTATCTTGAATCCCAGGGCAAGGATCGTTATGCCGAGATTCGCGATGCACTTCGTGTGCTCATGACGGAGAAAGTGGGCGTATTCAGAAATGAAAAATGCCTTGCAGAGGCCATCGAAGAACTCAAGGAACTCAAGGAGAGGGCTGCGCACATAAAATTGTCCTGCAAGTCGCTTGTCATGAACCAGGAAGCCCTTCAGTTATGGGAACTAAGTCATCTCCTAAACGTCTCCGTGGTGATTGCCGAATCTGCATTGGCCAGAAGAGAGTCGAGAGGCGCCCATTGTCGAGAAGACTATCCCGAAAGAAGCCCTGAGTTTCAATATCATACCCTGGCTTACATGACAGAGTACGGCAAGGTGACCCTCGGCAGACGGCCTGTTGACATGAGTATCTTCGAGGCCCGTGGCGAGCACTATGAGAGGTTCGGCATCATTGAAAGAAAATACTGATTTTCCGTATGTGATCAGAGAAGATATTCTGTCTCTCACAGAGTTCGCAGAGGCGCAGAGTTTTTGAGCTGAATTCTTGAGAGGAGGATTCAGCTCAAATCCCGCCATAAGCAGCGATTTTATGGAGCCACTTAATTTGACACTTTGTCCGCTTTGTATCAAAAAATGGCTGCGGTGTCATCTCATTTTCCGGATTGCTCATTTGTACTGTGTAAATAGC
>JAFDKF010000030.1 GCA_019307135.1 Deltaproteobacteria bacterium
CCGATAGATCTTTTCAAGCCGTTTCTTTCCCTGGTTGAAAAAGTAAGACCTGAAAAGGATTAAACCTGGGTTGAGCGGTTCAACGTTCACGGTTCCCGGTTGAAGAGCCCTAACCCAATGATTGTGGATTGCGGATTGCGGATTGCGGATTGCGGAATTGAAATCGCAAATCCGAAATGGAGCGAAGCGATTAATATATCAATAGATTATAACCGTTGAACCCTGAACCGTGAACCGTGAACGTAGTAAGGTTCAGACGTTCAGAGGTTAAAACCGTGAACCGTGAACCTGGAACCGTGAACCCTTGTAAGAAAGTTCACCGTTTAAAGTTCATAGGTTCAAAGGTTGTCAACCCTGAACCTTGAACCCTGAACCTTGAACCGATCACTTTAGATTAAAGATACACAAAAGGAGAAACAGGGATCACTTTAGATTAAAGATACACAAAAGGAGAAACAGGGCATGGGAAAAAAGGAGAAAAAAGAGAAGAAAGAAAAGCCCCTGGATCGTATGACAGCCAAAGAGCTGCGGGAGACAGCTCTAAAGATCCCGGAGATATCCGGGGTGCACGGTATGAACAAGGGGGAACTGGTAACTGCGATCAAGAAGGCACGTGGCATTGTGGATATCAAGACGGAGAAATCAGATGTTTCAATACGTCAGATGAAGAAGAAGATTCAGGCGCTCAAAACGGAAAAAGCCGAAGCTCACGAAAACGAGGACAAGGCAAGAGCAAGGATATTGAGACGACGTGTGAGCCGTCTTAAGAAGAGGACAAGGAGGGCTGCGTAGGGCCCAATATGATCACGCCTGGTAACATAGCCTTTGACATAGATGGGGTGTTTGCCGATACCATGGCGCTATTCTTGGAAATTGGACGCAAGGACTATGGTATCAACCATATTCGATACCAGGACATCACCGAGTATTTTCTGGAAGAGTGCTTAGACATAGATCCCGAGATCATTAGAGTCATCATAAATCGCATACTGGAAGGAGATTTTGAGCAGGAGCTCAAACCGATTGACGGGTCTGTTGAAGTACTTTCTGAAATTGCGGAGGCACACCCACTACTTTTTGTGACAGCGCGACCCGAGCTTGCAACCATCAAGGAATGGGTGCACAAAATGCTCCCCATGAGATCGTCCGTGATCGAGGTAATTGCCACAGGCAACCTTGAAGCAAAGGGTGATGTGCTCAGTGCACGGGGGATCCGGTATTTTGTGGAGGACTGCCTTGAGGTCTGTCATATGTTGAGTGAGCATACAATCACCCCCATCCTGTTTAGCCAACCCTGGAATTGCTCTTCCCATCATCCTTTCAGGGAGGTCAGCAAGTGGGCAGAGATAAGGGGCCTTGTTAACCTCCATTCCGGTTAGTTCCTGCGATTTTTTCTTTTATTAATCGAAAAACTGTGGTATTTATTATCGTTTTTTGAAGGACAGCCCTCTCAAGACCCAGGGGCTGGTTGGCTACAAAGTCTAGACCGGGATTGCCATGAGAGGATGGATAGAAAGCTTTATCGAAGTCCTGTCGGCTGAAAAGGGTTTTTCGCCCAACACCTGCCGGGCCTACCGAAACGACCTCGAGCAATTCTTGGTCTATCTTCGAGATCCGGCGAGCGGCCTGCTCAGGAGAGGGGAAAAGGGAGACGTTCGTGATGTGGATGACACAGTAATCCGTTCCTATTTAGGTTTTTTATACAAGAAGAACCAAAAGAGCACCATTGCCCGGAAACTCTCAGCTCTGAGGACTTTTTTTCGATTCCTGGTTAGAAGAGGGGTCATGAGCACAAACCCGGCCGAGAGGGTCTTGACCCCCAGGCGAGGAAGGTCGGTGCCGAACTATCTTCCGGTGGATGACATGTTTCGCCTGTTGGACGGGGTAAAGGGGGAATCGGTGCTTGCCTCACGGAACCGGGCCATTTTAGAGACCCTCTATTCTACGGGCGTGCGGGTGGCCGAGCTGGCGGGTATGGATGTTGGCGATGTAGACTTTGACGGGGGCTTTGTACGGGTGATCGGGAAGGGGAACAAAGAGCGCTTGGCCCCTGTGGGGAAAAAAGCTCTTGCTTGCATACGTGCATACATTGACAAAAGGGGCAATGCCACGGGATCTGTGTTGACAGGCAACGAACCCCTGTTTTTGAACAGCAGGGGAGGGCGGCTAAGCACCCGTTCCATAGCTCGGTTGCTGGAAAAGGTGGTTCGAGAGTTGGGGCTGTTGCGTCCAATAAGTCCTCACGGGCTCCGGCACACCTTTGCCACCCACATGCTTGATGCTGGGGCGGACCTCCGGGTGGTGCAGGAATTGCTGGGTCATGCAAGCCTGACCACAACCCAAAGATACACTCACGTGAGTATTGACCGGTTAATGGAGGTATACGACAAAGCACACCCCAGGCGATAGGGAATGGGAGCGAAGCCCCTAAGTTCATAGCATAGGAGTTTTCTTTTGTTGCCTTGCAAGTATTCGTCAAAGGGTTGCGGTGGCGAAGCTCGTTTCGGCCCGCCTGCCAGCGCCTCGCCGGGCAAGCGGTCGGCATAAAGCCGACCCTACGTAGGGTCGGCTTTATGCCGACCGGCTGGCAATGGTGGGCAGGTAGCCGTTGTGGGAGGGGCTTTCAGCCCCGATTGTCGCGGCAGGAATGCCGCTCCCACGACCAGCGTAACCGACCCGCCTGCCAGCGCCATGCTCGCCGGGCAACTGCAATGCCGGCACACATGGCAATGGCGGGCAGGTAGACCGTAGACGTTAACTTGAGAAAAAAGAGGAGTTGAAGTGAACGACAACAGTATACACCTTCATGGAACAACGATCCTAGCGGTGCGACGGGGAAAGCACGTGGCTGTGGCAGGCGATGGCCAGGTGACCATGAAGGATACGATCATGAAACACCATGCCAAGAAGGTTCGAAAGATATATAAAGATGAAATTGTCGTCGGCTTTGCTGGAGCGACGGCTGACGCCCTGAATCTATATGAACGCTTTGAAGGAAAGCTTGAGCAATTCAATGGGAATCTTACGCGCTCCGCTGTGGAGCTGGCAAAGGACTGGAGGACCGACAAGTATTTGAGGCGACTGGAAGCGGTTCTTCTGGCCGTGGATTCTGAGCATTTGTTTCTGATATCGGGAAATGGCGATGTGATTGAGCCCGATGAAGCGGTCTTGGGAATCGGATCGGGTGGGGCTTACGCCCAGGCTGCCGCGACTGCCCTGATCCACCACACGGAGTTGGATGCGAGATCAATTACAGATGCAGCTATGAGAATTGCTGCTTCCCTTTGCATTTATACGAATGAAGATATCACTATTGAAGAGCTCAAATAAAATCGCGTAGCGATTTCATGAAGGGAACATCGATGAAACAACTGACACCGCGTGAGATCATATCAGAACTGGATAAGTACATCATAAGGCAGAACGATGCCAAGCGCTCTGTGGCGATCGCTCTCAGGAACCGTTGGCGGCGGCAGCAGGTCCCGAAAGACTTGCGAGACGAGATCACCCCAAAAAATATTATTCTAATTGGCCCCACAGGGGTGGGTAAGACAGAGATTGCACGACGTTTAGCCCGGCTGGCTGACTCTCCCTTTTTAAAAATTGAGGCCTCCAAGTTTACCGAGGTGGGGTATGTAGGCCGTGACGTTGAATCTATGGTACGCGATCTAACAGAGCTTGCCGTTAATATGGTGAAATCGGAAGAGCAGGAGTCGGTCAAGGCAAAGGCTCAAACTATCGCAGAGGAGCACATGCTTGATATCCTCCTTCCACCGAAAAAGAAGTCTGAGGACTCTAAGGAGGCTGAAAGCGAAGAGAAGATGTTAGAGCTTGTCAGGAAGAACGCCATTGAGCCGCCGTCAACACGTGAAAAAATCCGGAAAATGTTGCGCGAAGGCAAGCTTGACAATCGCTACGTCGATCTTGAGGTGGCTGAACGGGCCATGCCTGTGGTGGAGATATTTTCCAGCGTTGGGCTTGAGGAGATGGATATCAACCTGAAGGACATGTTTGGCAGCATGTTTCCAAAAAAAACAAAGAAGCGGAAAGTCAAGGTTCCGGAGGCCATGGAGATTCTTACCCAAGAGGAGGCGCAACGGTTGGTGGACATGGACAAGGTGGTCAAGAAGGCCATCAGCAAGGTCGAACAGACAGGAATCATCTTCCTTGATGAGATCGACAAGATCACAGGGAGAGAGGGCGCGTATGGGCCTGATGTTTCAAGGGAGGGCGTACAGCGGGACCTCCTTCCCATTGTAGAGGGATGCACGGTGACCACGAAGTACGGTATGGTGAAAACAGACCATATCCTCTTTATTGCCTCTGGGGCCTTTCATACCGCCAAGCCCTCTGACCTGGTTCCGGAACTCCAGGGCCGGTTTCCGATCAGGGTCGAACTCAAGTCTCTGGGTAAGGATGATTTTATCAGAATACTGACTGAGCCGAAGAACGCCCTCATTCTTCAGTACAAGGCCCTGCTAAAGACAGAGGGTATAGATTTAGTATTTGAAGACGATGCGATTTCTGCCATTGCAGAAATTGCCACGGAAGTCAATGCGCGTACTGAAAACATAGGGGCAAGGAGGCTCTACACGGTAATGGAGCGGCTCCTTGACGAGATCCTCTTTGACGCACCGGATGTTGGGGAACAGCGGATCATAATTGACGCTAAGTATGTGTACGAAAGACTAAAAGATATCAAGGACGACGAGGACCTGAGTCGATATATCCTGTAGGTAATTGGGTTTGTTGGGTTCGTTGAGTTCATTGGGTTCGTGGGGTTTGAACACAATAAACACAATAAACACAATAAACACAATAAACACAATAAACACAATAAACACAATAAACACAATAAACGTCTGGTGACCAATGACCCCCACTGTTGCTGACATACTGATTGAGGCCCTTCCCTATATCCGCCGGTTTTATGGAAAGACCATCGTCATCAAGTATGGCGGACACGCCATGGTGGAGGAACATCTGAAGGAAGACTTTGCCCGTGACATCACGCTGATGAAATTCATAGGGCTTCATCCTGTAGTGGTCCACGGGGGAGGTCCACAGATCGGATCGGTTTTAGAGAGAATGGGGATAGACTCTCAATTCGTGGATGGCATGCGTATTACGGATGAGCCTACCATGGACGTGGTAGAGATGGTCCTTGTTGGCAAGGTCAACAAAGAGATCGTGGCACAGATCAGTCAACAGGGTGGCAGGGCAGTGGGATTGAGCGGCAAAGATGGAGGCCTGATCCTTTCCAGGAAGCTGCATCTTGTGCGCCCCCAGGCAGAAGACAAGCCCTCTGAGATCATAGACATAGGGATGGTGGGGGAGGTAGTGGACGTGAACCCGGAGATTATCCGAACATTGGAGGCCGGGGGCTTTATCCCGGTTATTGCTCCAGTTGGGGTCGGAGAGTCGGGTGAGACCTATAACATCAATGCTGACTGGGTCGCCAGTAAGGTCGCTGTGGCCCTCAATGCCATGAAGCTGATCCTGCTCACGGATGTGGAAGGGGTTATGGATAAGAGCGAATCCCTGATATCCTCTATCAAGGCGGGGACCGTAAAGAAAATGCTTGATGAGGGCGCCATTTTCGGAGGAATGATTCCGAAAATTCGATGTAGCTTAGACGCGTTGCAAAAGGGTGTAGACAGAGTGCACATCATCGATGGCCGCGAGCCACACGCGGTGCTACTTGAGCTTTTCACAGACAAGGGGATTGGAACAGCAATTAGTCATTAGTCAATTGGCGATTGATGATTGAAGATTGGCGATTGATGATTGTTTGAAAGGTGTCAGGTGTCAGGAGCTAAAAAAGCGAGATCTGTACTGTTCTCAAGGCGTAAGCCGCAAACCTGAACACTGAAACCTGAACACTATTCAATATTCAATCGACAATCAACAATCATCAATCGACAATCCAATGACGAATGACCTTTTGGAGTTTCAATCGACAATCGACAATCGACAATCAACAATCGACAATCCAATGACGAATGACGTAATAGAAAAAGCAGACAAGGTCATGGCTGCCACTTATAGCCGGTTTCCGATAGTACTCACTCAAGGCGAGGGGTGCACGCTGCGCGACGCAGAGGGTCGTACTTATACAGATTTTGTGGCCGGGATTGCGGTTTGTAATCTGGGGCATGCCCACCCGGGTATTGCCCAGGCCATAGCGGATCAGGCGCGCCGCCTGGTACATGTCTCAAATCTGTATTATACGGAGCCGCAAACAGCGTTGGCTGAGTGGCTGGTTGAGCACTGCTTTGCAGATCGGGTCTTCTTTTGCAACAGCGGCGCAGAGGCGAATGAGGCAGCGATCAAACTGGTCCGAAAATACTTTAAGGATCGAGGTGCCCCGGAGCGCTTCAGGATCATAACGATGGAGGGGTCTTTTCATGGCCGGACGATGGCCACGCTGAGTGCCACAGGCCAGCCAAAGATTCAAAAGGGGTTTGAACCACTCGTAGAGGGTTTTGACATCGTTCCATTTAATGATCTCGACGCTGTTCGGGATGCCATCACCGGGGAGACCTGCGCGGTCATGCTGGAGCCGATCCAGGGTGAAGGTGGTGTTCAATTTCCTGCCCCCGGGTACCTGGAAGGTCTAAGGGATCTGTGCAACCAGGAAGGACTACTCCTTGTCTTTGACGAGGTGCAGACCGGAATGGGTCGGACAGGAAAGCTCTTTGCGTACGAATATTTTGCCATGACGCCCGATATCATGACACTGGCCAAGGCCTTGGCCAACGGGCTTCCCATGGGTGCGATGCTGGCCAAGGAAGGGGTAGCCGCGTCCTTTACTCCCGGTTCTCACGCCTCCACGTTTGGAGGGACACCGCTGGTTGCAACGGCAGCCCTTACGGTGGTGAAGGCCCTTGTGGAGGAAGGTGTACTTCGGAATTGTGAAAGGGTAGGGCAATATTTCAAAGATCGGCTCCTTGACCTCAAGTCAAAATATGCCTTTATCCAGGAGGTGCGAGGCAAGGGACTTCTACTCGGCCTGGATCTTGATTGTGACGGCGTCTCTATTGTGAAGGCATGCATGGAGCGAGGTTTTTTGATAAACTGCACACAGGAACACATTCTGCGGTTTATCCCGCCCCTGATTATCCAAGAGGGACAGATAGACTCACTCATTGTGTGTCTGGATGCTGTGTTCCAGAATCTTTTTAACAAATCCAAGGAATGATGGTTTCGGAAAACGAATAACGGATAGCAAAATGAAAAAGGACCTTTTAACGCTCAGGGATCTAAGTGCTGATGATTGTGAGGCCCTGTTTGTGCGGTCGCTCGAGCTGAAAGAGCGACATGCGTCCGGCATTGCCGATCAGACTCTTCAAGGTAAGACCTTTGGGCTTATCTTTGATAAGCCCTCTACCCGAACCCGTGTCTCCTTTGAGGCAGCCGTGGTCCAGCTCGGCGGGACCTCCCTGTTTTTGAATGTTCAGGACACTCAGTTGATACGGAACGAGCCCATTGCCGATACAGGCCGTGTGCTCTCAAGATATCTGGATGGCTTGGTGGTGCGGACCTATTCTCAGGATTTGCTCAAGGAGCTGGCAGCGGCAGCGTCGATTCCTGTCATCAACGGCCTGACCGATCTCTATCATCCCTGTCAGATCTTGAGCGACCTTATGACAATATTGGAAAAAAAGGGGAAGCTGGAAGGCCTCAAGATTGTCTGGGTTGGGGACGGAAACAATGTGGCTCATTCCTGGCTAAACGCAGCAGCCATTTTGCCGCTGAACCTGGTAGTCGCCTGTCCTGAAGCCTATCAGCCCGATGAGGCCATTCTATCGGCTGCTGTAAAGGATGCGAAAGGTAAAATCGTAGTACTTTCTGATCCTGAAGAAGCGGTTCGCGATGCGGATGTTATTTATACAGATGTTTGGGCCAGCATGGGTCACGAGAGTGAACACGGGCTGCGAAAGAGAATCTTTAAACCTTTTCAGGTGAGCGAGGGCCTGTTGACCATGGCCAAACACGACGTGATGGTCATGCATTGTCTGCCGGCCCACAGGGGCGAGGAGATAGCCGCCGATGTCCTGGAGGGAGCCCATTCGGTCGTGTGGGATCAGGCAGAAAACAAGCTGCACATGCATAAGGCGATATTAGAGAAACTTATTAGTGATCAGTGATCAGTGGTCAGTGGTCAGTGGTCAGTGGTCAGTCAAGTTTCAAGTTTCAAGTTTCAAGTTTCAAGTGACCAATAACCAATAACCAATAACCAATAACCAATAACTAATGACTAATGACTAATGACAAGACAGATCAAGAAGATAGTCCTCGCCTATTCAGGGGGCCTTGACACATCCGTTATCCTGAAGTGGTTGATCGAGACCTACGATTGTCAAGTGATTGCCTTTGCGGCTGATATTGGCCAGGGAGAAGAGCTGGACAGTGTGAGGGGGAAGGCCCTGGATACAGGTGCCGCGAAAGTCGTCATAGAGGACCTGAAAGAGGACTTTGTACGAGACTATGTGTTTCCGGCCTTTCGCGCAAATGCCGTATATGAAGGCCAATATCTCCTGGGGACTTCTCTGGCACGTCCCCTTATTGCTAAACGCCAGATTGAGGTAGCGCGGACAGAGGGTGCTGATGGGGTCAGTCATGGAGCCACCGGCAAGGGGAATGACCAGGTGCGATTTGAGCTTACGTACCAGGCCCTGGCTCCTGAATTGAAGATTATTGCGCCCTGGCGAGTTTGGCACTTGAGTTCGCGTCAGTCCCTTATGAATTATGCCAAAGAGCACGGTATTCGAGTGGCTGCAACCCAGGAAAAGCCGTACAGTATGGATCGAAACATGCTTCACGTGAGCTATGAGGGGGGGATACTCGAAGATCCGTGGGAAAGCCCCCCCGAAGATATGTTCACAATGTCCGTGTCTTCCCTTGAAGCACCTGACAGGCCGGAGGTTGTAGAGGTTTCATTCGAGCGAGGAGACCCTGTAGCCGTAAACGGCGAAATGCTTTCCCCTGCAGAACTCCTTGGCAGGCTGAATACGCTTGGAGGCCGAAACGGTATAGGGCGGGTCGATCTGGTGGAAAACCGGTTTGTAGGGATAAAGTCTCGAGGGGTGTATGAAACCCCGGGCGGTATGATCCTGAGGGTAGCTCACATGGCAATAGAGTCGATTACCATGGACCGCGAGGTCATGCATCTTCGGGATTCATTGGTTCCCAAGTACGCTGAACTTGTCTATTATGGGTTCTGGTTTTCACCAGAGATGAAGGTATTGCAGGCCATGATGGACGAGACCCAGGAGACGGTTTCAGGCACCGCGCGCTTGGAGCTCTACAAGGGAAACTGCCGTGTTTTGGGCCGCAAATCCGACAATTCTCTCTACAGGCGTGATTTTGCTACGTTTGAAGCAGACCAGGTCTATCGCCAGCAGGACGCGGAAGGCTTTATCCGCCTTAATGCCCTGAGGCTTCGGATTCAGGCAATGACGGAGAAAGTGCCTAAAGTGAACTAAAGTGAGCTAAAGTGAACTAAAGTTAAAAAAGCCGTAACCATTCACGGATTACGCGCGTCGATAGGCTTGTGGGAGCGGCTTTCAGCCGCGATCAATCGAGGCTGAAAGCCTCTCCCACATAATGACTGTTGAGGATTCGATAATAATACAGCGTGCTTTGGGAGCCCATGAACGGTTACAAAAAGCCAAAACGAAATTCAAAACAAGTTTCTTCAAGTCCTCAACTTTAGCTCACTTTAGGCACTTTAGTTCACTTTAGTTCACTTCTAATGACAAATGACTAACGAGGTTCCTTGTGTCCGAAAAGCCGTGGGGTGGCAGATTCGCTGAAAAAACCGATCGAACTGTAGAGTCTTTTACGGCTTCGATCGCCTTTGACAGGCGGCTGTACCGTTATGATATTCAGGGTAGTATAGCCCACTGCCGCATGCTGGCCAAACAGTCGATCATTTCCGAGGAAGATGCCTCCCAGATTGTGGAAGGTCTTTGCAGGATTGCACGGGATATTGAGCGTGGCGACCTTGAGCTGGATGAATCGTTGGAAGATATTCATATGAACATTGAGGCCCGACTCACTGCTGAAGTTGGCAAGGCCGCACAAAAACTTCACACGGCAAGAAGCCGAAACGATCAGGTGGTGCTGGATGTTCGGATGTACCTCCGTGACGAGGTGGTAATCATACTTACCAGGCTTAGAGGCTTGCGTCAGACCCTTGTGGAGCTTGCAAAGAAGCATATTAATGTCATTATGCCAGGATATACACACCTTCAACCAGCTCAGCCATTGCTGTTTTCCCACCACCTCATGGCCTATTATGAAATGTTTATAAGGGACAGTGCCCGCTTCAAGGGAGCCCTCAAGCGGATCAATGTGATGCCCCTTGGTAGTGCGGCCCTGGCCGGAACAACGTATCCGATTGACTCAGAATATACTGCCAAGCTCCTTGAGTTTCCCGAGGTTTCCGCCAACAGCCTGGACGCTGTGAGTAGTCGGGACTTCGTAACGGAGTTTCTGGCAGCAGCCAGCATCTGCATGGTTCATCTGAGTCGCCTTTCAGAAGAGTTGGTCCTGTGGTCCACTGCTGAATTTGGATTTGTGGAAATACCTGATGCCTTTGCCACAGGGAGCAGCATTATGCCCCAGAAGAAGAACCCGGACGTGCCGGAGTTGGTCCGGGGCAAGACGGGGCGGGTATTTGGAAGCCTGATGGCGCTGCTTACGCTGATGAAGGGTCTCCCCCTCAGTTACAACCGGGATATGCAGGAAGACAAGGAACCCCTGTTTGACACAGTTGACACCCTTAAGGGATGTCTTGAGGTGTATGAAAAGCTCCTTCCGAGGTTGAAAGTGAACCGGGAGGCCATGAAGAAAGCAGCTTCAAGAGGCTTTTTGAATGCGACAGATATGGCGGACTATCTGGTAACCAAGGGCATTGGTTTTCGAGATGCACACCATTGCGTGGGGGAAGTCGTACGGTACGCCATGGATCAAAACAAGGAACTGCAAGAGCTTTCCCTGCGTGACCTGAAGAAATTTTCCCAGGCATTTGAAGAAGATATCTTTGAAATTCTGACATTAGAACAGATGGTTAACAGACGGGTGTCTCCAGGCGGTACGGCTAAGGAGAACGTGGTTAAGGCGATCAACGAGGCACAGGAAGCCCTTAAGCTTGAGGCGGTTGAAGATGAATCTCATAAGAGGAAAAGGAAGACACCAAAATAGGTTCCTTTTTTTGATTTGCGTGGGGTTTCTGATTCTGGGCTTGGAATGCGGCAAAAAGGCACCCCCTGTAGCACCTAAGGCCACTGTTCCCCCTGCAGTAAAAGACCTCAAGGCAGAAGTCATGGGGGATAAAGTGCGATTGACCTGGTCAGTGCCGAAGAAGGGCAATGAAGTGTTTGACGGGTTAGAATCCTTTGGTGTTTACAAGTACGAGTCGCATAGCTCAGTGGAAATGTGCCCAGGGTGTCCGATCCCATTTGAACACTTCCTTGACATTAAACTCGATGACCCTAAGCCGGCACGGGTGGAAGGGGATCGTATTGTCTGCCACGATAAGATAGAGGCTGACTATCGTTACGCCTATAAGGTTGTGGTCTATCATAAAAGCGGCGGAGCGAGTACTGATTCCAACATTGTTTTCTACCCGAATAACGAATAACGAATAACGGCTAACGAATAACGAGCCTGTCATGCATCACTTTCACTACCGTGACAACCGTATGTTTTGTGAGGATGTTCCTGTCCCGGAGATCGCGAAAAATGTGGGGACGCCCTTTTACCTGTACAGCCATGCTACACTCCGGCACCACTTCCTTGTCTTTCAAGAGGCATTTGAGGGTGTGCCCCATCTGATCTGCTTTTCTGCCAAGTCCAATTCCAACTTAGCCGTACTGAGACTTTTTGGCAGCCTTGGAGGTGGCCTGGACATCGTATCGGGCGGCGAGTTGTTTCGCGGGCTTCAGGCAGGTATCCCTCCGGACAGGATTGTCTATTCAGGCGTGGGAAAGCGTGAGGACGAGATAGAGTATGCCCTTCAATATGGCATTCTGATGTTTAATATTGAATCACACCAGGAGTTGGAGCTCATAAACCGTTGCGGTACCCGCCTGAAAAGAAAGGCGCCAATTGCCCTTCGTGTAAACCCGGACGTGGATCCCAAGACACATCCTTACATATCAACAGGCCTGAAAAGGGAGAAGTTTGGGTTGGGCATGGAATCGGCTGCAGAGGTATACAAGTCAGCCGCTGCATTTCCACATGTAGAAGTTGTCGGCATCAGTTGCCACATCGGGTCTCAGGTTACAGAGATAGCTCCCTTTGTGGATGCCCTATACCGCGTCAAGGAGTTGATTGCGACCCTGGAGACCTTTGGCATCTCGATTTCCTATCTTGATATAGGGGGAGGGCTTGGGATCACGTACGATCGAGAATTTCCTCCTCACCCGAATGAATATGGCAGGGCGATCTCACAGGCCCTTGGGGACTCACGCTTCACGCTCATTTTAGAGCCTGGCCGGGTGATTGTGGGCAACGCAGGTATCCTCGTAACCCGGGTGCTGTACACCAAGAAAGGTGACACCAAGGATTTCGTTATTGTGGATGCGGCTATGAACGACCTTGTTCGGCCCTCCCTTTACGACGCCTACCATGCTATCGAACCTGTGGTTAGAGATCAAAGGGAAACGATCAGGGCGGATGTGGTCGGACCGATTTGCGAAAGCGGTGATTTTTTGGCCAAGGATCGTGATACGCCGCGTGTGGAAGCAGGTGACTTGCTGGCAGTCATGAGTGCAGGGGCGTATGGCTTTACAATGTCTTCCAATTACAATTCAAGACCCCGAGTCCCAGAGGTCATGGTCAAGGAGGATCAATTCTATGTTGTCAGGGCGCGGGAGTCGTACGAGGACCTGATTAAAGGGGAGTCGATACCACCTTTTCTGTAAAAGGAGCGTCACTGGTCACTGGTCAATAACGGAGTGCCTAAAGTGAGCTAAAGTGAGCTAAAGTGCCTAAAGTTAAAAGAGCTAAAAGAATAAAACGAAGTTCAAAACAAGTTTCTTCAAGTCCTCAACTTTAGCTCACTTTAGCTCACTTTAGGCACTTTAGCTCATTTTAAATTGATCAATCGTCGCTGGTAATCGGGCATCAGGCATCCCGGATCTTGAAAAGTGGAGACCATGACACAAACGGGTATTTCTTTTTACAAGATGAGCGGCAGCGGAAACGATTTCATCCTCGTGGACAACCGTGCCGCCATTGTTGACAAGGAAAACCTTGGCCAATTTGTAGCCTCCATCTGCCGAAGGAAACTCTCAGTGGGGGCTGACGGGGTGATTTTGCTTGAAACCTCGGAACGGGCAGATTTCAAATGGCGTTTCTTCAATGCAGACGGCGGAGAGGTCGAAATGTGTGGCAACGGGGGCCGTTGTGCGGCAAGGCTTGCCTATCTGAAAGGGATCGCTGGTCCTCAGCTTAGCTTTGAAACCAAGTCCGGAGTCATCCGGGCCGAAGTGACCGGTGGACAGGTGAAGTTGGAGATGCCAGAACCGACCACGCCAGAACTTGATTATCCCCTGAAGGTTAAAGAAGAGACTTTTACGGTAAGCAGTATCACGGTTGGGGTGCCCCATGTAGTGATCTGGGTGACTGACCTGAAAACAAGTCCGGTTTTCACGATAGGCCGGGCCGTAAGGTACCATCAACGCTACGCCCCGGCAGGCACAAATGTCAACTTTGTCGAACAACTCGATGACGGCACGTTTTCCATTCGCACCTATGAGCGTGGTGTGGAAGATGAGACCCTGGCCTGTGGGACGGGCTCGGTTGCAACTGCTCTCATTGCTGCCACAAAAGGGATAGCGGCTTCTCCTGCTGTACTGCATACCCGGGGAGGCGAAGCCCTGAAAGTCTACTTCGAGGGATCCGGAGATGATTTTCGCAACGTGTTCCTTGAAGGAGACGCGCGGGTTATTTATGAAGGCCGGTTTTGGAAAGAAAGTTAGTCATTTGTCATTTGTGTCGATGCCAGATACCTGATGTCTGATGATCTTCGATTTTGGAATGCGGATTTTGGAATGCGGAATGCGGAATTTGGAATGGACCGATTCCCTTCACCTGGAATTTAAATCCGCAATCCGCAATCCGCAATCCGCATTCGAATGACGGAGGACGAAATTGAGGATTGAAAAAGCTGACAGACTGAAACGCCTTCCTCCTTATCTTTTCAAAGAGATTGATAGCCAGAAAGAACAGGTTCGAGCTAAGGGGATTGACATTATTGATCTTGGGGTAGGGGATCCAGACCTTCCAACCCCACCTCATATTATCGAGGCCTTAAAGAGAGCGGGTTCAGATCCGGCCAATCATCGATATCCTTCCTATTCAGGGATGGGTGAGTTTAATACTGCAGTGGCAAAGTGGTATAAGCAGCGTTTTGACGTGGACCCGGATGCCAGCACAGAGGTGGTGACCTTGATTGGGTCCAAGGAGGGGATTGCCCACATCCCCTTGGCCTTTATAAACCCCGGAGATATTGCTCTCGTGGCCAGTCCAGGCTATCCAGTTTACCATATTGGCACCCAGTTTGCAGGTGGGACACCATATTTCATGGATCTTTTGAAGGAGAATAGGTTTTTGCCTGACCTTGAAGCCATTTCACTGGAAGTGGCCCAAAAGGCCAAGATGATGTTTATAAACTATCCGAACAATCCCACGGCAGCAGTGGCTACCAAGGATTTTTTTGAATCGGTGGTCGCCTTTGCCAGGGAACATGATGTTATCGTATGTCACGACGCTGCCTATTCCGAGATGGCCTTTGATGGTTATAGGCCGATGAGTTTTCTTGAGGTGGAAGGGGCCAAATCTGTGGGAATCGAGTTTCACTCCCTTTCCAAGACCTATAATATGACAGGTTGGCGTATCGGGTTTGCGGTCGGTTGTGCGGATGTAATCAGCGCTTTGGGCCAGGTAAAGAGTAACATCGATTCCGGTGCATTTCAGGCCGTTCAGATTGCGGGGATTACCGCTTTGGAAGGAGACCAAGTATGCGTTGAAGATATGAGGCAGACATATGCGGAGCGTCGAGATATTTTGGTAGCCGGCCTCCGCTCCGTGGGTTTATCAGTGGATAAACCGTGTGCAACGTTCTATCTCTGGGTTGAGGTGCCAGAGGGGTACACGTCGGCAGGGTTTGCCAGTCTGCTTTTGACAGAAGCTGGTATTGTGACCACGCCCGGGAACGGATTTGGTGCAGCAGGTGAAGGGTATGTCCGGATGGCCCTCACGGTTGACCGTGAGCGAATCCATGAAGCAGTGGAACGGATGGGTCGGTTAAGTCCGTTAGCCAGTTGAGCCCGTTGAGCCGGTTCTAAAAGGACCTGCCCTGCCCACGTCATAAATGGCGTTTTTTGTGCATGGGTCAAAGCCCTGCACTACACGTAGCTCAAGCCTTCAGGCCTGCATATTCCGCGCTGCTGGTAGAAACCAAAAGCGTAGACTAGAACGTCAATGTATTAGAGTATAACCGGCAAAACGGACTCAACGGCTCAACTTGTCAACAGATAGGCAACGGCCGATTGTCGCAAAAAGATCCATAATTTTCCCGAAACAATGCGTTATAAACATACGGCTTATATAGGCGTAGGATCGAATATTGGGGATAAGGCCAGCAATTGTCGGAAGGGAATCGCAGCGATAAATGAGTGCGAAGGTTGCATGGTGGAGGCCCAATCCCCCCTGTATGAGACCGAACCGGTTCATTTGGAGTGTCAAGATTGGTTTGTAAATGGTGTAGTCAGGATTCGTACCGATCTTGAGCCAGAAACCCTTCTCGCACGACTAAAAGCCATTGAACATGCAATGGGACGTCGGCCTGGAGGAGTCAGGTTCGGCCCCAGGACCTTGGACCTGGACATTCTGTTTTATGATGACCGCATCTTGCGTACAATATTGCTGCAAATCCCTCACCCTAGGCTGCACGAAAGGAGGTTTGTCCTCAGGCCCCTGTGCAACATTGCGGCGGGGCTTACACATCCCGTCTTTGGGCAGACTATACAATCCCTTCTATCTGATTTGAAGGATGGGAAAAAAAAAGCCAAACTGTACAAATGCGACTACTGATCCTTTGCTTTTTGATCTACCTTGGATATTGGGTTTTCAAGAAGTGGGCACTTCCGGGGCAATCGTCTACAACACCTCCAGAGGATGTGGCTTTGACCCCGGTGGACGACGTGATGGTCAAGGACCCTTTCTGTCAGACCTACTTACCAAAGAAACAGGGTATCAAGAGCGTTATCAACGAAAAGACCCACTACTTTTGCAGCACCACGTGTCGGGACAAATATCTTGAGACGATCAAGGACTCTAAACACTAGGGTTTGTTGAGTTTGTTGAGTTCATAGGGTTCATAGGGTTTTAACACAACAAACCCAAGAAACACAACAAACCCAAGAAACTACTTATTTCATGGTAAATAAGACCCGATTCCTGACCAATCTGTTCCCGATGTGGCTGGGTGTAACTCTGTTGGTCTGCATGCCAGTGCGGGCGGATATTTACCGCTATGTTGACAGGGAGGGGATCATCCATTTTACAAATGTACCCACGATACCAGGATATCATCTCTATATGCGCGAGGGCTCCCTGCTCCCTGCCGATGATGTATCGAGCTGTTATGACGTGTATATCGCAGAAGCGGCCCGTAAGCACGGGGTATCATTTTCCCTGATCAAGGCAGTTATTAAGGCGGAGTCGGACTTCGATCCCTATGCTGTTTCCAAATCAGGCGCGTGCGGACTAATGCAGATCATGCCAGAAACTGCAAAGGCCCTGGGTGTTATTGATGCGTTTGACCCTCGAGAGAACATCTTTGGAGGAGCACGTTATCTCAAGAAGCTCCTGACACAATTCCAAGGAAGCTTGCCTCTGACCTTGGCAGCTTATAACGCAGGCCCCCAAAAGGTTCAGTCCCTCAAATCCGTGCCGCCTATTGAGGAAACCCAGCGATTTGTACGCAGGGTCATGCAATATCTTAATCGGTACTAAGGGCTCGCCCAAGAATAACTTCCCATTTTCGCATCTCAGCTTCAGGCCACCTTTGCCCGATACTCATTCACAAAATCCGCGAAATAGCCTGCTATTCCTGTGGTTTTGCTCGTTCGTATCGACCAAATCTAACCCAAATCTAAGCGCGAATTCTGCGAAGTTATTCTTGGGCGAACCCTGAGGGAATTTTTTGTTGACAAGGAAGCAAGAGATCGTTATTAATTGTTGATAATACCGGGCGGGAATAACTCAGTGGTAGAGTGCAACCTTGCCAAGGTTGAAGTCGCGGGTTCAAATCCCGTTTCCCGCTCCAAGCCTTCGTTAAAAAGGCGGCATAGCCAAGTGGTAAGGCAGCGGTCTGCAAAACCGTTATACACCAGTTCGAATCTGGTTGCCGCCTCCAATCATTTCAAGGAGTTAGCCAATTTCGTCAACTCTTTTTTTCTGATCGGTCTTTTTCTTCATCTTTCGCCACATCTTTGAGATATTGTTTCAGCATCTGATTGTCCTTTTTCGACATTTCAAGAAACGTGACTCCCATTCCAGCGGGAGAGTCATCCATTTTTTCCGCTTTTTTTCTTGACCATGCCACTTCACACTTAATTCTCATAGGATCTGGAAGGCCTGGTAATTGTAGTTTGAATAGAAAGTGCTCACCCTGTTTAAGTGGATTTTCGGTCCTAATGAAAAGGCCTCCGCTACTCAGATTCCCTGTGTAAGCATTGACAAAGGACTTTTTATCTTTGTACTTCAAGGACAAAGTCTGTAGAACACGAATCTCCTTTCGTGCCGAAAACCCCTGGGACCGATCGATCATCTTCTTGAATCTTTGCACCACGGCTACCAGAATAGCCCTAAACTCTGAAGGAAGTTTGTTAAATTGCTGATCCAGAAATGCTCGATCAATAACGCCAACGGTGGTCTCACCAATAGCCCGGGCTGTGGCAGTGCGCGTGATACCTCCTAAGAAAGCGAGTTCGCCAAACACCTCTTCCGGCTTAAGCAATTCTATGAAAAATTTCTTTGCTCCAACTGTCTTAGAGATTTCCACCTTACCTGACAGGATTACATAGACCCAGTCTCCCGTAGTTCCCTCTTTAATGATGATTTGGCCATCCTGGTAAGTCTCTTCAGATACTATGTCGAACATGGAAAGACTTCCTCCTAATGCAAGTTTGCAGGATAATACCAACTATTGAGGTTCATACGATTTATACAAAAGGAACATAGTGTAAACAGGGGCTCAGAGTCAAATGGAATAATACCGTGGATTGAAATCGGAGCTAATTCTGAGTCCTCGTGTTGGATTGGAAAAAGGCCTTATTCGAGATACATCAGAAATTCCTGATTCCCCTTGGGACCGAGAATGGGGGAGGGTATGACCCCGAGTACACAGAGGTCAAGGCCCTTAAATGTCCTGCTGAGGTCTTCGATGACTGCCTCATGGAGGGCCGGATCACGAACGACGCCCCCTTTGCCCACTAAGCCTTTTCCGACCTCAAACTGAGGTTTGACAAGGCAGATAATGTGACCAGGCCGTTTCACAAATTTCAAAACACCGGGGACCACTATCTTCAGTGAGATAAAGGAGACGTCAATACAGGCAAGATCCACACGTCTGGGCAGGGCACCTGTGTCAAGGTGCCGGATGTTGGTCCGTTCTATGACTTTGACCCGCGGGTCGGATCGCAGTTTCCAGTGGAGTTGGCCGTAGCCCACATCTACTGCTGTCACGTGTTTTGCACCGTGCTTGAGAAGACAATCCGTGAATCCTCCGGTAGAGGCCCCAACATCAAGGCAAGTGAGGCCTGTAACATCAACATTGAAGGAACGAAGGGCAGCTTCTAGTTTTATACCCCCGCGGCTTACATAAGGGATATCCCTACCAGTGATCTTAATAGCACAACTGACGGGTAAGAGACTGCCTGCCTTGGTTATTCTTTCACCATTGACCCAGACGTTACCTGCAAGGATCAGTCCCAGGGCACGCTGACGGCTTTGGGCAAGTCCCCTTTCAACCAGCAATACGTCCAAACGTCGCTTAGTGGGTTTCATAAAACCGCCAATACTCCATCACTCCGTCATTCGTTGCTCAATGGCTCCTTGTTCAAACTTCCTTAACTGGTTCTCATAATAGGTTCTATCTTCTAACTGCATGGCCAGCGCCTGTTTGATGGTCATTATCGCTTTTTCATGCAATCCGTTCACATAGTAGCTCTCGGCCAAGGTGTCGAGGATATGAGGCACCGGTTTCATGGCCGCAGCGTGTCGTGCATACACAAGGGCCTTTACAGGTTCCCGACATTCAGTCTGTTCGCAGGTGGCATAGAGCCACGCCAGGTTATTCAAGGCTTCGGGATCGCGGGGTGCAAGCTCAATCGATTTTTCATAAGCCTCGACAGCCTGCACGTATTCCTTGTTCTGGTAGTAAATAGAGCCCAGCATGCTGTACAGTCCGGGATTCGTTGGATTCTGCTTGATTTGTCTGATCAGGACCTTTTGGAGAAAGTGTTTGCTTAAAGTCTGGCCAATCTGTCCGAAATTGATGGCATAGCCGACGTATCCAGTGCACAACAGCCCGCCTATGAAGAGCATCATGCTCCTGCGCAATTTTCGGTCGTGCTGCATGATCATACGCCTGTTAGCTTCGCACTTGTTCAGGAAATCGATCCGCTGCCGGATACTGAAATGATGCCAGCTTGGCCTGTCGTGGCTCTGGCCGCTGTAAACGGCGATTTTTTCCAGGGATGAAACCAGCCACCGGCTGCTTCCCAGGAGATCAAAGGCGTAAAGATCGGCCTGTCGTTCGCAGTTACGCATGAAGTATCCGAAAACGTAGCGGAAGTAGATCAGGAGTATGCCTGCCATGGCTACGGTTAAGACAATGGATGTCAGGGTGACTTGTTCGAACCGGATATCGCGTGCAACTGGAAACGACAGATTGCTGTACAAAATTGCATAGACAATCAAATCAAAGGCAGCGTAGGAGAGTACGATGAAGCCCAGAAAGAATATGAGGTAGAAGACCAGGTGTTTTTTCTTAATGTGGCCGATTTCGTGGGCCATGACAGCGTCGATCTCATCATCATTCAAGATCTGAAGCAGGCTTTCTGTCACGAGGATGTAACGAAACCTCTTGATCAATCCCATGACCCCGGCGGTCAGCAGTTTGCCTTCAAAGATCGGCCACTTCAAAATATTATTGTACTTCAACCTGGCCTTTTCGCAGATGGCCTCGATCCGTACACGCTTCGGGCCCTGCGGCAAGGGGCGACATTGCCAGAAAAATTTGATCAGGGAAGGGGCTATAAGAACCAGGGCCGCCAGAAAAAACGAAAAGAAAACGACTTGTCCTTCTGGTGTGGCGAGCAGGCGTTTGGGGGCGGAAAACGGCAGGATATTGATTATGTCCACGCCTGCCGAGATCATAAGCCACGGTAAGATCACAGGAAGGCTGAACGAAATATTGGAAAGTACATACGATCGTCTGGAAAGTTGGGTCTGAAACAGGACCTTGTAGGATTGATAGGCCCCTGCCCATATGATGGCAAGGTAGCCTATGAAAAGGCCAACAAACAAGAGGGCCATCAGGGTTGGAGAACCTGTAAAAGGAGGAATCGTCATAAGGAAGAATTTCAGGTTTAGAACATAGATATTGACAGCAAAGATGACAATGGCCAGTATGGCCTGTCGTTTGAACAACCGGTCGAACTCGCCGTGGAGGCCAGAGGTACCTCTGAGCGCGGTCTTTTTGGAAAGGGCGTCAAAGGCAACTCTTGTGGTTATTGCAAGCATGCCTACACCCAACAAAAAGATACCCACGGTCTCAAAGGGGCCAAGATAGGGGTTTTCCGGAGGGTAATAGGTGGTGTAAATGAGAAGGACTAGAATGAAGTAAATGAAATTGCCATACATCTGTTTTTACGGTTTAGCCTGTTTGGCCCGTTTAGCCCGTTTAGCCGGTTTAGCCGGTTTAGCCGGTCCCGATTCGTTATTTGAAAATCGTTACCGGTTGTA